>JAGWXV010000131.1 GCA_018969705.1 Betaproteobacteria bacterium
TCAATCGGCTAGGGGGATCAGCAGATGGAATTTTTCCGAATTAAAAAAGACATCCCCTTCATGCGGCATGCGCTGATCTTTAATCTGATCTCAGTGGCCACATTCATCGCCGCGGTAGCCTTCATCGCCATTCGGGGCCTACATTTCTCAATTGAGTTCACCGGTGGCACCGTGATGGAGGTCTCCTACCCCCAGGCTGCGCCCTTATCCGAAGTCCGCAAAGTTGTCGAAGACCTTGGCTATGCCGATGCGCAGGTGCAAAATTTTGGCACCTCGCGCGATTTGTTGATTCGATTGCCCCTGCGTTCTGAGCAGGCGGGTGCGGATGAGAAAGCGGCCGCAAAAGCCACCAGCGAGCAAAGCGAAAAGGTGATGGCGGCGCTGAAGGCGGCGACACCTAATGTTGAGCTGCGCCGTGTGGAGTTCGTTGGCCCGCAGGTAGGCGAAGAACTTGCCACCGAAGGCGCGCTGGCGCTGCTGTTTGTGGTGATCGGCATCATGATCTACTTGGCGATTCGCTTTGAGTGGAAATTCGCGGTGGCTGCCATCATCGCCAACCTGCACGATGTGGTGATCATCGTGGGGTTCTTTGCAGCATTTCAGTGGGAGTTTTCGCTCTCCGTGCTCGCAGCCATCTTGGCGGTATTGGGCTACTCGGTCAACGAATCGGTTGTGGTGGCCGATCGAATACGCGAGAACTTTCGCAAGATGCGCAAGGCCTCCGTGACCGAAGTCATTGACAATGCCATCACGGCCACCATGAGCCGCACCATCATCACCCACGGCACCACAGAGGCCATGGTGCTGGCCATGCTCATTTTTGGCGGGCCAGTCCTGTTTTATTTCGCCCTGGCGCTGACCATTGGCATCGTGTTTGGAATTTATTCTTCGGTGCTCGTGATGGCACCCATCACCATGTGGCTGGGCATTCAGCGCGAAGACCTGGTCAAGCCCGTGAAGAAAAAAGATGACGGGCCCGAGATCTACACCCCCTAGATCACCGGGTTTTCGATGGCGCCGATGCCATCAATTTCTACCCGCACGCGGTCGCCTCGCTGTAAGTATTTCGGCGGCTTAAATCCGATGCCCACGCCCACAGGGGTGCCGGTGGCAATAATGTCGCCCGGGTAAAGCGTGATGCCTGCAGATACGGTGGCAATCAGCTTCGGGATTTTGAAAATCAAATCGGTGGTCGAGGCATTTTGCCGACACTCACCGTTAACAAAACAGCGAACCTGGGTCTGCTCGCCCCGACACGCATCCTTGGTCACAGCCCAGGGCCCCATGGGGCAAAAGGTATCAAAGCTTTTTCCCATAAACCATTGCTTGTGCCGATTCTGCCAATCGCGTGCTGTGACATCGTTCACGATCGTGTAGCCCCAGACGCAGTCCATCGCGTCTGCCTCGGCGATGCCCTTGGCCTGTTTTCCAATAATCACCGCCAGCTCGGCCTCGTAGTCGATGGCCTCGGAGACCCCCTGTGGGATGACAATGGCCTGGCCGGAGGCAATCACGCTCTCGGGCACCTTGGTAAAAAAAATCGGATCGGCGGGAATGTCGTCACCAGGCTTTGTGCTGCTGTCAAAGCCGCTTTGTGCGAATTCCTTAGCGTGATCAAAATAGTTTTTGCCGACACAAAAAATATTTCGCGCCGGCCGGGGAAAGGGCGCCAGCAGCTCAATGGCCGAAAGGTCGTAGCGCCTGCCCGCTGCAGGCAGCGAGACGCCCGCCGCCTGGGCCCGGACCACTGCGGCGACACCACTGGCTGCCTGGGCCGCATCGAATCCAAGGGCCTGAATGTGGCGTTCGTCGTCGGAGACAATGCCGACTAAAATCTCAGAAGTAGCATGATTGGGTTTAAACGTCGCGAATTTCATGAGGGCACACGCTGAAGGAAGAGAGCCGCGATTTTAAGCCACCCATGCAATTGAGTTGATCGGTTTGTTCCCAGGAGAGTGCTCATGATGTCTTCAGTCTTTTTTCAACGCCTAACCCATTTATGTGCAGCGGCCGCTTTGGGTGCGGCAGCGCTGCCCCATGGCATGGCGCAGGAGTCCTATCCCGCCCGCGCGATCACCATGGTGGTGCCCTTTCCGCCCGGAGGCGTGGCGGATACGGTGGGCCGGCCCATGGCCGAGGCGATGGGCCGCATCTTGAAGCAAAGCGTGGTGGTCGAAAATCGCGCTGGCGCAGGCGGCGGCATCGGCTTTGCGCATGTGGCCAAGGCCAGGCCCGATGGCTATACGATTTTGATGGCCCTGTCTTCAGTCTCGGTAATTCCCGAGGCCGATCGCATTCTCGGCAAAGCACCGAGCTATGAATTAAATCAACTCAAACCCATCGCGCGTATCACGGCCGATCCCACTGTGCTGGTGGTGCGGGCAGAAACACCATGGAAGACCTATAAAGAGTTCGTGGCGGAGATGCGCAAAAATCCCACCAAGTTCAACTATGGATCTTCGGGCAATTACGGCACCATGCATGTACCGATGGAGCAGCTGAAGGCCGCAGAGAAGTTCTCCATCACGCACATTCCATATACGGGTGCCGGCCCCGCGGTGATTGGCCTACTGGGCGGCCAGGTTGATGCACTCGCCACCGGCCCCGCATCGGTGGTCAGTCACATCAAATCCGGCAAGGTGCGGGCACTGGCCCACTGGGGCGAGGGCCGGCTTGCCGCCCTGCCTGATGTGCCAAGCTTTAAAGAGCTGGGCATTCCCGCCGAGTTCGCGCAATGGTCAGGCATTTTTGTGCCTGCAAACACGCCGGATGACATCGTGGCCAAACTGCGTGATGCGGTCCGCCAGGCCGCCAATGATGAAAAGGT
>JAGWXV010000132.1 GCA_018969705.1 Betaproteobacteria bacterium
GACTGCGCGGGTTTCAATTGCCATTTCGTTTGTCCTTTACTTCTTCACGGCCTTCTTGTCAGCCGCATGGCCTTTGAAGGTTCGGGTGAGCGCGAACTCGCCGAGCTTATGGCCGACCATGTTGTCGGTGACGTAGACCGGCACATGCTGCTTTCCGTTATGGACCGCAATCGTGAGGCCAACAAACTCGGGCAGGATGGTGGAGCGGCGTGACCAGGTTTTGATCGGGCGCTTGTCATTGGTCGATGAGGACTTCTCCACCTTCTTGAGCAGGTGGTCATCCACAAACGGTCCTTTTTTCGTTGAACGTGACATGAGAGGTATCCTTTATCTACCGCTTATTTGCGCTTGTGACGGCTGGTCACGATCATGGAAGTCGTGCGCTTGTTACGACGGGTTTTGTAACCCTTCGTTGGTGTGCCCCAGGGGCTCACCGGCACGCGGGCCTCGCCGGTGCGGCCCTCACCACCACCATGGGGGTGATCAATCGGATTCATCGCAACACCCCGGACCGTCGGCCGAATACCGCGCCAGCGGATAGCACCTGCCTTGCCAAACTGGCGCAGATTGTGTTCTTCGTTACCGACTTCACCGATGGTGGCGCGGCACTCAATGTGGACCCGACGAATCTCGCCAGACCGCAGCCGCACCTGAGCATAGGAGCCTTCGCGTGCTAACAACTGGGCCGAGCCACCTGCGGAGCGGGCGAGCTGAGCGCCTTTACCCGGCAGCATCTCAATACAGTGGATCGTCGATCCGACCGGAATGTTTCTCAGCGGAAGTGCGTTGCCTGGACGAATCGGCGCTTCAGCACCGCTCATCAGGCTCTGGCCAACGGCGACACCCTTCGGCGCAATGATGTAACGGCGCTCGCCATCGGCGTAACACAGCAGTGCGATGTGAGCGCTACGATTTGGGTCGTACTCGATGCGCTCGACCTTGGCAGCGATGCCATCTTTGTTGCGACGGAAATCGATAATCCGGTAATGCTGCTTATGACCACCGCCCCGATGACGGTTGGTAATGTGGCCGTTGTTATTGCGGCCAGCAGTTTTACTCTGGGCCTCGACCAAGGCCTGGTGGGGCCGGCCTTTATAGAGGTTGGGGTGCACCACCTGGACAACTGCGCGGCGTCCGGGCGATGTGGGTTTGAGTTTGACGACGGGCATGATTACGCAGCCTCCCCACCAAAATTAATTTCCTGGCCCGGTGCGAGCGACACGTAAGCTTTACGCACATTCCGACGGCGGCCTTCTGTGCGGCCGAAGCGTTTCGCTTTCCCTTTGGCATTAAGCACCGAGACGGACTTGACCTGGACCTTAAACATCAGCTCCACAGCCGCTTTGATTTCCGGCTTGGTGGCATCCTGCAGGACACGGAAAGCAACCTGATTGTTTTTCTCGCCAATAGCGGTGCTTTTCTCCGACACAATCGGAGCCAGCAGCACCTTCATGAGACGCTCTTGATTCATGACAGCATCTCCTCTACTTTGGCCAGTGCGCCACGTGTCATCAACACGCGATCGAAATACACCAGCGATACGGGATCGGCATACTCCGGCTCCACAATGGCAATGCTCTGGAGGTTGCGCGATGCCAGATGCAGGTTTTCATCAAACGCATCGGTAATCAGCAGCACCGACTCCAGCCCCATTTGCTTGAGCTTTGAGGCAATCAGTTTGGTTTTCGGGGCCTCGACTTCGAACTTATCGACCACTGCGAGCCGGCCTTCGCGGGCCAGCTGCGAGAGAATCGAACGCACACCCGCCCGATACATTTTCTTGTTGACCTTGTGCGAAAAGTTTTCTTCCGGCGAATTCGGGAAGATCTTGCCGCCACCACGCCACAGCGGGCTGGAGGCACGGCCTGCGCGGGCGCGGCCCGTGCCCTTTTGGCGCCAGGGCTTTTTAGTTGATTTATTGATCTCTGAGCGGCCCTTTTGCTTGCGGTTAGCACTGCGAGCATTGGCCTGATAGGCGACGACCACTTGATGGATCAAGGGCTCATTGAAATCGCGATTGAAAATCGTGTCGTTGGCCTGAACGCTGCCAGAGGCCTGGCCCGAATCATTGAGTAATTTAAGTTCCATGTTCTGAGCCCCTTACGCCTGTTTCGCCGATTTGGCGGGGGTGCGAACGGCCGGGCGAATCACGACATTGCCACCCTTGGAGCCGGGAACTGCGCCCTTGACCAGTAGCAGCGAGCGCTCGGCATCGACCCGAGCGATCTCCAGATTCTGGGCAGTGCGATTGAGCACGCCATCGTGGCCTGACATCCGCTTGCCCGGAAAGACCCGGCCCGGATCCTGGGCCATACCGATGGAGCCCGGAACATTGTGCGAGCGGGAGTTGCCGTGGGAAGCGCGATTGGAAGAAAAATTGTGGCGCTTAATCGTGCCGGTGAAGCCCTTGCCCTGCGTAACACCGGTGACATCGACCTTCTGGCCTGCCTCAAAGATGGCGGCATTGATGACTTCACCTGGCTTGAGGCTGGCGAGTTGATCGGCCGCCACAGTGAACTCCCGCAGCACAGATGCGCCCTGGGCGCCTGCTTTGGCCAAATGGCCGGCAAGGGGTTTGGTCACACGTCGGGCCCGCTTGCTGCCAAAGGCGAGCTGGACGGCAGAATAGCCGTCCGATTCAGCGGATTTGATTTGGGCCACGCGGTTGTTTGACACGTCGATTACGGTCACCGGCACTGTTTCGCCGTCGTCCGTAAAAATACGGGTCATGCCAACCTTGCGACCGAGCAGTCCAAGGCTCATGTTTTCTC
>JAGWXV010000133.1 GCA_018969705.1 Betaproteobacteria bacterium
TCCAAACACGATGCCAATGGTCAGCGCCAGGGCGAAATAAAACAGGACTGGCCCGCCAAAAATGAGCATGGCCAGCACCATGGCCTCTGTGGTGCCGTGGGTGATGATGGTGCGGCTCATGGTGGCCGTGATGGCGTTATCAATGACTTCGGTCACGGAGGCCTTGCGCATCTTGCGAAAGTTCTCGCGAATTCGATCGGCCACCACAACCGACTCGTTGACCGAGTAGCCCAATACCGCCAAGATGGCTGCGAGCACGGAGAGCGAAAACTCCCACTGAAATGCTGCAAAGAATCCCACGATGATCACCACATCGTGCAAGTTGGCGATGATGGCAGCCACCGCGAATTTCCACTCAAAGCGAATGGCGAGGTAAATCATGATGCCGATTACTACGAATAGCAGCGCCAACGCGCCATCGGTGGCGAGCTCTTCGCCCACCTGCGGGCCGACGAACTCCACACGGCGCAGCTCAACATTGGGCGTTGCTGCCTTTAACGCCGCCATGACTTTTTCGCTTTGCTCGCTGGTGGCTTTTGCGGCCGCTTTCTCATCTGCACCCGCCTGCTCAGAGCGCAGGGGCAATCGAATCAACAGATCGCGCGAAGTGCCAAAATTTTGCACCTGCGCATCGGCATAGCCAAGGTCTTCGACAACTTTGCGGACTTCGGATAAGGGCGCAGCCTGGGGGTAGGAGACTTCCATGACCGTGCCGCCAGTGAACTCAATGGAAAAATGCAGGCCCCGAATTGCGATGAAGGCTACCGCGGCGATGAAGGTGGCCACTGAGATCAAATTAAAGATCAGCGCATGCCGCATGAAGGGGATGTCTTTTTTAATTCGGAAAAATTCCATCTGCTGATCCCCCTAGCCGATTGAAAGCTTGGCCAGTTTTTTCTTGCCGCCGTACCAAAGGTTCACCAAGCCGCGCGAGAAAAATACCGCTGAAAAAATCGATGTGAGAATGCCCAGGCAATGCACCACTGCAAAGCCCCGTACCGGCCCTGAGCCAAACACCAGCAGGGCGACCCCTGCAATCAGCGTGGTGACATTTGAATCCAAAATTGTGGCCCAGGCGCGGTCATAGCCTTGCTGAATCGCGGCCTGCGGGCTGAGTCCATTGCGCAACTCCTCTCGGACGCGCTCATTGATCAGCACATTGGCATCGACCGCCATGCCAAGGGTGAGTGCGATGGCCGCAATGCCCGGCAGGGTCAGCGTGGCCTGCAGCAGCGACAAGATGGCAAACAAGAGCAATAGGTTCACCGACAAGGCGGCGACGGAAAATGCGCCAAAGATCAGGTAGTAGGCCATCATGAAGATGCCAACTGCCATGAATCCATAGAGCGTGGAATTAAAGCCTTTTTTGATGTTGTCGGCGCCCAGGCTCGGGCCAATCGTGCGCTCTTCAATAATTTCCATGGGCGCAGCAAGCGATCCAGCACGCAGCAGCAGCGCCACATCGGCGGCCTCGGTGGTGGTCATGCGGCCAGAGATCTGCACACGGCCGCCTGGAATTTCACTGCGAATCACTGGCGCGGTGACCACCTCGCCCTTGCCTTTTTCCACTAGCAAGATGGCCATGCGCCGGCCGATGCTCTCGCGAGTGACATCACGAAATACCCGTGCGCCTTTTGAATCTAGGCTGAGATGCACGGCAGGCTCGCCGGGATTTTGCGAATCAAAGCCGGCCTGCGCGTCGGTAAGGCTCTCGCCGGTAAGAATGACTTCGCGCTTTAACAGAATTGGGCCGCCGCCACGCTCAGTGAATATTTCAAGGCCTGCTGGAGTGCGGCCTGTGGCCAGAGCGTTGAGGGCCTCGAGGCTGTCTTCGACCATGCGAATTTCGAGTGTCGCTGTTCGGCCGAGGATGTCTTTGGCCTTGGCAGTGTCCTGCACGCCGGGCAGCTGCACAACAATGCGCTCCGGCCCCTGCTGCTGAATCACCGGCTCGGCCACGCCAAGTTCATTGACACGATTGGACAGCGTGGTGATGTTCTGCTTGAGCGCGTAATCGCGAACACGCTTTTCTGTTTCGGGCCGCATCGTGCCGATGAGGGCAGGCTCACCGCCCACCGAGGCCTCGGCCCAATTCAGATCAGGAATCTGGGTGTTCAGAAGCTCGCGGGATTTTTGACGGGTTTCGGCCTCACGAAACCGGATCTCAATGCCCTGTGGGGTACGGCCAATGCCGCTGTGGCGCAGATTCTTATCCCGCAGCAATGTTCGGGTATCGGTGACCAAGACATCCATGCGCTTTGACAGGGCTGCGGGCATATCCACCTGCAGCAGGAAGTGCACACCACCACGCAGATCCAGGCCGAGATACATCGGCAGCGCCCGCATGGCCGACAGCCAGCCCGGTGAGCTGGACACGAGATTTAACGCAACGACAAACCGCGGATCCTTGGGGTCGGTGTTTAAGGCTTTGTCGATTGCGTCTTTGGCTTTGAGCTGCGTGTCGGTGTCGGGCAGGCGAATTCGCACGCTTGTGCCTTCGAGTGCGACCGCCTCGGCGGCGATGCCGGCAATCTGAAGGCTGCGACTGACCCGATCGGCAGTCTCTTGATCCACTTTCACGGTGGACTTTGCGCTGGAGACCTGAACTGCCGGCGCCTCGCCAAAAAAATTCGGCAGCGTGTACAGCAGGCCAAAGGCCAGCGCGACCACCATGACGATGGCACGCCAGATGGGAAGCTTATTCACTGCTTAGATGCTCTTGATGGTGCCCTTGGGCAGCAGGGTCTGAATTGCCTGCT
>JAGWXV010000134.1 GCA_018969705.1 Betaproteobacteria bacterium
ACGCTCATCGATCAATTTCCCCAAACACAATATCTTGGGTGCCGATGATGGTCACCACATCGGCAATCATGTGGCCACGCGACATTTCATCGAGCCCCTGAAGATGAGCAAAACCCGGCGCGCGAATCTTTAGCCGATACGGCTTATTGGCGCCATCAGAGACCAGATAGATTCCAAACTCTCCCTTGGGATGCTCAACTGCTGCGTAGCATTCCCCCTCCGGCACATGAAAGCCCTCGGTAAAGAGCTTGAAATGGTGAATCAGCTCTTCCATGTTTGACTTCATATTCAGCCGCGCCGGTGGCGCGACCTTGTGGTTATCGGTCATCACGCTGCCCGGATTTTCCCGCAGCCATTTCACGCACTGGGCAATAATGCGGTTACTCTGGCGCATCTCTTCGACGCGCACCAGATAGCGGTCGTAGCAATCACCTTCCTTGCCCACCGGAATATCAAAGTCCATGCGGTCATAAACCTCATAGGGCTGATGCTTGCGCAGATCCCAGGCAATGCCGGAGCCCCGCAGCATCGGGCCAGTAAATCCCATCTGCTTAGCCCGCTCGGGCGTGACCACGCCAATGCCAACGAGGCGCTGCTTCCAGATGCGGTTATCGGTCAGTAGGGTCTCGTATTCATCGATGCAACCCGGAAAGCGACGGGTAAAGTCTTCGATAAAGTCCAGTAGACTTCCCTGCCGGTTTTCATTTAGACGCTGGGCCGCGCCATCGGAGCGCTTACGGTTGGCGATGTATTGGGGCATCTGATCGGGCAGATCACGGTACACACCGCCCGGCCGATAGTAGGCCGCATGCATGCGGGCACCGGAGACCGCCTCATAGCAGTCCATCAGATCCTCGCGCTCCCGAAAGGCGTATAGAAATACCGCCATCGCGCCGACATCCAGGCCATGGGCGCCAATCCAAAGCAGATGATTCAACACCCGAGTGATCTCATCGAACATCACGCGGATGTACTGGGCACGCAGCGGCACTTCAACACCGAGCAGTTTCTCAATGGCCATCACATAGGCATGCTCGTTGGCCATCATCGAGACATAATCCAGCCGGTCCATATAAGGCACCGACTGTAAAAAGGTTTTTTGCTCGGCAAGCTTTTCGGTGCCCCGATGCAGCAGTCCGATATGCGGGTCGGCCCGCTGGACGACCTCGCCATCGAGCTCGAGAACCAAACGCAGCACCCCATGGGCCGCCGGATGCTGGGGGCCAAAGTTCAGGGTGTAGTTCTTGATATCTGCCAAGTTCTGTCGCCCTATTGCGCAATAAAGCCGCCGTAGTTTTCCTCGCGTCGGACACGCGGCACCTGATCGCGCGGCTCGATGGTCACCGGCTGATAGATGACCCGTTTCTGCTCCGGGTCATAGCGCATCTCAACATAGCCAGATACCGGGAAGTCTTTACGAAAAGGATGGCCTACAAAACCGTAATCCGTCAGGATGCGGCGCAAATCATCATGGCCTTCGAACACAATGCCATAGAGGTCAAAGGCCTCACGCTCGTACCATCCGGCCGCAGTCCAGATCGGCGTGGCCGAGGCCACCACCGGAAAATCATCATCGGGACAAAAGACCCGTACGCGAAGCCGTTGATTCAGCTCCACCGACAGCAAATGCAGCACCACCGCAAACCGCGGGCCCTCATGACCACCCTCACGGTAATCCCGATAGTCCATGCCACAGAGATCGACCAACGTGTCGAATCGCAGCTCGGGCTCATCGCGCAGGCTGCGCAACGCATCTTGATATTGATCGGCATGCACCGAGACTGTGGTCTCATCTAAAGCCTGCCAGCAGGAGACGATTCGGCCGCCCAGTCGGCGCTCAATCACGGTTTGGAGTTCGGACATTCGGCTAGCTCCTGGCGATCGTGTTGGTGCGCCGAATCTTGTTTTGCAGCTGAATAATGCCGTAGATCAAGGCCTCGGCCGTTGGCGGGCAGCCCGGCACATAGATGTCCACCGGCACGATCCGATCGCAGCCTCTCACCACTGAGTAGCTGTAGTGGTAGTAGCCGCCACCGTTTGCACAGGAGCCCATCGAGATCACCCAACGTGGCTCGGGCATCTGGTCGTAGACCTTGCGCAGTGCGGGCGCCATTTTGTTGCACAGTGTCCCAGCAACAATCATTAAGTCGGACTGCCGAGGACTTGGCCGAAAGACCACACCAAAACGATCCAGGTCATACCGCGAAGCGCCTGCATGCATCATTTCCACTGCGCAGCAGGCCAAGCCAAAGGTCATGGGCCAGAGCGACCCCGTCCGCGTCCAATTGATGATGGTATCGGCCGATGTGGTGAGAAATCCTCGCTTAAAGACGCCATCAATTGCCATTGCCGGTTTGCCCCTTTATTCCCAATCCAGTGCGCCCTTCATCCACTCATAGATAAAGCCCAGCACAAGAATGGTCAGAAATAACATCATCGACATGAAACCGAAAAAGCCGATGTCTTTGAGCGCAACGGCCCAAGGAAAGAGAAAGGCGATCTCGAGGTCAAACAGAATGAACAAGATTGCGACGAGGTAGTACCGTACATCGAACTGCAGTCGCGCATCTTCGAAGGCCTCAAAGCCGCACTCATACGGCGAGAGTTTTTCGGCGTCGGGACGGCTCGGACCCAGCACTTTGCCGACCGACATCGACGCCAGGCCGATGGTCCCGCCGACCAGAATGAACATTAATACCGGTAGGTATTCTTCTAAATTCACGCCTCGTGTTCCCCGGGCAAGTTTTTGTT
>JAGWXV010000135.1 GCA_018969705.1 Betaproteobacteria bacterium
GTGGTTTTTATTAATCTCAGCTCAAATAATCAGCTGATTCATCATTTTGGCGTGCCTTATGACACGCTGCAGGCCTGCGAATCGGCCCGCCGATTGGTGCAAAACTCCGAGTGGTATACGGTGCGCACCTCTTGTGCGGCCTATGCCCGCGACCTGAAATCGCAACTGCCGCAGGTGCAGGGGCAGTAAGCGGGCCGCTTAGGCGGCCTTTGACTCGCCCGTACCGCTCCACATATTGGTGTTCTTGCCGGCCATAAACATCCGGGCTGCCAGCACGCTCGACGTGTAAAAGACCATCTGCCCGCGTTCATTAAAAACCGCGAAGCGCCGCTCGGTGGGCGAGATCAGGATGGATTCGAAGTACATGGCTGCCTGAAAATTACTTTATCGGATACCGGGATTACGGAGCAATCCTGTCCCGACTTTAGGCCTTAGATTTTGCGGTGCATCAAACCCCTGGCTCAGGGTGATTCCGATTGGCAGGCCGCTAGGCCTGTGCCTATGATTGCGATCCCCAAAGAGGAGACCCCCGGCATGAAGACAACGCTCACGGTGAACGGCAAGTCCGTCACGATAGAAGCCCCCGATAACACGCTTTTGGTCCACGCGATTCGCGAAAATCTCCGCCTCACCGGCACCCATGTGGGCTGCGATACCGCCCAGTGCGGTGCTTGCACAGTCATGATGGACGGCAGTGCGGTGAAATCCTGCAACATCTTGTTGGCCCAGGCGCAGGGCAAAACCATCACCACCATCGAAGGGCTTGCCGCTGCCGATGGCGGCCTCCATCCCATGCAGCAGGCATTTAAAGAGTGTCATGGCCTTCAATGCGGTTTTTGCACACCGGGCATGGTGATGAATGCCGTTGATCTGTGCGGCAAGCACCCGAATGCTACCGAGCAGCAGATCCGAGAAAACATCGAAGGCAACCTCTGCCGTTGCACTGGATATCACAACATCGTGCGCGCCATTCAGCAAGGCGCTGCCGCCATGAAGGCTTAAGGAGAAAAGACAATGGGTTCTTCCGATTTCGCAAATCTTCCGCATATTGGTGAGTCAGTCCTTCGCAAGGAAGACATCCGGTTTCTCACCGGCGCAGGCCAGTACACCGATGATGTTCAGCTCGCCAACATGAGCTACACAGTCTTTGTGCGCTCCCCGCATGCCCACGCCAAGATCAAATCCATCAATAAAAAAGCAGCCGCATCCGCGCCGGGTGTGATTGCGGTGTTTGATGGCCAGGATGTTGCCAATGACAAGATCGGTGGGCTGCCTTGTGGGTGGCTAATTACCAGCACCGACGGCCAGCCGATGAAGGAGCCGCCGCATCCGATTCTTGCCCAGGGCAAGGTCCGTTATGTGGGTGACCATGTGGTGATGGTGATTGCCGAAACGCTCGAGCAGGCCCGTAACGCTGCAGAGCTCGTAGAGATTGACTACGAAGTGCTGCCCGCGGTCGTCGGGGTGCTGGATGCCAAAAAATCAGGCGCGCCTGTACTTCATGACATTGCGCCGGATAACCACTGCTATAAGTGGGCGATCGGCGATAAGGCCGCCGTTGATGCCGCCTTTGCAAAAGCGGCCCATGTCACCAAGATCGATATCACCAATAACCGACTTATTCCGAATGCGATGGAGCCGCGGGCGGCCATTGGCTCGTTTAACCGGGCCTCCGATGAGTACACGCTGTATGTCGCCAATCAGAATCCGCATGTCGAGCGTCTGCTGATGACTGCCTTTGTCATGGGCCTGCCCGAGCATAAGGTTCGGGTGATTGCACCCGATGTCGGCGGCGGCTTTGGCTCAAAGATTTATTTGTATGCTGAAGATGTCTGCGTAACTTGGGCGGCCAAGAAGATCAATCGCGCGGTGAAATGGACAGCAGACCGCAATGAGTCGTTCTTAAGCGATGCGCATGGCCGGGACCATGTCTCGCATGCCGAGATGGCAATGGATAAAGAAGGCAAGTTCCTTGCGCTGCGGGTCCATACCGATGCCAATCTGGGCGCCTACTTATCGACCTTCTCGACCGCAATACCAACCATCTTGTATGCAACGCTTTTGGCAGGCCAGTACACCACGCCGCAGATCTATGTTGAGGTCGATGCATGGTTTACAAGCACTGCTCCGGTGGATGCCTATCGAGGTGCCGGCCGGCCCGAGGCCACCTATTTGCTAGAGCGACTGGTGACCCGTGCCGCCTGGGATCTTGGCCTGGGCCAAGATGAAATTCGCAAGCGCAATTTCATTACCCAGTTTCCCTATCAGACACCGGTGGCTTTGCAGTACGACACTGGGGACTATCACCAGTGTCTCGAGAAGGCGAAAACACTTGCCGATGTGGCGGGCTATGCAGCTCGCAAAGCAGCCTCTGAGAAAAAGGGACTTCGCCGTGGCATTGGCTACTCTAGTTACATCGAGGCCTGTGGTATTGCGCCATCAAACATTGCTGGAGCACTGGGCGCCCGTGCGGGCTTATTCGAGTGCGGCGAGGTCCGCGTGCATCCGACAGGTAGTGTGACGGTCTTTACCGGCTCACACAGCCATGGCCAGGGCCATGAGACCACGTTTGCGCAGGTCGTGGCAGCCCGCCTGGGTATTCCGGTGGAGAACGTTGATGTCGTGCACGGCGATACGGGCCGTGTGCCCTTTGGCATGGGTACGTATGGGTCCCGCTCGATTTCAGTCGGTGGTGCGGCCATCATGCGGGCCCTCGATAAGATTGAGGCCAA
>JAGWXV010000136.1 GCA_018969705.1 Betaproteobacteria bacterium
ACGCCAAGCTCAAGCGCCAGGTTGAGCACTGTCATGTGGGCGTGATTCAGGGTCCCCACGGGCGGGTCAAACTGGCTAAAGAACTTTCCTGCCTGATCAGCGCCAACCCCGACCCAGGGGTTTGCTGCGATTTGCGCAAGCGAGAGCCGAATCAGCTCCCAGCGAATGCCGTGGGAGCTCGGCTCACCCGTGACCACCTCAAACCGCAATCGGTACCAAGCTACCGCAATGCCGAGTGCGACAAACCCCAAGAGCGCAGCCGCGCCCAGCCATGCTTTCGTGCGGCCGCTGGCATCAAGCGGCCCCGCGATCACCCCCCTTGCACCAGTTGGCCTGCCCAGCCACAAGCCAATCCCTGCGCTGATGACAAAAAACAGAATTGGTCCACGAGACCCTGAAAGCAAAAGCGCGATGGCGCCTGCGGCGATGCTGAAATAAAAGACCCGGCCACGTTGTTCTGTCAGAAACAATGCCAACAGAAGCGCCACTCCGCAGCCAATACCGAAATTAATTGGTTGAAAGACCATGCCTGCCCGCCGCTCGCCTACGACCAGTAACTCATAAATCGCGAGTAAAAGTCCGGCGATCAGTGCCATCCATGCGCCGCGGCTCATCATACTTTGATCAAACGCCAGACTTATAAATTGAAATCGCGAGTGAACTGCAGACTTAAATCGCGATAAGCCCAAAGCCAACACTGCACCGCCAGCTAGAATTTCCAAGACCTCGATTCGGCCAACGCCAAGGCCAAGTGTCCATACAGACGCAGCAGACAATAAAAAAAGTGGCCCAAAGGCCAGGCCCCATAGCCGCAGTGCCTCACCCCCTGTGCCGCTGAGCGGGCCCTCGCCCCAGGCGGTGATCACCCGGGCCAGACACACCAGAATCAAAATGGCCCAGGCCGCGCCAAATACATTGGGATGAATCAGACTGGTGGCGATCGCAATCTCGATCACTCACCAGGCCTTTTTGCTAAAAAAGATTTTCAATACAGTTGCCAAAATAATCCGAACATCAAACCAGAGTGACCAATGTTCGATGTAATACAGGTCGTGCTTCACCCGCCGGCTCATCTCCTCTAACTCCTGGACCTCACCCCGCAGATCATTGATCTGGGCCCAGCCGGTGATGCCTGGCTTAACACGATGGCGGCGAAGATAGCCCTCGATGTGTTTTTCGTAAAAATTGTCATGCTCAATCGCATGTGGCCGGGGTCCCACCAGGCTCATCCGGCCCTGCAGCACGTTGTAAAGCTGAGGCAATTCATCCAGCGAGGTCTTTCTTAGCCAACGGCCAATGGCTGTGAAGCGGTGATCATTGATGCGGGCCTGAGTCAGCTGGCCGGGCGGCTCGGTGTGCAGCTGCATGGTGCGGAATTTATAAATCGTAAATGGCTTGCCGTCCCAGCCACGCCGGCGTTGTTTAAAGAGTATCGGCCCATCAGACGATAGCCGAATGATTAACGCAATAGTACCGATTAGCGGCAGTGCCGCGATAAAGATCACTAGGCCTAAGACCTTGTCTTCAAGCTCCTTGATCAGACGATTAAAGCCCTGCATGCGGTCAACATTAAGATCAATGATGGGAAAGCCCAGGAGTTCGCTGACCGAATGATTCAGCAGTGTCAGGCCATATAAATCCGGAAATAGCCGCACCGACACCACATGGCGGTTGGAGATTTCAAGAACATCCGAGACTCGCTGCGTCGCAGACAGCGGCAAGGCAATCCACAGCTCATCAATGGCGTTGCCAGCAAGAATCTGCTCCAGATCCGCGCTTCCCCCGAGCACTTCGGCCCCATCCATACGCAGGCCTTTGATTTCTGGCTTGTCATCTAAAAATGCGGCAACTTCAAAGCCGCTTTCCGGGCTGCGACGAATCTGATTGGCAATTGATCGGCCGAGTGATCCAGCACCATAGATCAATACCCGCTTGCTATTGAGTCCACGCCTGCGAAAGGTGCGAATGCCAAAATGAAGCATTGCTCGCTGCATCACAATCACCACAAGGCTTACGGCCAGCCAGGTGAAAAAGGTCGGCGCAGTCACGATCCTGCCGAGGTCAAGCGCCTGCCAGATCACCCACAGGATCACGCTCACAATGAGCCAGGCGAGCATCAGTCGGCTGAACTGGTCGGAGTAGGGCCGGCCCCGCCAGCTTTTATACAAATCATGCTGCTGAAAAAGCAGCATGCTCACAAAGATTTGAATCAGCACCAATAGCGCCCAGTCTTGCCGGTCCTGGCCCGAGAATCCCGCAGCTACGCCAACAATGACCGAGGCCACCAAACAAGCCAGCGCGTCCAGAGCCCGATGGGCCAGCTCAATTAGCCCGGCATGCTCTCGAGTTAGAAAACGGGTGGCAGGCGTAGGCATGGCATGACCGGGGATGGCGAATCAAAAAGATCTTACATCTAAATGAATCCCAAACGGCCTGAGTTGCTCGGCGATTGCCAATGCAAAAGCCTGTGGCGAAAAGCGGGCCGCATTGCGTTTACAGTCTTGCGGCAGAAATTGATGGCGCTCAAACTCAAGAATGTGTTGGGCCACGGCCTTAGGCTCAAGCGCATCAAACAGTAGCCCCGTTGGGTTGGCATGCGCTAGTCCGCGCACCGTTTCTGCTGCACCCCCTTGGCCATAGGCGAGCACCGGAACGCCATAGCCCTGCGCCTCAACTGCCGAGATGCCAAAGTCTTCCTTTGAGGCCTGCAGGAAGCCTTTGGCGCCA
>JAGWXV010000137.1 GCA_018969705.1 Betaproteobacteria bacterium
ACGATTGAAAAAATTGTTCAGGCCCTGATTATCGGTGCGCCCCAGGCCCAGAAGGCCTCGAAAGATCTGATCGCTGCAGTCACCGGCCGGCCCATTGATGAGGCCACCAGTGAAGAGACCGCTCGGCGGATTGCGAAGCGTCGCGCCACCGCAGAGGCTAAGGATGGTATTTCCGCGTTTCTTGAGAAACGTCAACCCGCCTGGCTTTCTGAATCCCAGAATGATTTCAAACGTGAATGAAACAGTAAACGCAGTCCGCAGTCGTTAAATTTAGAAGGAGTCTGTTATGTACACCCAATCGTTTAGCGTGCAGGATGGTCCCGGCTTAAAGGCCGTGGAGGCGACCAGCGCTGAAGACGCCAAACTCGCAGAACATTTCCAAGCACGTATCGACGCCGACGGCCGTATTGAGCCCCAAGACTGGATGCCCGAGGCCTATCGCAAGACCTTAGTCCGCCAGATCAGCCAGCACGCACACAGCGAGATCGTTGGCATGTTGCCCGAAGGCAACTGGATTTTGCGTGCGCCAAGCCTAAAACGTAAATGCATTCTGGTGGCCAAGGTTCAAGACGAGGCCGGGCACGGCTTATATCTCTACTCCGCAGCCGAGACACTCGGAACCAGTCGTGGCGAGATGCTCGATGCCCTGCATAGCGGCAAGGCAAAGTACAGCTCCATCTTTAACTATTCGACGCTGACCTGGGCCGATATTGGCGTGGTGGGGTGGCTGGTGGATGGCGCAGCGATCATGAATCAGATTCCACTATGCCGCTGCTCGTATGGCCCCTATGCACGGGCGATGGTCCGGGTCTGCAAAGAAGAGTCCTTTCATCAGCGCCAAGGCTACGAGTCCTTGCTCACCATGATGAAGGGCACACAGGAGCAGCGCGACATGGTGCAAGACGCAGTCAACCGTTGGTGGTGGAAGTGCCTTGCCATGTTTGGCCCGCCCGATAGCGACAGCCACCACAGCGCCCAAGGCATGCGGTGGGGCATTAAGCGCATCAGTAACGATGAATTGCGGCAGAAATTTGTTGATGCCACAGTGCCGCAGGCCAAAGTTCTTGGTGTCAGCCTGCCCGATCCGAAGCTGAAGTGGAATGAGGCTCGCGGCCATTACGACTTCGGTGAAATCGACTGGAATGAATTCTGGGATGTCGTCAACGGCAACGGCCCCTGCAATAAAGAGCGGCTCGCTACCCGGGTCAAGGCCCACGAGGATGGCCAGTGGGTCCGTGATGCCGCCCTGGCTTATGCCGAAAAACAAAGAAATCGCAGTATGAAGGAGGCAGCATGAGCACCAAACCCGCGCTGAAAGATTGGCCCCTCTGGGAAGTATTCGTTCGCAGCAAGCAGGGCCTAGAGCATAAGCACTGCGGCAGCCTGCATGCGGCGGATGCAAAGCAGGCTCTCGATATGGCCCGCGATGTGTATACCCGACGGCAAGAGGGCGTCTCAATCTGGGTGGTGCCTTCGGCCATGATCACTGCCAATAATCCGGATGACAAAAGCGAGCTCTTTGATCCCGCCGCAGACAAGATCTACCGTCATCCCACCTTCTATGACATTCCACAAGAAGTGGGGCATATGTAATGAAAGCGCCCGTTGATTATGTTTTGCATCTCGCCGATAACGCTTTAATTCTTGGCCAGCGCAACGCAGAGTGGTGTGGCCATGGCCCAATTCTGGAAGAGGACATCGCCTTAGCAAATATGAGCCTTGATCTTATCGGCCAGGCCCGGCTGCTTTACCAATATGCGGCTGAGCTCAAAGGCGGCGGAGCGACCGAAGATAAGCTTGCCTACCTGCGGGAAGTCCGTGAATTTCGCAACTACACTTTGCTGGAACTCCCGCATAGCGGCCCTCTATCGGGCTACGCCCGCAGTAGCCGCGATTACGCAACCACCACAGTTCGAAACTTTCTTTTCAGCAGCCTGATGGCACTGTTTTGGCAAGAACTGCGGCAATCCAAAGATGAGCGGCTTGCCGCGATCGCCGAAAAATCAGTCAAAGAAGTTCGCTATCACGTGCGCCATGCCCGCGATTGGCTTGTGAAGCTCGGCGATGGCACTGAGGAGTCACATGCCCGCGCGCGCTCTGCCCTTAAGCACCTGATGCCTTACACCAAGGAATTCTGGGCCAGTAGCCCCGCTGAGTCCGAGGCTGTTGCAAATGGCACCGGCGCGGATGTGGCCCGCCTAAAGCCCCAGTGGGATGCGTTGATCAACGATGCACTGACAGAGGCCACACTGAGTCGGCCAGAAGAAACCACTGGCTATGTCACACAGGGTAAGGTGGGCATTCATTCCGAGCACCTTGAGTATGTGCTGGCTGAGATGCAGAGCCTGGTGCGTCAGCATCCGAATGCAGTCTGGTGATTCAAGCCATGACTACCGCCACGCAAACTGAAGAGGTCTGGGCGCTTTTGGAGCAGCTCACCGACCCAGAGATCCCGGTGATTTCGCTGCGGGAACTCGGCATTTTGCGCGAGGTTCGCGAGTCCGCAGGCGGGCTTGAGGTGGTCATTACGCCGACTTATAGCGGCTGTCCAGCGATGGAGCAGATCGAGGCCGATGTCCGTGACCTGCTGGCTGGGCAGGGTATTACCGCAAAGGTCATCACACGTTTATCGCCAGCATGGACGACCGACTGGATGACCGATGAAGGAAAAGAAAAACTTCGGCAGTACGGCATCGCACCGCCAGTACACAAAGTCAGCGATGTGGC
>JAGWXV010000138.1 GCA_018969705.1 Betaproteobacteria bacterium
CGCTGCTCGTCTTTATCAGTCCAGGCGATGGGAACTCATTTTTTGGCGCAGTCTGCAAGGCGGGAATACTCGTTAATGTCGTAATGTTTGTCTTTAATCTTTTTCCCTTGCCGCCCATGGATGGCGGCCGGATCCTCGTTGGCCTTTTGCCGATGCAGCCGGCCATGGCCGTGGCACGAATTGAGCCCTACGGATTTTTTATCGTGTTGGCGCTTTTGATCGCTGGGGTGATCACTGAGCTATGGATGCGACCGCTCATGTCGATCACCCTTAAGGCAATCGACTTACTGCTTTCACCTTTGCGCTGAAATTAGAACCGGTCGGCAGCTTGGCAGGTGCCCTTGGTCATCACAGCCTGCGGCAGTGTCATCACCGCCATGAGATTCGGGGAAACGAACACCCCATCGGGATCAATAATCGGATCAAGATTCGTGCAGCGCAGGTGCAATGGCTGGGTAAGCAACGCGCTGACGCGGCATGCGCGAAGCTGCGGCAGGCGGCCCTTATCGTTATAAACACGCCGCAAACACAGAAGATGCCCATCGGTTAGATCATTCATGCGACGCATGTCTTCATACTCCAGCATGCGGGCCTGCGCCTCGCAGGTTTCGCGATCGTCGGGATTGAGCTGCTCATAGCGAAAGATTGTGACGCGAAAATCATCCTCGGCCTCGACTTCGAAGGGCCCGGATTTCCATCGTTTATCTCCATCGAGCAAAAGAACCCCGCCAGCCACCTCGGCCTTGCAACGCGACTCCAACGGCAGGCGCTTTAGAAATTCCTGATGCTTCACATCCCGCTTATCCGCAAGCTCGCGGCCTTGAGCAAGAGCATCGGCCGACCCCAGCCCAGCTGCCAGTAAAACCCCGAGGCTAAGACCGATCAGACGCAATGCGATTTGCATTTTTTTCATAGCAAGATCTTAGACGTTTTCTCTTCGACTAACGCTTGAAGTCACGGTAAAAGTTTTCATGAGGCCCCACGGACTCGAGATAGACGAGCCGTATTTCGTGATCAACGGTATACCCCAGCAGATAGAGCTGATCCTGGCTGCGAAACTTATAAACATACAATTTAGCCAGATCGCCCTTTTTTCGTTCTCCGATGCCGGGATCGTTCGCCACAGTCTGTGCCGCCTGATCAACATCGGCCGCAATGTTGTCCTGTAACTTTTTGTAAGCGCGCGCAAAGCGGCGAGTCTGTCGCAGTTCGTAGGCCACTAACGGCGGCTTCTGGGTGCAAATGGCGTGGATTCATGACGCGGCTCGGCCATCGCGCCAAGCGATTCAACAATAAAGCTGACCGGCAAGTCGGGGTTATCCAATGCCGCCCGGCCAACCTTGGCCCAATACTCGACTTGGCCAGCAATGGTCCGGTGCTCGGCCAGCGCCTCATCGCGCGCCTGCTCGTAGAGTTTCTGATCAATTCGGATCGAGGTTGAAATGGTCATAGCGGTTCTCTGTCAGGATTTACCACAATTGTAGTAAAACGCTTTCCCGGCTGCAACTACCCCCGCGCCGCCGAAACAACCCCAGCGACATCGCGCAGCATAGCCAGAGCCCGCTTTAATTGCTCGCCGTCGATGACCTGCAGACTCAAAACCATCGTGATCTGGTCAGACTTCGGAAAGGAATCAATTTTTGCAAGCGGAATGCGCTCTCGGGCGAGCACCTCCGCGATATCGCGAATCAGATCCTGACGCGGCCGAGCGATCAATACCGCATCCATCAGGTAGCGCACATCTGATGCTCCGGAGGGCTGGCCCCACTCGGTCTCAATCACCCGCTCGGGCGCATCTGCCGACATCCTGAGAAATGTCGCGCACTCCGCGCGATGCACACTCACACCTCGGCCCCGCGTCACAAAGCCGCGAATCGCATCCGGCGGCGCAGGCTTACAGCAGCGGGCTAAAGCTGTCAGCATTCGATCCACGCCAACCACCAGCACCTGGCCCCTGGCCGCGGTCTTTGGCTTGGCAATCTTCGACAAAATGATCTCTTCTGCCGAGATCTCGGCACGCTTTAGGCGCTCTGCCTCAGGGCTACCCGATTCGGCTGTCCGATCCCCCGTTCTATCTGCAGAGCGTTCATCGATTCGACCCTCTGCAAGGTCAAGGGCATGAAACCAAGTGCGTACCTTCTGCCGAGCGCGGCCGCTTTTTAGAAATCCCGACTCCGGACTCATCCAATCACGGCTCGGGCCGCCCTGCTTTACCGTCATAAGCTCAACGGTTTGTCCGGTCTGAAGCTCGGTGGTGAGCGCCACAATCTGGCCGTTGACTTTCGCTCCGCGGCAGCGGTGGCCGATCTCGGTATGCAGGTGATACGCAAAATCCAGAGGGGTAGCACCCTTGGGCAATTCAATAATGCGGGCCTTTGGCGTAAGCGCATAAACGCGATCGTCCGCCAGGCGCACCTGACCGCCCGATCCCTGGCCCCAGTCCAACATCTGACGAATCCAAGAGATGCGATCAGCGTAGTTGCCCTCGGAGGCATGGCTTACACCGGACTCTTTGTATTTCCAGTGGGCTGCAACGCCTAACTCAGCGCGCTGATGCATTTCGTGAGTACGAATCTGAACCTCAAAGGGCCGCCCCTGTGCATCTAGAAGCACCGTATGCAACGACTGATAGCCATTGGCCTTGGGCCGCGTGATGTAGTCATCGAACTCGGAATCCAGCGGCTGCCAGTGGTCATGTAAAAAACCGAG
>JAGWXV010000139.1 GCA_018969705.1 Betaproteobacteria bacterium
CGCGAATTTCATGAGGGCACACGCTGAAGGAAGAGAGCCGCGATTTTAAGCCACCCATGCAATTGAGTTGATCGGTTTGTTCCCAGGAGAGTGCTCATGATGTCTTCAGTCTTTTTTCAACGCCTAACCCATTTATTCTTTGCGGCCGCTTTCAGCGCAGCCGCGCTGACGCACGGCATGGCGCAGGAGTCCTATCCCGCCCGCGCGATCACCATGGTGGTGCCCTTCCCGCCCGGGGGCGTGGCGGATACGGTGGGCCGGCCCATGGCCGAGGCGATGGGCCGCATCTTGAAGCAAAGCGTGGTGGTCGAAAATCGCGCTGGCGCAGGCGGCGGCATCGGTTTTGCGCATGTGGCCAAGGCCAGGCCCGATGGCTATACGATTTTGATGGCCCTGTCCTCAGTCTCGGTGATCCCCGAGGCCGATCGCATTCTTGGCAAAGCACCGAGCTATGAATTAAATCAACTCAAACCCATTGCGCGCATCACTGCGGATCCCACCGTCTTGGTAGTGCGGGCAGAAACACCATGGAAGACCTATAAAGAGTTTGTGGCGGAGATGCGCAAAAATCCCACCAAGTTCAACTATGGATCTTCGGGCAACTACGGCACCATGCATGTGCCGATGGAGCAGCTGAAGGCCGCTGAAAAATTCTCCATCACCCACATTCCGTATACCGGTGCCGGCCCTGCGGTAATTGGCCTACTGGGCGGCCAGGTCGATGCATTGGCCACTGGCCCCGCATCGGTGGTTAGTCACATCAAATCCGGCAAGGTGCGGGCGCTGGCCCATTGGGGCGAGGGCCGGCTTGCGGCCCTGCCTGATGTGCCAAGTTTTAAAGAGTTGGGCATTCCCGCCGAGTTTGCGCAGTGGTCAGGCATTTTTGTGCCTGCAAACACGCCGGATGACATCGTGGCCAAACTGCGTGATGCGGTCCGCCAGGCCGCCAATGATGAAAAGGTTCGCCAGATCATTAGCACCTCGGGCAGCCCGATACAGTTTCTCGATGCTCCCGAGTTCGGCCGATATGTCGATACCGATGCCAAGAAATTGGCTGAAGTGGTCAAGCGCATCGGTAAAGTCCAGTAGTGATCGCGTGGGGTGGCCCACGGCCCGCCCCAAGGCACGCACCATGCACCCCTAGCGGTGGCCGAGCTCCTCGCGGGCGAGCTGCTCGGCCAGGCCCACATAGCCTGCCGGTGTGAGCGCCGACAGGCGGTCCTTCTCGGCCCTGGGAAGGGCCAGGCCGTCAATGAATTGGCGAAGGGTGGCCTCGGTCATCCCCTGGCCTCGCGTTAGGGCCTTGAGCTGCTCATAGGGCTGCTCAAGGCCATGCCGGCGCATCACTGTCTGGATGGGCTCAGCCAGCACCTCCCAGGCGGCCTCCAGGTCCGCCGCCAGCCGGGGCCGATTGATCTGCAGCTTGCCCAGGCCCCTTAAGGCAGCGTCGTAGGCCAGCAGGCTGTGGCCCAGGGCCACCCCGAGATTTCTCAGCACGGTCGAGTCGGTCAGATCCCGCTGCCAGCGCGACACCGGAAGCTTGTCGCTGAGGTGGCCCAGCACCGCGTTGGCCAGCCCCAGATTGCCCTCAGCATTTTCGAAATCAATCGGATTGACTTTATGGGGCATGGTGGAGGAGCCCACCTCACCCGCTTTTAATTTTTGACTGAAGTAGCCCAGCGAAATGTAGCCCCACAGATCGCGCGCGAGATCCAGCACGATGACATTAAACCGGGCGATCGCATCCAGGTACTGCGCAATCCAATCGTGGGGCTCAATCTGGATGGTGTGGCTTGCAAACTCAAGACCTAAGCCTTCGACAATGCGCTTTGAAAATGCCGGCCAATCAACCTCCGGCGCGGCCACGACATGGGCGTTGTAATTGCCCACCGCACCATTCATTTTTGCTTTCGGCTGAATCTGCATCCACACATCTCGGGCCAAACGTAGTCGCTGGCGCACGTTGGCCAGCTCTTTGCCCAGCGTGGTGGGTGATGCGGGCTGCCCATGAGTCCGCGACAGCATCGAGAGCCCTGCGCTCTCCTCAATCAGTACAGCAAGCCGATCAATCAAGGCCTGCATGGCGGGCAATAAACAGGTACTGCGTGCATCGCGCAGCATCAGCCCATGGGCAGTGTTATTGATGTCCTCTGAGGTGCAGGCAAAGTGAATGAATTCAGCCGCTTGAGAGAGTTCCGGCAAACCGTGTTCGGCGGCCGCCTTTTCTTTCAGCCAATACTCCACCGCTTTGACATCATGATTGGTGGTGGCCTCGATGGCTTTGATACGTTCCGCATCGGCCTCTGAAAAGTCGTCGGCCCATTGCCGCAACGCCGCCCGCGCTTTTGCCCCAAACTGGGGCAGCTCGGAAAGCCCCAGCTCGGACAGGCCGATCCACCACGCGAGTTCAACGCGCACGCGCTGACGCATGTAGCCGTACTCGGAAAGCAGGGGCCGCAGGCCGTCGACCTTGCTGCAGTAGCGACCGTCCAGCGGGGAAAGTGCCATTAGAGCTTTCACGCCAGACATTCTATACTTCACGCCCGAAACCGGAAGACGGCAGAACATGAAACTGATCGGCAATCACACCAGCCCCTACGTCCGCAAGGTCCGCATTGTGCTTTCTGAAAAGAAAACAGAGTGCGAGTTTGTGATCAATGATGTCTGGTCGGCGACAACCGATAT
>JAGWXV010000140.1 GCA_018969705.1 Betaproteobacteria bacterium
CGCATGGAAGATGCAAGCCCACTGAAGCAGCGCTTATTTAATTACTTCATGGAAGTCGCCCGGCAGTGTGGTGCGGATCTGCTCGATGGCCGAAGTGTCTCTTTGGGCCAGCGTCTGCTCTACGGCCTCGGCAATGTGCTGATTTATGGGCCGCTGCGCAACACCCTGGGCATGAGCAATATTCGTGTCGCATATACCGCGGGCGAGGCCATCGGCCCTGACCTCTTTCGGTTTTACCGCTCGATCGGTGTCAACTTAAAGCAGCTCTACGGCCAGACCGAGAGCTGTGCCTATGCCTGCATTCAACGCAACGGCGAGGTGAAATACGACTCGGTCGGCAAGCCCTCCCCCGGCATTGAGATCAAGATCGGTGAGAACAGTGAGGTCTTGGTCCGCGGCGTGTCTCTGCTCAAGGAATACTACAAAAACCCAGAGGCGACGGCCGAATCCATTGATGCCGAAGGCTACTTCCACACCGGCGATGCGGGGGTCATCGACAGCGATGGCGATCTGCGCATCATTGACCGGGCCAAGGATGTCTCCAAGATGGCCGATGGCAAAGTCTTTGCGCCCAAATACATCGAGAACAAGCTGAAGTTTTTCAGCTTCGTCAAAGAGGCGGTCGTTTTCGGCGCCGACCGCGACTGGGTTGGCGCCTTTATCAATATTGATTTTGAGGCCGTGGGCAACTGGGCCGAGCGGCGTGATATCGCCTACTCCGGCTATGTCGACCTTGCCGGTAACCCAGCGGTCGCCGAGCTCATCAAAGGCTGTATCGAGAAGATGAACGAGGAGCTCTCGCGAGAAAGCATGCTTGGCCATGCCCAGATCTCGCGTTTTCTGATTCTGCACAAAGAGCTGGACCCGGATGATGACGAGCTCACCCGAACCCGAAAAGTCCGCCGTTCATTTATCAACGAGAAATACGGGGTGCTGATTTCAGCAATGTATGGCGGCCAGCGCGAACAGTTCATCGAGACCGCAGTTCGCTTTGAAGATGGCCGGTCCGGCAAGGTCTCCGCCACGCTACAGATCCATGACACCAAGACTTTTCCCTATGGAGCATCCGCATGAGCGCCCGTGACACCATTCTTGAGGTCCGAGGCATCAGCCTATCCTTCGGGGGCGTTCAGGCCCTCTCCGAAATATCTTTTGATGTGCAGCGTGGCGAGATTCGCTCGATCATCGGCCCCAATGGCGCGGGCAAAAGCTCGATGTTGAACTGCATCAATGGCGCCTACAAGCCGCAAAAAGGTGAGATCTACTTTGATGGCGCGCTGCTGGGCGACGTGAATCCCCGCCGCATGGCCGAGCTGGGCATTGCCCGGACATTCCAACATTTGGCGCTCTTTAAAGGCATGTCGGTGCTCGATAACATCATGACTGGCCGAAACCTCAAGATGAAGTCCAGCCTCTTTCTTCAGGCCTTGCGCTATGGGCCTGCCGAGAAAGAAGAAATCAAGCACCGTGAATTTGTTGAAGAGATCATCGACTTTCTGGGCATCCAGCAATACCGAAGAACCCCTGTGGGCCAGCTGCCCTACGGCCTGCAAAAGCGGGTCGATCTGGGCCGTGCCCTTGCGATGGAGCCCAAGCTGCTGCTTTTAGATGAGCCCATGGCGGGAATGAACGTGGAAGAAAAGCAGGACATGTGCCGCTTTGTGCTGGATGTGAACGATGAATTCGGGACCACGATTGTGTTAATCGAGCACGATATGAGCGTGGTGATGGATATTTCCGAGCGGGTGGTGGTGCTGGACTACGGAAAGAAAATCGGCGATGGAATTCCCGACGACGTGCGGCGTAATCCTGATGTGATCAATGCCTACCTGGGCACCGAGCATTAAGAGAGGCAGAGAAAGTCATGGGATTTTTCTTTGAGACACTGATTGGCGGCCTGATGGCCGGGGTCCTTTATTCGCTAGTGGCGCTCGGCTTTGTGCTGATCTTTAAGGCCTCTGGCGTATTTAATTTCGCCCAAGGGGCCATGGTGCTCTTTGCCGCGCTCGCCATGGCAAGATTCTCGGAGTGGGTGCCAGCGTTGTTAGGGTTTGAAAGTAAGTTACTGGCCAACCTGATCGCATTTGCTTTAGCCGCGATCTTCATGTTTGCGCTGGCTTGGATTGTGGAGCGCCTGGTGCTTCGGCCGCTGGTGAACCAGGAAGGCGTAACGCTGCTGATGGCCACCCTCGGCGTGACTTACTTCTTGGATGGTTTTGGCCAGACCATCTTCGGCAGCGCGGTCTATAAGATCGATATCGGCATGCCGAAAGAGCCAATTTTCTTGCTGAAGTCGGTATTTGAGGGCGGCATTCTGATTAACAAGGAAGACCTCTATGCCGCGATTATTGCTGCCGGCTTGGTGGCCGCACTCACTATCTTTTTCCAGAAAACACCAACGGGTCGGGCGCTGCGGGCAGTGGCCGATGACCATCAGGCCGCCCAATCCATTGGCATCCCGCTGAATCGGATGTGGGTCATTGTCTGGTGTGTGGCTGGTGTCACCGCGCTGGTCGCCGGAATGATCTGGGGGTCAAAAATTGGTGTGCAGTTTTCGCTAAGCACGGTGGCGCTTAAGGCCCTGCCGGTGATTATTCTGGGCGGGCTTACCTCGGTGCCGGGTGCCATTATCGGCGGCCTCTTAATCGGTGTTGGCGAGAAACTCTCCGAGGTCTACATCGGCCC
>JAGWXV010000019.1 GCA_018969705.1 Betaproteobacteria bacterium
CGCGAAGAAGTCAAGCAAGAGATGAAAGAGATGGAAGGCTCGCCCGAGATTCGGGCCAAGCTGCGGCAGCGGCAGCGGCAGATCGCCCAAAGCCGCATGATGTCGGCCATTGAACGGGCTGATGTGGTGGTCGCTAACCCGGACCACTATTCGATTGCCTTGCGTTATGACCAGGCGACGATGTTAGCGCCAGTGGTTGTCGCCAAGGGCCTGGACGCCCTTGCCTTGCGAATTCAGGATGTGGCCAAAGAGCATCAGGTGCCAATTGCTCGAATACCGCCGCTGGCGCGCCTGATGTATTCACGCTTAGAAATCGGAGACCCGGTGCCGGAACAGCTCTTTGAGGCGGTGGCCAAGGTCTTGGCCTGGGCCTACGAATTAAAGCGCGGCACTAAGGATGAGACTGACTTGCCAGAGATCGGCGCACTTCCACAGTTCGAGACGGC
Source organism: Betaproteobacteria bacterium (assembly GCA_018969705.1). Lineage (GTDB taxonomy): Bacteria > Pseudomonadota > Gammaproteobacteria > Burkholderiales > Burkholderiaceae_A > Lacustribacter. The sequence goes on from JAGWXV010000019.1 coordinate 447, forward strand.
AGCGTGATTCGGCTGGGCCCACTCTCTAAAGCGCTTCTTTCCCAAACGCTTGCGATGGCCTTTGTGCTGAGCGCATTGGTACTGGACATCTTTGGCGACCCGCCGCGGCTGTGGCTTGCTGTGATTGGACAGGCTTGCGGAGCGGTCTTGATCGGACATTGGTTGAGGTCAGATCGCTGGTGGCTTTGGATTCATGGGGTGTTTCCGATTGCGGTTGCTGCAGCCAATAGCCTGCAGATTCATAGCGGCTGGTACCTGGCCGCATTGTTACTTTTCGTTTTGGTGTTTGGACCCACCGTGCGAAGCCGGGTGCCTTTGTTTTTATCCAGCGAGCTCACCATCGAAGCGGTCTCAGAGCTCCTGGCCCGCGAGGTCTTCTCCCGGCATCCCGATGCCCGGGTGCTGGATTTTGGCGCTGGCACAGGCAGCATACCGATTGGGCTGGCCAAAAGACATCCGCATCAATTTTTCGATGGTATCGAGGCGGCTTGGCTACCGTTTCTTCGGGCACGCCTGAAAGCAGCAGGGCTTGTCAACGTCCGATTGATTCGGGGCAATTTCTGGGATCTGGATTTATCGCCTTATGCGGCGGTGTACGCATTTCTATCTACGGAGCCCATGCCGAAGCTGTGGCAGAAGGCCTGTCAGGAAATGCGGCCCGGAACGCTGCTGATCTCCAATAGCTTCTGTGTGCCAGGCGTCGAGCCCAGTCAGGTGCTCAAGGTCGATGATGAGCGCGAAACGGAGCTTTTGATCTACCGCGTCAAGCCCACTTAATCGTGGTGGGCGGTGAGCCAGGCCTCGAGAATGGCTTTTAAGTGGGGGTCCTTCCAGACCCGCTGGGCATTTTCGGCCTGACGATCGGTGATTTCAATTAAGCGCAGTCGTTTGACAAAGTTCATGTGTCCAGCAGTACTGGGGAAAAATGAATCGGGCGGTGTCAGCGGCCCAACGGGAACCAAGCAAAGAATCCAGAGGTCGCGCATGTGGTCCTCAAAAATTTGCCCAGTCTTCTTTGACTGCAAGGCCCGATGCACCATAGCGCGAAGCAATTTAAGCGGATCAGCGACACCGTAGTTACAGATATTGACCAGCTCAGCACCAACGATCTTTTTTAGGTCTTTGCCTTCAGAAAAATCAAAACCAAATTCACCAAAATCAAACACATAATTCGCGGCAATCTCGGCGATCTGCTTTGACTTATCGCCATGGGCCTTTTTTAAGGCATCTCGGAGGCTCTTTTCGAAGTTGTTGCGGACCTCGTAGACCATCTCGTTGTAGACTGCCATAGGATCCAGTTTTTTCTTCTTACTGCCAAAGAGCAGCTGAAATAGTGCTTTAAACATTGTGACTCTCTTGGGGTTTCGTAAGGCGTTTCAAGGCTTTACTAAAGCGCAGTCTCATCCGGAGTGCCTGCCTTGATCATCTCGGGCACCCGAGAAATTTCCGGCAGGGCGGAAGGTGGTGCAGACGCGGCACCCGTATTCCAATCTGAGCGGGCCCGCATGCTATGGGCTTCGAAGACGGAGATTTGGCTGGCCTTCCAGATAGCCTCACAGAAGGTTAGAAAGCGCTGCTTTACTTCATCCTTTCCCGCGCTCACGATGTAATCCCGCTGATACAGCGATTCGAAATCCTTGGCGGCCAGCACTGGAGGCGTCAAAAGAAATGGCACCGGAAACCGTTGGGCGGCCATGGAGTCAAACTTGCGCTGAAACGGATGAATTTTATTTGGCGTAATCAAAAGCCGCGGTGATCGTGGCCGATCGAGTGCGGGCTTGAGATCCCCGAGCAAAGCGATCGTTGAGAGTAGCTCCAATTCAGATAGCGAGGTCGGAATAATCCAAAGATCAAAAATTTCCAACAACTCATAACCGACTGCGGGCGACCAAGTGACATCCGTGATAACGACCTCGTGGACATTTGAGGCATCCCGAACATGGCAGCGGGCATTGAAGATGCCCAAACGATTTGCACCTTGAATCAAATGGCTGGCGTGGTCATATTTAAGCCGGTCGACATGAACGGCGTTTTTGATCCATTGAGATGAGGTACCCTGACGGTCCAGGTCGATCAAAAGCGTGCTCATCTGCCGCTCTATCGCGAAATAGGCGGCAAGATTCGCGCTCAGTGAACTCTTTCCAACGCCTCCCTTCTGGTTGCTGACCAGAACTTTCAGTCTCGGCGTCCCGCCCGTTTTCAATCGCTCGCTCCGCCCCCAGAGGGTTTAGGGATCCCGAATTTTAGCTGTAAATGGGGATGCCCTAAAATGGAATCTTCGATAAATTTCACCTCCAAAGAGGGTTGTTTTGGCCTTTCGAACCTACCCCCCCGAGCTTGACGCCAAGGTCCTAGAGCAATTTAAGCTGGACCCTCGGCCGGCCGAGCGAACCGTCGTCCGGGAATTCAATTCAGGGGTCACGGCGGGCCTCATGCCACTTAAGGACTTCTCCAAGCGGTTGGCCTTGAAATGCGTTGAGGCTGATCCGGTGGTGGGCCTAGCGTTTTCCCTGCCTGAGGGCACGGACGTCCCAAAGGCAATTAAGGAATCCCAGCATCTCTGGGTAGTGATTACTGCCGATCAATACAAGTTACAGTTCATTGCACCGAATGTGAAGTTTGGCTCCTACGACCTGGTGACGTCGGATTTCCCCACCGAGGTCATCGCAATCCAGCGCCGCGAGAGTTTTCGCGTGCCGGCACCAAGCGATCGGACCCTTGACCTGGTGATCTCGGGATCATTTAGCGCTGTTGTTGAGCCCCGTATTTTTGATATCGGTTTTCAGGGAGTTGGTTTGGAATTTAGCGCGATGGAGCGGATGCAGGTCGGCACGATTTGGTCGAACTGTTACTTCTCCCGCGGAAAGAAGTCTTCCGAAAGTTTCATGCTCCAAGTTAAAAATGTGAGTGATGTATACAACTTGGACCACTTTCGTGTGGGCTGTCAGCTACTAAAACCCAGTCAGCAGACCATCACCGATTTTGAAACAACCCGCAACAGCATCCAAAACTGCATCGTCTCTGGCCAGCCGCAACGCTGGCACCTGAGTGTCAGCTGGCTTTAAGCAGACCCTGCCAGAGGCTGAGCCTTCGGGCCGCAATCTCGCCTGATTCAACCGCCTGCTTGACCGAGCAGCCGGGCTCATTCAAATGATGGCAATTTGCAAACCGGCATCGGCCGTGGGCCTCCTGCGCAGCCGCCCACTCCGGAAATCCGAGCGCCAGCTGTGTCTCAGAGAGGTGATGCAGGCCAAATAGCTGAAAGCCTGGCGTATCGATGAGCCAGCCGTCATGGGCAGCCACCATACGCGAGGCCGTTGTGGTGTGGCGGCCAGTTTGAAGGGCCTGTGAGATTTCCTGGGTCTGTGCGTTAAATTCAGGCACAAGCCAGTTTAAGAGACTGCTTTTTCCCATGCCCGACTGGCCCAAGACCAGGGTAGTTTTCTCGGTAAGAGCACGCACCAAGTCGGCATTTTCAGTTTGAATAAACCCCGGTGTCTTGGGTTTGGCGGCCACCTCCAGAACGGCCCAGCCCAGCTGCGCAAAGCAGTCGGTAAAGCTTGCAAGCTGCTGCCGGGCCCGCGCCGTGGGCTGGGAGAGGTCTACTTTATTGACGACAATCAGCCCAGAAATGTCTTCTGCGACACAGGCACAGATCATTCGCGCCAGCAGTTCATCAGAAAACAGTGGATCACCTGAAATTACGATCATGGCCTGATCGATATTGGCTGCTAGCCCTTTACTGCGATGGGCCTCGCTACGCAGCAGGGCGTTTTTTCTCGGCAGCTGCCGCAAAATCACCGCAGGCCTTACTGCCGAATCGATTTCAACCCAGTCATTGGTCATGGGCTCCTGATCCCGGCCCTTATACATACACAAATGATGCTGGCCCTGCCCATCGATCACCCAGGCCTGCCGGCCATGGTGGCTGAGGATTCTTGCCTGCATATCAAGAAAGGGGCTGGGGCTGCCGACGATCACGCATAGCCCAAATCTTAGCCTGTGCGATCATTGCCGACTATGTCAACAACAAATGAGCTCAATTTGGTGTGGGTCGACATGGAAATGAGCGGCCTAAACCCTGATGTGGATCGCATCCTTGAAGTAGCGATGGTCGTCACTGATGCGCAACTGACGGTTTTAGCGATTGCGCCGGTGGTGGTCTTGCATCAGCCGGACAGTCTTCTGGATGGCATGGATGCGTGGAACAAAAGTACCCATGGGAAATCTGGCTTAATTGATAAGGTGCGGGCTTCGACAACATCGGAGTCGCAGGCCAGTGAGCTGCTGCTGGATTTCATTCGGGGCTATGTGCCGGCCGGTAAGGCGCCGATGTGCGGCAATACCGTGCACCAGGATCGGCGTTTTATGCAGCGCTACATGCCCCAGTTAGAATCGTTTTTTCACTACCGAAATATTGACGTCAGCACGATCAAGGAGCTCTGCCGTCGATGGAATCCGTCGGTAATGAAGGGCTTTGAGAAGCAGGGTGCCCACACGGCCCTAGCCGATATTCAGGAATCGATCGAAGAGCTAAGGTTTTATCGCAACAATTGGATTGAGAAATCGTCGGCGTAGCAGCAGGCCTAAGCCGATGCAGGCCGCCGTCAGGCCCAGGAAGTTGCCCATCCAAAATCCCTCCGGCGCCGAGGGTCCGGGCAGGAAAAGCGTGTGGGCAAACCACCAGCCGCCGCCCACCCCAAATCCCCAGAGGCTGATGCCGTAGACCAGCATTGGCGTGAAGGTAATTCTCCATGCACGAAGCGAGGAGTACAGCAGGCACTGCAGCGCATCGAGCATGTGACAGACCGCTGCATAGATGATGAGCACCCGCGCAAATTGCTGCACCATCGGATCTTCGGCATAAAGCTGCGCCAAAGAATCCTGCAACGCCAAGAGCACCAAGACAATTGCCGCCGCGATCCCCATGACCAGCCGCATGCCCGCCCAGACCCAGGCCCGTGCCTTGGCCTCATCGCCAGCACCGATGGATTGGGCGGCCAGAATGCTGGTGGCATTTGATAAGGCCAGCGGCATCATAAAAATCAGTGTGGCGAGATTCGCTGCGACCTGATGGCTTGCACTTGCGATGGTGCCGAAGCGACCGATCAAAAGGGCCATCAAGGTAAAAGATGTCACCTCGATGAGATAGCCCGCCCCGATAGGAAAGCCGATGCGCAGTAATTCAGAAATCTTTCCAAAGACCGGCTGGCGCAGGCGTACATGAAAGTCGCGATAGCGGCGATCTAAAAGAAGAACCATCAATGCCACTGCCAACGAGATCCAAGACAGAATCGCGGTGGAGACTGCACAGCCGACCGCTCCCATGGGCGTGATCAAGCCATCGATGCCGTCCATAAATACGAGATTCAGAGGCCACTTCACGGTCAGCATGACTAGATTGATGGTCATGGTCACTGCGGGCCGGGAAGTCGCGCTGTTAAGCGTAAAAAATACGCTGTAGAGCAGCGTTGAGGGCATCGCCAAGGCGATGATTTGCAAATACTCAGTTAGCGGCGTGTGCAGATCGGGATCGGGCTGGGTGAGGCCCAGCCAGGGCTCACTCCACCAGAGCAATGGAATGCCAATTGCTGCCAGAATCAGCGCTACCCAGGCCGCCTGCCCCACATCGTCACCGATTTCAGAAAGTCGCCCCGCACCGAAATGGCCTGCCGCAATGGGCGTTAGCCCCATCAGTACGCCGCGAAATGCCACAAACACGCTGATATAAATTGCCGCACCAAGCCCGATGACCGCAAGGTCTTCAGCAGATCGCTGGCCTGCCATCACCGTATCGATGACGCCATTGCCCAGCACGGCAATCTGGCCCACCAAAATTGGCCAGCCCAGCGTGAAGACATCACGCGCGCGGGTCATCGAATGCGTTCAAGTAGTAGATAACGCTGGCGGCCGCGTCGGTCCTCTGCATTGCTCTGCCAGACCACGCGCCACTGTTGGCTAGCGGTGGTATTAGCGGTTTCTTGTTCGGGCCCCCCAACGATGCCGAGTCGCCACTGGCATTCCGGCCGCGAAGATATTGGAAGCCGACTGGCGGCAATTGCCATCGCATCAAACGCAGTGGATTGTTGCGAGGGTCCTACACACGCCGCAGCGGGCAGGCTGTCACGGTCCATAGCGAGTTGTTTTTCAAGCAAATCCGGCGCGATGCCTAGCCGAGTGGAGGCGGATTGTAGCCAGCCCTGTTCAAGCGAGGCGGCCAGCAGGCGCTGGCCTTGAAGCCGATCGATCGCAGGCAGCCAGAGTGTGGTGAGCAGGCTCCACAGCAGCAGCACTCCACCGCTACTGAGTGCAACAGGCCTCCAAAGCCGAGGCGCCCCTCGGCGTATTCGCCACAGCACCAGCGCCACCCAGGCAATGGTCGCGATTAGGCCAATCAAGATCTCGTAAAGATTAGCGGTGCCGACAATGCCAGGCACACGCAGTGGAACTTTGGCCGCCAGTGGCGCAGGTACCCCGAAATTCAGGGCGGTCCAATACAGCCAGACAAAAATGCCTGCGGTTGTAAATAACGTGACTGCAAACCAGTCCACCAGATTCACAACCGGCCGTGGCAGCGAGAGCAGGCTAAAGGCGGCAAGCATCGCCAGCGGAACAATCGGCACGATGTGCTGTACTTTCCAGTGGGCGGGCCCGAGCAGTCCGAGTGTGATGGCAACAGCAGTGAGCGTAATCGGCACCGACCAGTGCGGCGATCGAGACAGTCGAGTCTGCCGGATCGACAGCAGCCCAAAAATAGCGATTGGCCAAATGGGCCACCAGCGCCAGAGTGACTCACGTAGCCAAGGCTCCACACTTTGGAGAATCGCAAAAGAGGTTGTCGTATCTGCGGCCGCGGATGGGCCGATTAAGCCCAGACGCCACCACTCGAGCATGCGACCGCCAGGCAGTATGGAAAACGCTGCAGCTAGCCAGATCGCGGTAAGTATGAGTAGGGTGAGCGCCATGCGAGCGAGAAATTCTTTGCTGATTCGCCGCAAGGGCTGGGCCCAAAGTAATACGCAGGCCACTGAAATGAGTTGGGTAATCGCCAAACCCACACCCTGGGTCAGCAGGCTGGCCGCCACAATCGATCCCGCCTGAAAGCCGGCACGTTTTGGAGTTTCCGGCGCAGTTGCAAGCGCCCAGAGCAGCAATGCTTGCAGTAGCAATTCAATTGCAGCGGTTCCCAGCTGGTGCAGGGGGTAGACCAGACCCAGCGCAGCAATCGTGAGCAGCAGCGCGCAGTCGCCGAGCGTTTTCCCAAAAGCAGAAGCCCGCGGCCCAAGGCCTAGCGGATCTACGGGCTGGGCCTCGCGGCGTCTTGCGAAGCGGTCGGTTGCTTTCCATACGGCAACGAGGCCGAGTGCCATCGCGAGCGCAACAGGGATTCGGGCGAGATCATCCAGCAGATGAATCGGAATCGGTGATGCAGTGCTTGCGGCCCAGAAATATGCTGGCAGCATGAAGATCGCAAGTAACGCAGTCCACAAGGGCCCCTGCTGATTCCACGCCAGATCACCCAGCTGCGGCAGCAGCAGTAAAGAAAAATCACCACGCAGTAGGCCTTCGGCCGTGCTCCGCGCTAGGGCCAGGCCCAGCATGTCATCGCCACGCCACGGGTCGCGATAGAAAAGCCCGTGGCCGATGTAGAGCAGCACAATCAAAATCAGCAGCCAACGCGGAATGCGATTGGCTGCACTGGCAGCCAGGCCGGGCAGTGGGGCGCCGGTGTTAGCCTCTAGAAATGAAAAGGCAGCCTTGCGGCTGCCTTTTTCAGTCTTTGTCATCGGAATCGATCGGGGCTTTAGGCCTTGGCAGCATCCTTAGCCGCGCTCTTGCCAGTTTTGCTGCCGAATTTCTGACGGAATTTCTCGACACGGCCTGCGGTATCCACCAGCTTTTGTTTGCCGGTGTAAAACGGATGGGTCTCGGAACTCGTATCCAGCTTATAGAGCGGATATTCCTTGCCATCGGTCCATTTGGTGGTCTCGCGGGTCTGGACGGTGGAGCGAGTGATGAATTTGAAGTCGTTGGATAAGTCCAAGAACACGACTTCGCGGTAATCGGGGTGAATGCCTTGTTTCATGTGTTTTCCTTAAGGGAGTGGGGTCGCCGGCACCGCTTGAACAGTGGGTGCTACGTGCCTAAGTCCTTGAACTATATAGAAAAATTTGGCGCCTCGCAAACCCTAGCCGCCGCGTTTCATCATATCGAAAAACTCGCCGTTGTTCTTGGTCTGGCGGATCTTATCGAGCAGAAATTCCATGGCCTGAAGCTCATCCATATCGTGGAGCAGCTTGCGCAGAATCCAGATCTTTTGCAGCACATCGGGTTTGATGAGTAGCTCCTCGCGGCGGGTGCCCGAGGGATTGATATTGATGGCCGGATAGACCCGCTTTTCTGCAAGGCGACGGGCCAGGTGGACTTCCATATTGCCGGTACCTTTGAATTCTTCGTAGATCACTTCGTCCATCCGCGAGCCGGTATCGATCAAGGCAGTGGCGATGATGGTGAGCGATCCGCCCTCTTCGATGTTTCGGGCCGCGCCAAAGAAACGTTTCGGCCGATGCAGTGCATTCGCATCCACGCCACCCGTGAGCACTTTGCCGGAGGTCGGCACCACGGTGTTGTAGGCCCGGGCCAGGCGCGTGATCGAATCCAGAAGGATCACCACATCTTTTTTATGCTCGACTAGGCGCTTGGCTTTCTCGATCACCATCTCTGCCACTTGGACATGGCGTGTCGCGGGCTCATCAAACGTCGATGCAACCACTTCACCCCGCACACTGCGCTGCATTTCGGTGACTTCCTCTGGCCGCTCATCAATCAGCAGCACAATCAGCGTGATCTCGGGGTAGTTGGTGGTAATCGCATGGGCGATGTGCTGCATCATCACGGTCTTACCGCTTTTTGGTGAGGCCACCAGCAATCCCCGCTGGCCTTTACCAATTGGCGCGATCATGTCGATGACACGGCCGGTGATGTTCTCTTCGCCTTTCATCTCCCGCTCCAGCACGATGGGCTCATCGGGAAACAGTGGTGTCAGGTTTTCAAAAAGAATTTTGTTCTTTGAAGCTTCGGGTGGCTGGCCGTTGATCTTGTCGACCTTCACCAGCGCGAAGTAGCGCTCGCCTTCTTTGGGGGTGCGGACCTCGCCTTCTACCGAGTCGCCGGTGTGCAGATTAAAACGGCGAATCTGAGAGGGTGAGAGGTAGATGTCATCGGTGCTGGCGAGGTAACTGGATTCTGGGGAGCGCAGGAACCCAAATCCATCGGGCAGGACCTCCAGCACACCGTCACCGAAAATCTGTTCGCCCAGCTTGGCTTTTTTCTTCAGGACCGCAAACATCAATTCCTGTTTGCGCAGTCGGCTGGCGTTGTCGATCTCAAGGCTCATCGCCAGATCAACAAGTTGTGTCACATGAAGGGCTTTTAGTTCGGAGAGGTGCATAAGCGTTTAGCGAAGTGTCGCCGCAGAGACGGCCGGGGTTTAAAAACGTGAATTAAAAATTAGGGAGTGGTGTTCAGAGCGCCTGCCCTGAGGCCCCGAGACGGGGCACAGAAATCAGGCCGCGCGAGACTGCGGCCTGAAGCGAAATCATAAGCTGCTATCGATCCATGCGGTGAGTTGCGATTTTGCTGCTGCCCCGACTTTCTGGGAGACCACAGCACCATTTTTAAAAAGAATCAGTGTGGGAATGCCTCGAATCGAATGCTTGGCGGGCACTTCAGCATTTTCATCGACATTGAGTTTGGCGACTTTCAGTCGGCCGTCGTATTCCTTGGCAATCTCTTCGACAATTGGCCCGATCATCTTGCAGGGGCCACACCATTCGGCCCAGAAGTCCACCAGCACGGGCAGATCTGATTTCAGGACATCGGCCTCAAATGAGGCATCGCTTACAGCGAGAACATGTTGGCTCATAGTGGTGTAACCAGGGGGACTTTATTATTTTTGAGCAGGCGGGGCGGCGGATTGCCGCATCGATCACTCCGTGAGCCTGCTGGGCTGTCTACTATGGTGATTTCGCCGAGGACAATAGCATAAATTCCCCCATGCCTAAAGTTTTTGCCCTGCCAAGCTCCGCGCCGCTGTCGCAGGCCGTGTCCCAGGCCATGGGCCAGGCGCAGGGCGATCTCCCGCCAGCGCTGATTACCGACTCGCCGGCGGCTGCCGCCGCACTGAAGTCCGCGCTCGCGGCAGTCCAGTGGCCTGGCCGCAAGCAGGGCAGGCCACTGCCCTGGTGCGGCAGCCTTGATCAGGCTGTGCAGCACGCAGTTTTCCAGATTGCATCCCATGGTGGCGTAAATGATGTGTCACTACCGCGCGCGCTCTGCGCACGGCGTGTGGAACTGGCGCAACACCTGCTTGATCATTCCGCTTTAAAGCACGCACTCGCCGGCTCCGCCCGGGCGGCGTTGCTGTTAGCCGGCCAGTGGGTCGACATCTTTGAGGGCTGGGATTGGCTTGGTGCCGCACATCGTGGGCTGCCTGCGACATCGGCTGATGCCAACTCGATCGCCAGTGATTTGCGCGTTTTGGCTGAATTGTATCGGGCCACGTCAAATGCGGAGGATCAGGTCCCCTGGATTACACAGGGCTTGAAAAAACACCAGCGTCAATCATCGCTTTGTACTGATGCCGTTTGGTTTTGTCTCGGCCGATCCCCGTCGCAGCGTGAACTCGCAATGGCTGAGATTTTATTTGGCGTGCAAGACTCGCAGATCACAGTCTTTGGTTTTCAGTCGATTGATCCGCTGACCGCATCCGAGGTCGCGCCGGCATCGCAGGAGCGGGAACTGATTGCCGCCTGTACCCTCGAGGAGACCGCATGGGCCGGTGTGCAGTCCATCCTGCAGTGGCGTGCACGCGGCTTTACCGATATTGGCGTGCTTGCACTGGATCGAAAAGTGGTCCGCAGAATGCGTGCCTTATTGCAGCGCGCAGGAGAGCCCTTCGGTGACCGTTCTGGCTGGGCGCTCGATACTACGGTGGCCGCAAGTGCAATTGCTGGCCTAAATCAGCTGCTCTGCGGCCCGATTACGACCCAGACTCTTCTTGAATGGGTCCATTCCCCTTTTGTTGCCACGGGCCTCAAAGCCAGCTGCGGCTTTGATGCGAAAAAGCGTCAGATGCTGGATGTCGCAGTACGCGAGGCGGGCCGGGTCACAGAGATTAGTCTGGCGACGCTTGCCCAGGAGGGCTTGCTCACACTTCCTGCAGAAGTCTTTGAGATGGCAAGGCGACGTGGCCGCCAGCCCCTCGCACGCTGGGTGGATCAGTTGTTGCAGGCCGCAGAGGCGCTGGGCCTGGATGCCGCATTGGCATCGGACCCCGCAGGAGAGGCCGTGTTGGCCGCGCTGCAAATTCTGCAGCAGCAGTCGATGGCGGATTCGCTGGCGATATCGTCATCGCTTTGGAATACGGTGCTGGCCGAAGAGTTAAATCGTGCGCGATTTGTCGAGCCCACCGAAGAGGCAAAAGTCCGTGTGGTCTCCGCCTCATCTTTGTTGTGGCAAAAGCCGCAGGCCCTGCTGGTCATCGGTGCTGATGCAAAGCGTCTGCCCCAGCGTGAGATGCCGCGATTTTTCGAGCCATCGCAGCTTGCCGAGATGGGGCTTGGACTTGATCCCATTGAAGAGGAGTCCGAGGGCTTTACTGCGTTTACCGCGCTGTGGCGATCGGATCTTCCAATCACCATGATTGCGACTAGCGATGAGCCAGATAGTGCAGTCCAGTTCTCACCCTGGGTGGAGCTGCAGACATCCATGCCAGTAAAAAAAGCGGCCGAAATGATCTCGCCGCTGATGCTCGATTGCAGTCTTTTGCCTGCCCTGACAGAAGATTTTCAGGCCGAAACGCAACTGCGATGGGATCTGGGCCTGCCGGATACGATCTCAGTATCTGAATCGCAGCGACTGGTGGACTGTCCTTATCAATATGCGCTGTCCTCGCTTTTGGCGCTTTCGCAATGCGATGCGCTTGAAGAATCCGCGCAGGCCTCTGATCTGGGCTCGCTGTTGCACCATGTTTTAAAAGCGGCTCCGGCGGGATTTGATTCCGAGGCCCTGTGCGCTGATTGGTTACATCGGCAGATTGACCAAAGTCTGGAGCAGCCCTGGCGCTGGGGCGGTCCTGGCGCCACATTAAAACTCCCGCTCCCGAGGCCGATCTGGGCGCAGTTGGGCGCCGAGGCCTTTGCAATCGTGCCCAGACTTGCCCGATGGCTTGCAACTCAGTCCGCTACCAATTCGGCGAGCGATTCAGGCAGTGTTATTCAGACTGAACTGCCGCTACGCGCACAAATTCCGGATGTGGGCGTGACGCTCAAAGGCCGGCTGGATCGACTGGATGTACAGCGCGGCGTGGTGATGGATTTCAAAACCAGCGATCCCAAACTTTTGAAAAAACGCTTAGGTCCCGATGGCAATGAGCTTCAGCTGCAGCTTTATGCCTGGCTGTTGCAGGCACAGCAGTCAGCCCAGCCAGTCAGGGCTGCGCGTTTTGTGTCGATTCGGCGTGAGGCCGTCACCGAGATCGATCTCACGCCACATGACGGCACGTCCATCGCGCAGCTCGGTGTCCAGGCCCTGGAATCAGTGCGCTCAGAACTCAAAGAGATTGCCGATGGCGCGCCGGTGCAGGCGCGGGGAATTGATGCTGATGCGCAGATCTGTCAGTACTGCGCCGTGCGGGGTATCTGCCGGCGCGATGACTATCGGCTTGATGCCGCACGCTCAGCGATCGATACCAACAATAGTGCGGAGCAGACCGATGGCCCTTGATCCAGCAAGGGCCTTGGAGCCCCAGCGCAGTGTGGTTGTGGAGGCCTGCGCGGGAAGCGGCAAGACCTGGCTTTTGTCTTCGCGAATTACCCGGGCCCTTCTTGAAGGCGTAGCCCCGAGATCTATTCTTGCTCTTACGTTTACCAATAAAGCCGCCGCAGAAATGCGGCATCGGGTGATTGGCCAGCTGCGTGATTTTTCAGCCAGCGATGCGCAGCGACAACGCGAGATTCTCTCGAACTGGGGCCTGACCGGCCAGGCCCTTGAGGCCGCGCTTTTAGCAGCCCCCAAAGCCTTGCAGCGGTTTTTATCGGATCCCCAGCCGCCCATGATTGGAACCTTTCACAGCTGGTATGCCCGACTGATCGCCATGGCACCGCTGCGCGCAGCCGGTATGGCCAGCCTTTCGCTGACACAGCGTGCCTCCGATTTGCATCGTCAGGCATGGGAGTTGTTTCTTGCAAACCATGCGGATCGGCTGCCGTATGCCGAGTTAATTGAGTTGATGGGCTCATGGCATGTCCGCGAGGCGATGCAGTCCTGGTTAGCTGCCCGTGTGGAGTGGCAGGCCTTTGGTGTTGAATCACAGCCGCAGTCCGATGGGGCGGCTGTTGGAAGTCTTGCAAAGGCCGGAAACTCAGTGATTGCGAATGCGCTATCGGCCAATCGATTGGCAGTGGCTGCGTTTTATCAGGCTCAACAATCGCAAGCAGCGATTTTTGCCAAAGCCTATGCACAGATCGCTGATCGTGCTGAGCTCGCTGGTTTGTTTTCGCGGTGGAATCCTGATGAGCTCAGCGATTTGCGTGCCCGCATGCTGACGCAACGCACGACCGAGGAAATACTTCGTGATCCCGATAGCCCGCGCTTTCATTTAAAAGGTGGCGATGATCGCTTTGTTCGTAAAGGCAAAGACTTGGCGGTCTGGGGTGCCGAAGGCCCCGCACTAAAGGCCCAGATTCAGGCCTTTGGCGCGGCACTCGGTGGGCTGATCGCCGCCTGCGATGCACGTCTTTCGGCGGCCCGCAATCAGGCCCTCTGGGCCTGCGCGTCAACGCTTGGCCAATGCCTGGAAGAAGTCATGGCCAAAAGCCACGAGACCGATTTCACCGGCCTTGAGATGAAGGCATGGGAGCTACTTGGCGGAGCGTTGGCAGCAGATTTTCATGCGCGATTTGATCGTCAGATTTCACAACTCCTTGTTGATGAGTTTCAAGATACCAATCCGGTGCAGTGGGCGATGCTGCGGGGCTGGCTCTCCCAGTATGCGCAAGATGACCACAGCATTGCAGCCAGCGCCCCTCGGGTCTTTATCGTAGGTGATCCCAAGCAGTCGATTTATCGATTCCGCCGCGCTGACCCAGAGGTGTTTTACGCGGCATCCCGGTGGCTTGCCCAGCACTTTGGCGCAGACGTTCTCACCACGAACACCACCTATCGCTGCGGCCCCGCGGTGGTGGCGTTTTTGAATGCTGCACTTGGCAGCGCCGCGCCCAATCGATTTACCGATCACGAGACTCGCGCCACTGATGCTGCCGGTTTTGTTGCGCACCTTGGCCTGGCACCCGATTGGGAAAGTGAGGGCAGGGCGATCGCAGCCGCTTTACTGCAGCTTCGCAAAGAGTTGCCGTCATTACAGTGGTCAGAAGTGCGGATCCTGCTTCGCGCCCGCACGCATTTTCAGAGCTATGAGCTGGCGCTCACCGAAGCGGGTATTCCTTTTGTCAGTGACCGTTCAGGCGGGCTGCTGTCGTCTCCGGAAATCGAAGATCTGATTGCGCTGCTGCGTTTCTTGGCCGCACCCTGGTCGGATCGCGACTGTGCCCAGGCATTGAAAAGCCCGATCTTTGGCCTCGCCGATTCGCAGCTGGTGGCAATTGCAAAACAGCGGGCTACTAATGATGTAGAGAGTTTTTACGCTGGCTTACTGGCCTGTGGTCTTAAGCCCGACGCAGACCCTGCCTTGGTGGCTGCTGCCAAAAGTCTGTCGCGCTGGATTGATTTATCGACGCAGCTGCCGGTCCATGATTTACTGGATCAGATCCTGCACGATCAAGATGTTTTCGATCGGATTGCCTCTCGGACTCCCGATTTTCGTAGCCTGCAGCGGCTTGCGAATATTGAAGCCTTTATTGGCCTTGCCTTGGAGCTCGACACAGGACGGCTGCCCAGCCTGCCAAGATTTCTGCGTGAGCTAAATCGCGCTGCCGCCCTCTCCGATTCGGAGTCTCCCGGCCCCGGTGTCTTACCGAATCAGCAGGCGGTGGCCCTCTCAACGTTGCATGCGGCCAAGGGCCTTGAGGCCAGAGTTGTGGTGCTTGCGGGGCTGATGGATCAGGGCCGATCGGAAAGCGGGCTGCGTTGGCTGTCGCAATGGTCGGAGAATCGCGATGCGATCCTCGGCCATGCGGGCTGGATTGCGGGCGATCCCATCAGCCCATTTGTTCGCGATGCGTTACTAGAAGAGGACCGGCGCGCCGATGAAGAGGATTTCAATCTTCTTTATGTCGGCATTACGCGGGCCAAGCAAGTACTTTTATTAAGCGCCACGGGCGAAGACCGGCCGGCTTCGAGTAGTCGTAAGCCCACCTGGTATGAAAAACTAAAGGGCCATTGCGAGCAACGTGATTTTGTTCAGCCCGGCTTGCCAGGCCCGGCCGCACAGGAGGGTACCCCCGCTTTGCTCGCACCGTCTGCAGTGACATGGCGCGGATTGCGCTTTGATAAAAAAACGAATGCAGCAGGCTTGCCAGCAGCTGAGACACTGGCGATGCGACAGGGCAAAGCCCTGCACCGACTTTTGGAATTCGGGCCCCAGCAGGCCACCGCGGTTGCCCGCGCACTGATTGCTGAATTTGGACTGCCTTGCGCTGCCCGAGATGAGGTGATCGCTTCAGCTGCGGCCATTGGAAAGTCCGAGTTTGCAGCCCGCATCTTCAGTCCGAATGTTCTTGCGTACTCCGAATCCGAGTGGCCCACGATGGATTTGCCATCCGGCGCACTGATGCGTCCCGATCGCGTGGTTCGGATCCAGGAGTCACCAGAGGAGTGGTGGATCGTTGATTTCAAGTGGAATGTTCTGCCCTCAGAGCACGCGGATTACGTTCGCCAGCTTGCGTTATATCGTGATCAATTTGCCAGAATTCGGCCCCAGGCCAGGGTCACCGCCAAGATTCTCACGGCCAAGGCACAGCTGTGGGATCTGCAGGGGGACCGCTTGGTACACTTGGCCTAAGGCGGGCCGCCCCGCATTGGGAGTCGGCATA
>JAGWXV010000141.1 GCA_018969705.1 Betaproteobacteria bacterium
AGCCAGTGGTGGGCATTGCGCTTATAGGCACTCGGCACGAGGCGCTCAAGACGCTTTTCGACCTCCATTACCGTTTTTCCAGGTCCGATTTTCGTGCGATTCGCGACACGAAAGATGTGGGTGTCGACCGCAATCGATTCCCAGCCAAATGCGGTATTGAGCACTACATTAGCGGTCTTTCGGCCAACACCCGGAAGCGCCTCGAGTGCTTCACGATGTTCGGGCACCGCGCCGCCGTGATGGGCGAGTAGCAGCTCACAGGTCTTGATTAAGTGTTTGGCCTTGGTCCGATAAAGGCCGATCGTTTTAATGAAAGGCGTAACGCCTACGACACCAAGTTTCGCAATTTTTTGCGGTGTATTGGCCTTGGGGAAGAGCTTGCGCGTGGCTGCATTGACCGAAACATCGGTCGCCTGCGCCGAGAGCAGCACGGCGACCAGCAGCTCAAACGGCGTGCGGTATTCGAGCTCGGTGGTGGGATTGGGATTGATCGCGTGCAGGCGGCGAAAAATCTCGATACGTTTTTCCGCATTCATTTGACAGGCTCGGGGCCGCGATCAGATAAGCGGGAGCGGGCCCGCTGGCGTGCGCGCTTGAGCACGTTCGCAAGTTGATCGGATTTCTGCGTTGCCGTTTGCTGGGCCTGTTCATGCGCTTGCTGCCGTCGCTGACGGGCGATGAATCGTGCTTTCGCGGTCGCGGCATCCTCTGGGGTCCAGGCCAGCGGTGCAATCGGTGTCACCAACTCAATACAGTTCACCGGGCAGGGCGCGACACAAAGCTCACAGCCCGTGCATTGATCTGCCAATACCGTGTGCATGAACTTAAAGCCGCCGACAATCGCATCGACCGGGCAGGCCTTGATACAGAGCGTGCAGCCAATGCAACGGGATTCATCAATCCAGGCCAGCTGCCGTGGGCCCTCCTGGCCGTGGGCGGGGTCTAACGGCAGCGCCGGCAGGCCCGTGAGGGCGCTGAGTTTTTGAATTCCCGCCCGGCCTCCCGGGGGGCATTGGTTGATATTGGCCTGGCCGATGGCAATGGCCTCGGCGTAATCACGACAGCAGGGATAGCCGCAACGCGTGCACTGCGTCTGCGGCAAAACGGCATCAATGGCTTCGGATGAAATCCGCGATCTTGGGGGCAACCTGCTCACGCCAGCGTCGTCCACTGAAGATACCGTAATGGCCGGCCTGGGCTACCACAAGATCTTCCTGTCGGTGGGCCGGAATTCCCGTGCAGAGATTGTGAGCGGCCTGGGTCTGGCCCGCACCGGAGATGTCGTCGAGCTCACCTTCGATGGTCAGCAGTGCAGTCTTCGTGATGTCCTGCGGCCGCACAGGCTTTCCGCGCACTGTCCACTGCCCCTTTGGCAGCAGATGGTCTTGAAAGACCACGCGAATCGTATCGAGGTAGAACTCGGCAGCGAGATCCAGCACTGCGTTGTATTCGTCGTAGAAGGCCCGATGCGAATCGGCGCTCTCACCATCGCCCTTAATCAGCTGGAGGTAGTAGTCGTAGTGGGATGTCAGGTGCCGGCCCGGATTCATCGCGACAAAGCCGGCATGCTGAAGAAATCCGGGGTAGACCTTGCGCAGATAGCCAGGATATTTGTACGGCACGTTATAGATGACATGATTTTCAAACCAGTGCAGTGGTTTTTCAACGGCCAGATCATTGACTGAGGTTGGGCTTTTGCGCGCATCAATTGGGCCGCCCATCATGATGATGGTTCGTGGAGATGCAGGGTCGTTGGCGCTGGCCATCAGCGAGACCGCAGCCAGCACCGGCACGGTGGGCTGGCAGACCGAAATCACATTTAAGTCAGGCGATAGCAGCCGGATGAATTCGCAAACGTATTCCACATAGTCATCGAGATGAAAGGGCCCCATGTTCAAGGGCACCATGCGGGCATCAATCCAGTCGGTAATAAAAACCTCATGATGGGGCAGCAGGGCACGGACCGTATCCCGCAGGAGGGTCGCATGATGGCCCGACATGGGCGCAACCAGCAGAATTTTTGGGTCTGAGGCACGGCGCGGGCTGTTCCCAAACTGACGCTCAAAGTGAATCAGCTTACAAAAGGGCTTTTCGGCAACGATGCGCTCGGTGATCACCACCTCATGGCCATCCACCGAGGTTGTTTGCAGACCGAAGGCAGGTTTTTCGTAGTCCTTGCCCAGCCGATGCACCAGGTCGAAGGTCGCTGCGAGCCGCCGCGAGAACGGCGTGTACGACAGCGGGCTGTAGGGATTGGTATACAGATGCGCACCGGCACTGGCCAGGTGGCTTATGGGGTGGAGGATCGAGCGCTGTAATTCGTGTAGCTGGTAGAGCACGTGAGGGGAGCCCTCCTTCTGACCCGCGAGTTTACCAATAATTCTCCACAGCAATCTGTCCGGGGCTCGATTGCCGGCTTGTCTTGAATCCTCGTTGCTTTAAAACCTGGCGGGTCTGGTCCACCATCTCCGGATTGCCACAGAGCATGATGCGGGAGTTGTCCAAGTCAAGCTTGAGTCCAGCGGCCTCCTCGAGCGCGCCGTTTTCAATCAAGGTGGTGATACGCGCGTTCAGAAGCTCCGGAACCCGCTGCCGCGTAATCACGGGGATATAGGTGAGTTTGTGGGCCAGAGGGCCGAAGAT
>JAGWXV010000142.1 GCA_018969705.1 Betaproteobacteria bacterium
GGTCGGTTTCGGAAAAACGGGCACCGGTCAGACGGGAATCACCAGCACCGAATCCAGCCCTCCCATTCGCTTGAAAGCAGAAAATCAGTTTGATGCCGATGCGGCCGCACTGAAAGCAGAGTTGGGCGGCGGCATGTCATGGACGCCAGTTACTGGTACGCAGCTTGTGGCCGATTTTGATAACGGCATCAGTGCCAATGATGCCTTGGGCCGACTACTGGGCTTGGGCGACTTTGGCCGGGGTGCAGCCGAGGGCCTGGTTGCACAAGGCGACAGTGGCGGGCCCGCATTCATTGGCAGCCGCATCGCGGGCGTGGCCAGCTACACCACAAGCCTTCATAAAGGTGCCATTCGGCCCGACATTGACACCGTGCTGATGAACAGCAGCTTTGGTGAAATTGGCGCCTGGCAGCGCGTGAGCGCCTATCAGCAATGGATTGATCAGAACTTACGCGCCAATTACCTGGATGCACCCGCCCGGCCCGACCAGGTCCAAAAAATCATCAGCGAAGGCGATAGCGGAACCAGCCTGACCTATTTCTTGGTGCAATTTAATGGCACACGGCAACAGCCGGAGGCCACCCTTAGCGTGGAGTACACCACCCGGGACGGTAGTGCCACCTCCGGCAGTGATTACATCGCCGCAAGCGGCAAATTGAATCTCTACCCAGGAGAGAGCCATGCCGTTATCGCAGTCGAAATCATTGGCGATCGACTCGTTGAGCCCACTGAATTTTTTTACCTCGATATCTTCAACCCAGTAGGCGGCGCATTTGCGCCCGGCGTAGTAAAGCTCACCGCAGTACGCACCATTCTTGATCAAGATGGGTGGATCGGATGACAGCGGACGCAATTCGTCACCTGGTGATTGTGTTAGGTGATCAGCTGGATCTCCAGGCGGCAGGCCTTGATGGCTTTGATCCGAAAAAAGACTGCATCTGGATGGCCGAGGTCAAACACGAATCCACTCATGTGCCGTCTTCAAAGCAGCGCATCGCCGTGTTTCTCGCGGCAATGCGTCACTTTGCCAAAGAGCTGCGCACACGCGGATGGCCGATGGACTACATCATGCTTGATCACTCACCGCATGAATCAACACTTGGCGAAGCGTTAAAGCAGGCCATCAAAAAACACCAGCCCGCGAAACTCATCATGACTGCACCTGGAGACTGGCGGGTTCTTCAAGAGCTTCGGGGGGTTGCGGAGTCCTCCCAGATCCCGCTGGAGATTCGGGAGGACCGGCATTTTTTCTCCACGGTGCGCGATTTTGCAGAGCATGCCCGTGGCCGCAAACAACTGCGGCTGGAGTACTGGTATCGGGAGCTGCGCGAGAAGACCGCAATCCTGATGAAAGATGGCAAACCGGTCGGTGGTCAGTGGAACTTTGATCAAGAAAATCGTGGGGCATTCGGTAAAGAGGGGCCAGGCGTATTGCCCAAGCCATTGCGATTTAAGCCCGATGCGATCACCTGCGAAGTCATTGACATGGTGAACACAGTCTTTGCGGACCAGCCCGGATCGGTGAGCGCCTCGGCAGAAGGTTTTGGCTGGCCCGTGACCCGTAAAGAAGCGCTCAAAGCGCTCGAGGACTTCATCAAGCACCGGCTCGCTCTTTTTGGCACCTATCAAGATGCCATGTGGACCGGTGAGCCATGGCTGTATCACGCGCATATTGCGAGCGCCCTGAATTTAAAACTGCTCTCTGCAAAAGAGGTCGTGAGTGCCGCAGAAATGGCGTTTAAAGCGGGCGCTGCGCCGCTGGCGGCAGTGGAGGGATTTATTCGCCAGATTCTGGGTTGGCGAGAATATGTGCGGGGCATTTATTGGCTGAACATGCCAGAGTACTTAGAGCGTAATGCGCTGAAAGCACAACATACGCTGCCGGATTTTTTCTGGACAGGCGAGACCGAGATGACTTGCCTGCGAGAGTCGATTCAACAGACGCTTCGCACCGGCTATGCGCATCATATTCAAAGGCTGATGGTCACCGGGCTTTACACCCTGCTGGCAGGAATTCACCCTAAAGCCGTGCATGAGTGGTACCTCAGTGTGTATGTGGATGCCGTGGAATGGGTGGAGCTGCCCAATGTGCTCGGCATGAGCCAGTATGCCGATGGCGGCGTGATGGCCAGTAAGCCCTATGCCGCAAGCGGCAAGTACATTGACCGCATGAGCAATTACTGCAAGCACTGCCGATTTAATCCCGCCACTTCCACGGGCGTAGACGCCTGCCCGATCACGACCTTGTATTGGGACTTTCTGATGCGGCATGAGGCGCTGCTGGCCAAAAATCCGCGCATGGTCATGCAAATCAAAAATTTGGGTCGGCTCTCAGCGGAGAATCGCCATGCGATCCAGGCGCAGGCTCGGCAGCACCGTCAAAAGCCGCAGTGAGGTGCTAGACTTCCTGCGGCCCAACCATCAACCGAGATCACCGCATCATGTTTTTCACGCTCACTAAGACACTGGATTTTTTACTTCAGCCGATCAATCTCCTTGGTATTTTCAGCATTGCGAGCATTGTTTTTTTCTTTTTTAACCGCCGCAAGCTGGCAAAATTTTTTGGGCTCAGTGT
>JAGWXV010000020.1 GCA_018969705.1 Betaproteobacteria bacterium
CTGCTGCGGGTTGCCCCGCCCGGCCCATCAGAGAGCCGGTGCAGCGCTCGCTAGCACTTAGGCTGCGAGAGCAAAACGTTCGTCGTTTGCGTTTGTTTTTTTCCGAATGGATTTACGAGGGAATCGGTCCTCGGTATGCCCTGCACTCCTTCACTACCCACGTCGAAACCGGGTCGGCCCCATGTTTCTCTGTTTGTTACTGCAACTAGGACGCGAAGTATGGCCCCAAAGTTCCCGCTAAACAATACTTGGGACCCGCACTTGTTGTTTTTTAAAAGCAGCGCCGCTACAGAAATCGGTATAGGTCCTGGGCCTTTTGAATTAAGGCGTCCGCCCCCCACTGCCGGGGCAGCGGCTCCTCCACGTGGTGGCCAAAGTCACAGCCGATTGTCCAGGTGCCGGCGGCAAACCCCGCCTGTATATCCCGGAGATCATCGCCCACATAGACCACAGCCTCTGCGGAGAGGCCCAGCAGATTCATGGCATGGGCAATCGGTGCGGGATGGGGCTTGGGGTGGGGCGTGGTGTCGCCGCTTACGACCACGGCACATCGGTCGTAGAGTTGGATATCTCTCAGCAAAGGCTCGGTGAAGCGGGCAATCTTATTGGTCACAATTCCCCAGGCAATGCCCTTGGCTTCAAGCTGCTCAACGACCTGATCCATACCGGGCCACCAGGTGGTCTGCCTGGATAAGCACTGTGCATAGAACTCCATAAAAGTCTTGCGCGCAGGCTCAAACTCTGGGTGGTCGGTGGTGATGCCCAAGCCTCGGGTAATCATCCCGCGCGCGCCCTGGGAGATCCAGGGCCTGAGTTCATCCACCGGCATTGGATCCATGCCGCGCTGCTTGCGGACCTGATTGGCCGCATGCGCCAGATCAGGCGCCGAATCCAGGAGCGTTCCATCAAGATCAAAAAGCATGGCCCGCCGGCTCTGGGCCGACCACCGCTTAAGCCAATCAGGTCTCGCTTCGGGCTGAAATTCGGGCATCAGGGCTTTCGATAGGCCATTAGGTAATTGACGCTGGTATCTCTTGTCAGCGCATAGACCTGAGTGATCGGGTTGTAGCTCATGCCCACCATCTGATGCAGTTGCAGTTCGGCATCGCGGGCGGCATCGGCAAGCTCAGAGGGCTTAATAAACTTTGCATATTCGTGGGTACCTTTCGGTAAGAGCCGCAGCACATATTCCGCACCGATAATGGCAAAGAGAAAACTCTTTGGATTGCGGTTAATGGTAGAGAAAAACACCCAGCCCCCGGGCTTCACCAGCTGGCTGCAGGCCGCGATGGTAGCGGCTGGGTCTGGCACATGCTCAAGCATTTCCATGCAGGTCACCACATCAAACTGGCCGGCCTCGCGGCTTGCCAAGTCTTCAGCCGAAATTGCCTCATAGTCGACTTTCACGCCGCTCTCCAGCCCATGCAGCTGGGCGACTTTAAGCGGCTTTTCGGCCAGATCAATGCCTTTTACCGAAACCCCAAGTTTTGCCATCGATTCCGCCAGAATTCCGCCGCCGCAGCCCACATCCACAACCCGTTTGGTTTTAAGCGAAGCCAAGTTATCAATCCAATCAAGCCGCAGCGGATTGATCTGATGCAGCGGCTTGAACTCGCTTGTGGGATCCCACCAGCGCGAGGCCAGGGCACTGAATTTCTCTAACTCGGCTTGGTCAACGTTCATGTGGCGTACTTCAAAGTAAAAGCCCCAGACAAATCTGCCTGGGGCTTTTAGATTTCAAAAGGCAGGCTTATTTCAGATTACGCGTGCCGACGACTTCAATTTCAACGCGGCGGTTTTTTGCCCGACCTTCCTTGGTCTTGTTATCGGCTACGGGCGACTTCTCGCCTTTGCCCTCGGTATAGACCCGATTGGCTGCAATGCCCTTGCTCACCAGATAGGCTTTTACCGCTGCGGCCCGGCGCTCTGAGAGCTTCTGGTTGTAGGCATCCGTGCCGACTGAGTCGGCGTGGCCGACTGCCACGATTACCTCGAGGTTTAAGGCCTTGGCCTGATCGACCAATTTATCCAGCACGGCCTTGCCCTCAGGTTTGACGACCGACTTATCAAAGTCAAAAAGCGTGTCGCCGCGAAGGCTCACCTTCTCAACAATCGGTCTTGGGGGTGGCGGTGGCGCTTGAACAGCCGGAGCGGGCGGTGGCGGTGGGGGCGCAGTTACCGGGGTTTTCTTTGGCAGGAGATCCGGATCGCACTCTTCGGTTGCCATCTGCGGGGTCCAGTAGCCGGTGCGCACGCAGGTGCCTGAGCCACTGCGAACTGACCCGCCGGAGGACTGCACGTAGCCATTCGAGGCCGCCGGCGCCTGGGCGAATACTGGGCTTGCAGTGACTGAGAACGTTAGGGTTAAAGCGGCTGCCGAGAGCAGGCTGGGAAGGGCGCTGATTCGCATTCAAAACTCCTTACAAACGGGGCAATTTTTCAGGCTGAACTTATCGCGTTTAGTCCAGGATTCTGCCACAGGTTAGGTGGATTAAAAAGGTAAAATCGCGTGATGGAATCCTTCGCTAAAGAGACCCTCCCAGTTAGCCTGGAACAGGAAATGCGCCGCTCCTACCTCGATTACGCCATGAGCGTGATTGTGGGCCGAGCGCTCCCCGATGTTCGTGATGGTTTAAAGCCCGTGCACCGCAGGGTTCTTTTTGCCATGCATGAGTTGAACAACGATTGGAATCGCCCTTACAAGAAGTCAGCCCGTATCGTGGGTGATGTCATTGGTAAGTACCACCCTCACGGGGATTCTGCCGTCTACGACACGATCGTACGCATGGCCCAGGATTTCTCCCTGCGCTACATGCTGGTCGATGGCCAGGGTAACTTTGGCTCGGTAGATGGTGATAACGCGGCAGCGATGCGTTACACCGAAATCCGGCTATCGAAGATCGCTCATGCACTTCTCGAGGATCTAGATAAAGAAACCGTAGATTTCGGGCCAAACTACGATGGCAGCGAAAAAGAGCCCTTAATCCTGCCTGCGCGGGTCCCCAATCTGCTGATTAATGGCTCATCAGGCATCGCAGTGGGCATGGCCACTAACATTCCGCCCCACAATCTTTCGGAAGTGATTGAAGGCTGCCTGAAGGTCTTGGAAACCCCAGAAATCACAGTGGATGAGTTAATCGATATCATCCCGGCGCCTGATTTTCCGACTGCGGGGATCATCTATGGCTTAGCTGGCGTGCGTGAGGGCTATCGGACTGGCCGCGGCCGGGTGGTGATGCGGGCAAAGACCCACTTTGAAGACATCGATAAGGGCGCCCGTCAGGCCATCATCATCGATGAGCTCCCTTACCAGGTCAATAAACGCAACCTGCTTGAGCGTATCGCCGAGCAGGTGAATGAAAAGCGGATCGAAGGCATCTCCGATATTCGTGATGAATCCGATAAATCAGGCATGCGCGTCGTGATTGAATTAAAGCGCGGCGAGATGCCCGAGGTGGTCTTAAATAATTTGTACAAGAACACCCAGCTGCAAGATACCTTCGGTATGAATATGGTGGCCTTGGTCGATGGCCAGCCGCGTACGCTGAACTTAAAGCAGATGCTCTCTGCCTTTATCGATCACCGCCGAGAGGTCGTTACCCGCCGCACCGTTTTTGAACTCAGAAAAGCCCGAGACCGCGGCCATATCCTGGAGGGCCTGGCGGTTGCTGTCTCCAACATGGACGAGATGATCGCCTTAATCAAAGGTTCGGCCACCCCGGTGATTGCCAAGACCGAGCTCATGGGCCGAACCTGGCAGGCCTCGCTTGTGAAAGAGCTGCTGGCCCGCGCAACTGAGAAAACAATCTCCGAGGCCTTTAGGCCCGAAGGCATAAGCGAAGCCTTTGGCTTAAAGCCCGATGGCTACAAGCTCTCTGATATCCAGGCCAATGAAATTCTGCAGATGCGTCTGCAGCGGCTAACCGGCCTTGAGCAAGACAAAATCGTTCAGGAATACAAAGAGGTTATTGAGAAGATCGCCGATCTGCTCAATATCCTGGCTACACCCGCCCGCATCACAGCGATTATTGCTGAAGAACTGAATGCGATTCGCGCTGAGTTTGGCGATGGCCGCAAGAGCCAGATTGAAGTTAATGCCGAAGAACTCCAGACCGAAGATCTGATCACGCCACAAGACATGGTGGTCACGCTTTCGCATTCCGGCTACATCAAGAGCCAGCCGTTATCTGAATACCGTGCTCAGCGCCGGGGTGGCCGTGGCAAGCAGGCTGCCAGTACCAAGGAAGATGACTGGATCGATCAGCTCTTTATCGCCAATACACATGACATGATTCTGGCGTTCTCAAATCGTGGCCGTGTCTATTGGCTAAAGGTTTGGGAGGTACCGCAGGGAAGCCGCACCTCGCGCGGTAAGCCCTTGGTCAACGTATGGCCGCTTGAGCCTGAAGAAAAGGTCACCGTTATCCTGCCGGTGAAGCAGTTTGATGAGAATCACTATGTGTTTATGGCTACAGCCCTGGGCACCGTGAAAAAAACACCGCTTGATAACTTTTCCCGCCCCATGAAGCGCGGGATTATCGCGGTAAGCCTAGATGAGGGCGATTACTTAATTGGTGCTGCAATTACCGATGGCAAGCACGATGTCATGCTCTTTTCTGATGCGGGTAAGGCAGTCCGATTTGATGAGACCGACGTCCGTGCCATGGGCCGCGAGGCCCGCGGCGTGCGCGGCATGCAGCTCGAAGACGATCAGCGCGTGATTGCAATGCTCGTGGCCGAGAGCGAGACCCAGTCAGTGCTTACCGCCACTGAAAATGGCTTTGGTAAACGCACGCCGATTGCGGAATACACACGGCATGGCCGAGCCGGCAAGGGCATGATTGCGATTCAAACAAGTGAGCGCAACGGCAAGGTCGTGGGCGCGGTTTTGGTCGACCCAAACGATGAAATCATGCTGATTACGGATAAGGGTGTGCTGGTGCGCACCCGTGTGGCGGAGGTTCGTGAAATGGGCCGTGCCACTCAGGGCGTGACTCTGATCGCTGTAGATGATGGCAGCCAGCTTGCGGGCCTGCAGCGCATTGTCGAAAGCGACGTCGGCGATGATAGCCTGGATGGCGCTGATGAGGCCGAAGCAGCAGACGAGAGTCAAGGGCCCGATAGCCCCGATACCACCTTGCAATGATTTCGCGACCGTATAACTTCGCCGCCGGGCCGTCGACCCTACCGGAGGCGGTGTTGTCGCGGGCTGCCGATGAGATGTTCAACTGGCATGGCTCGGGCATGTCAGTGATGGAGATGACCCATCGCGGCGCAGTCTATCTCGGGCTTTTTGAAAAAGTGATGGCGGATTTCCGCAGACTTTTAACTCTGCCCTCGCATTACAAGATTCTGTTTATGCAAGGCGGTGCCACCGCGCAAAACGCCTTGATTCCGCTTAATCTCTTGGGCGCTAATCGTAAGGCTGACTATGTGAACACCGGCCACTGGTCCTCGAAATCAATCGCCGAGGCCAAGCAGTATGGCGATATCCATGTGGCGGCAAGTGCGGAAAATGCAGCAGCTTCAGGTTTAACCCATCCGTTTACCTTCATCCCGAACTATTCGGGCTGGAGCATTCGGCCCGACAGCTCTTACCTACACATTTGCGGCAACGAAACCATCGGCGGGGTGGAGTTCTGGCAGTGGCCCGATATGCGGGCACTCGGCGCAGCCGATGTGCCGCTAGTTGTGGATATGTCATCGCACATTCTGTCGCGTGAGATCGATATCACTCAGTTCGCCATGGCCTATGGCGGAATGCAGAAAAACCTGGGCATTGCGGGTGTCACATTTGTCATCTTGGATGAGGCCCTAATAAAAGAGCGCGTCAAAACGCCCTTGGCGGGCTGCCCCTCGGTTTTTGATTACCGCAGGGTCTTGGAAAATGATTCCATGTTCAACACCCCGCCTACGTACGCGATCTACATGACCGGCCTAATGCTGGAGTGGATTGATCAACAAGGCGGTGTGAGGGCGCTCGAGTCACGAAACAAAGAAAAAGCAAGCCTGCTTTACTCAGCCATTGATGCATCCCGGTTTTATCAGACCCGGGTTGAGCAATCAGTCCGCTCGCGGATGAATATTCCGTTTTACCTGCCCGATGACAGGCTCTATGAACCCTTTTTAAAAGGCGCACAAGAGCGGGGCTTAATTAATTTAAAGGGCCACAAGGCCGTGGGCGGTCTTCGGGCCAGCCTGTATAACGCCATGCCGATTGAGGGTGTTCGGACCCTCATCGCTTGGCTAGCCGAGTTCGAAAAGGAGCGCGCATGAGCTCGGATGACTTACAAAAGCTTCGCCAGAAAATCGACGCAGTCGATGATCAGATGATGCAGCTTCTAATTGAGCGCGCTGGTTTGGTTCAGCAAGTGGGTCATTTAAAAGAGCAAACTGCATCGCCTGTGTTTCGGCCAGAGCGGGAGGCCTCAATTATTAAGCGCATGCTGGCTGCCAATACCAGCGCATTGCCTGAGCAGACAATCACAGCGATTTGGTTAGAAATCATCTCGGGCTGCCGAGCGCTGGAGCGGGTGATGCGTGTTGCCTATCTAGGCCCTGCAGGCACTTATAGCGAGCAGGCGGTCCGCGCGCTGTTTGGCCACCGTGTGGATTTAGTGGCTTGCGTAACATTAGATGAAGCAGCCCGTGAAGCGGAGGCTGGAAGTGTGGATTGTGCGGTCCTGCCGGTAGAAAACTCAACCGAGGGCACGGTCGGCCGAACTTTGGATATTTTGCTGCGCACGCCGCTTAAGATTTCTGCTGAGGTGTCGCTGCCGATTCATCACAGCCTATTACATAAAACCGGTGATCGCAGCAGTATCAAATCGATTGCTGCCCACCCTCAGGCCCTTGCGCAGTGCCATCGTTGGCTTGATGAAAATTTCCCGGGAGTTACGCAGCAGCCTGTGGCGAGTAATGGCCATGCCGCAGAGCTTGCCGCAGGTAATGCCGCCGTTGCCGCGATTGCCGGCCATCTCGCTGCTGAGCATTACGGCTTAAGGGCCCTTGCTGAGCGAATTGAGGATGATCCCAACAACCGGACCCGATTTGCAGTACTTGGTAATTTTGATCCTGCCGCCTGTGGCACGGATCAGACCTCGCTCATTCTTTCGGTGCCCGATAAGGCAGGCGCGGTGCTCTCTTTGATTGAGCCTTTTGCCCGGCATGGGGTCTCGATGAAGCGGTTTGAATCTCGGCCCGCACGCCAGGGCACCTGGGAATACCATTTCTTTGTGGATCTTGTTGGCCATCGCAATGACAGCAATGTCGCCCTTGCTTTGGCTGAGATCCGCAAGCAGGCCGCGTTTTATAAAGACTTGGGCTCCTACCCGCTTTTTGATCGCACCCAAGCATGATGGATAGTCCAAGCAGCATCGCGCCCCCTTATGTCCGTGGTATTGCGCCCTATCAGGGCGGCCGGCCCATTTCCGAGATCGCCCGCGAATTCGGATTTGCGGAGTTCCAGATCGTAAAGCTTGCCTCAAACGAAAACCCCTTAGGCATGAGCCCCAAGGCCCGCGAGGCAATGCTTGCCGCTGCGGCAGATCTGGGCCGCTATCCCGATGGCAACGGCTTTGAATTAAAGGCTGCCATCAGTAAGCGCTTTGGCATCCCCACTGACTGGATCACGTTAGGCAACGGCAGCAACGACATTCTGGAGCTTGCTGCCCACGCCTTTTTGCAGCCTGACCGCGAGTCGGTTTACAGCCAGCATTCGTTTGCCGTTTATGCCTTAGCCACCCAGGCCACGGGAGCAAAGGCAGTTGTGGTGCCCGCAACTGCTGCGCTGGGGCACGATTTACCGGCCATGCGCAAGGCGGTAAATGACCGCACCGGTATCGTTTGGATTGCAAATCCGAATAACCCAACGGGTACCTTTTTAAAGCCCGCTGAAGTCATCGCGTTTATCAAGGATATTCCTGCGCGCACGCTGATCGTGTTGGATGAGGCCTATACCGAATACTTAAGTGATATCGATCGCTATAACGCCTTTGAGTGGGTGGCCCAGTATCCGAATCTATTGGTCTCCAGAAGCTTCTCTAAGGCTTATGGCTTAGCCGGCCTTCGGATCGGCTTTGGTGTTGCCAGGCCTGAGATCACGGATTTGCTCAATCGCATCCGCCAGCCCTTTAACGTGAATTCAATGGCCCAGGCTGCGGCCTGCGCAGCCCTATTTGATGATGAATTCTTGACGCTAAGCCGCCGCGTTAATCAAGAAGGCCTCGCGCAGATTGCAGCGGCCGCGAAAGATTTGGGCCTGAGCATTGTCCCAAGTTGGGGAAATTTTCTGTTGATCAAAATGGGCGATGCTGCGGATGCAGGCATGCAGGTTTTTCAGGCACTCCTAGCGAAGGGGGTCATTACCCGCCCGGTTGCGAATTATGGGCTGCCGCAGTGGCTGCGAATCTCAATCGGTACTCGTGAGGAAAACGCCCGCTGCATTGAAGCTCTGCGTGAAGTGCTGCCAAGCCTTGCAATGAAACTCTCGGGTGATGCTCGAGCCAAAGCCGGCTAGGGCTAAGTAAAACAGTTATGGCAAAGCCTGCGGTCATAGATGTTTTGGTAGTGATTGGCACCGGCTTTATGGGTGCCAGCATCGCGAAAGCAGTAAAGCAGCGTGCAATTGCAAAGCATGTAGTTGGCATC
Organism: Betaproteobacteria bacterium; assembly: GCA_018969705.1. Taxonomy (GTDB): domain Bacteria; phylum Pseudomonadota; class Gammaproteobacteria; order Burkholderiales; family Burkholderiaceae_A; genus Lacustribacter. Next base: position 8,650 of record JAGWXV010000020.1, read on the forward strand.
GATAGCCAGTCCGCTCAGCAGGCCCTATCTCTGGGCCACATTGATGTCCAGGCGGAGTCGATTGCGCAGCTGCCTAAAGTTTTCTCAGAACTTGGTGTGGGGTCTAAGGAGTCTTCGATTGCTGTGGTCATCGCCAGTCCCGTCAGAACCTATCCGCACGTATTTACAGAGTTAGCCCCACTGAGAGAAATGCTGTCGCCGGGCCAATCAATTGCCTGGATCACCGATATTGGCAGCACCAAATCGGGTGTTCTAAAGGCCGTAAATAACCTTGGCAATCTTGCAAACGCTTTTGTTTCATCGCACCCCATGGCAGGCTCAGAAAACCAGGGTCCATCAGATGCCCGGGCAGATCTGTTTCAGTCAGCCCGAGTGCTAGTAAGCCGGCTGCCGCAATCCAGTGATGATGCTGTTGCAGCAGTTGAGGAGTTCTGGATCGCGCTTGGCGGCCAGCCCAGCCTTTTGCCGATTGAGGAGCACGATGAGCTTTTAGCAGCAATCAGCCATCTTCCCCATGCCGTGGCCTACTCACTCGCAGGCATGCTGGCGGGCTCGCCGCTTGCCGGTGCGGCACAGGCCCTGCACGGCGGGGGCCTGCGGGATACCACGCGCATTGCCGCTTCATCACCCGAGCTCTGGGCGGATATCTTTTTGGATAACCGCAAGCAGCTGCTTGCTGCCTGGTCAGAGTGGTCTTTACACGTGGAAGTCATGCATCAGGCACTCGAAGCCGCAGACCGCGACACTCTAATTGAGCTTTTGCAGCAGGCAAGCCAATGGCGTAAGGGCTTTCTGTCGTGATCTATCCCAAAACGATTTTGCTTTCTCCGCGGCAAGGCATTACAGGCGAGGTCGTTTTACCGGGCAGTAAAAGCATCTCCAATCGGGTTTTACTTCTTGCAGCGCTAGCAAAGGGCACGACGCGAATAAAACGGCTACTCAGGTCGGATGACACTGAGGTCATGATCCGGGCCCTAAAAGGTCTGGGTATGAACATTGAAGAAAACGATCCTGATCAGACACTTACCGTTCACGGCTCTGCCGGTGTGTTTGCAAATACAGGCTCGCAGACCAATCCAGTAAAACTCTTTGTTGGCAATTCTGGTTTAACAATTCGCACCCTGCTACCCGCATTGGTCGCTTCGATGGCAAAAACCGGTGGCTGTGCAGAGATCTCTGGTGTTGCCCGCATGCACGAGCGGCCAATCAAAGATCTGGTTGAAGGCCTACGCGCAATCGGCGCCAAGATTGAGTACTTGGGCAAGCCCGGTTTTCCGCCTCTGCGGATTGAGGGCGTGCCACTTTTACCGAAGACCGAGATATCGGTTCGGGGCGATACATCAAGCCAATACTTAACTGGCTTACTTCAGGCGGCACCCATCATCGCAAAGCATTGGGGTCAGGCAGTGAAAATTGAAGTGGAAGGCGAACTCATCAGCCAGCCCTATATTGAGATTACCTGTGCGGTGCTGCAAAAGCTCGGAGTCAAAGTAAAAAGGGAAACCAGCCCAAAGCTCGCTTATCAAATTGAGCCCACCGATATCAGCTCACCAGGTGAGTTAGCGGTCGAAGGCGATGCCTCATCGGCATCCTATTTTCTGGCTGCTGGCGCCATTGGCCATGGGCCCGTTCGGGTTGTGGGTGTGGGGCAGGAGAGTATCCAGGGCGATATTCAGTTTGCCCACGCGCTAGAGAAAATGGGCGCCTGCATCGAGTGGGGGCCGGATTGGATTGAGTCTTCATGGGATAAGCCCGCCAGCGCACCCCATGCAATGGACGGCGATATGGTCCATGCAATGCCGCACCACTTAAAGGGCGTGGATCTGGATTGCAATGCCATTCCCGATGCAGCCATGACCCTTGCGGTCTGTGCTCTGTTTGCCTCCAACCCCACCACGCTTCGCAATATCGGCTCATGGCGGGTCAAAGAGACCGACCGGATTGCTGCCGTTGCCGCGGAATGCGGGCAGCTGGGGGCACGGGTAGAAACTGGCGATGACTGGATCCGAATCCATCCACCGGAGAGCCTCAAGCCAGCCGCTATTCAGACCTACGATGACCACCGCATGGCGATGAGCTTTTCGCTGGCTGCCTTCGGTAACGCCGCGATCCGAATCGACGATCCGGGCTGTGTGGCCAAGACCTATCCCGAATACTTCGAGGTCCTCTCAAGCCTCTGCGCCCAGGCGGTCCCGGTTTTAGCAATTGACGGGCCCACCGCCTCGGGCAAGGGCACGGTTGCGAGCCTGGTTGCCGCAGAGCTTGGGTTTGGCTACCTGGATAGCGGGGCACTTTATCGGCTGACCGCGCTTGCTGCGAGGCAGGCGGCAGTCTCCGCTGAAGATGAGCAAGCGCTCGCTTCTATCGCGACCGAGGTGGATCTTGAATTTTTGGGACAGACCATTTTATTGGATGGGGTAAATGTCTCAGCTGCAATCCGGCAAGAGGAAATTGGCCTGGCTGCCTCAAGAGTCGCCGTCCATCCTGCTGTGCGAGGGGCGCTGCTACTGCGCCAGCGGGATTTCGCCCGTCTGCCCGGCTTGGTTGCTGATGGCCGGGATATGGGCACTGTGGTCTTTCCGCAGGCAAGGCTGAAGGTTTTCTTAACCGCCACCCCCCGCGCGAGGGCCGAAAGACGCTATAAGCAATTGATTGATAACGGTTTTTCCGCTAATCTTGACGGTCTTTCCGCTGATTTGGAGGCGCGGGATGCTCGAGATGCTTCTCGGGCTGTCGCACCCTTGAAACCGGCATCGGGGGCGGTGGTGATTGATTCCACCATCCTTTCGATTGACGAGGTGGTGCAAGCCGTTGTGAATGCCTGGCATCAGGTCTCCGTAAAGCAGACCGGCCAGCTCACCTAGCCTGCGCTTTTTTTAACTCCGCTGTCTCGGGCAAGAGCTTCTCTTTCATAGCGAGGCCTGGGGCGGTGTGCTTTGTGACTGTGTGTCAGAAAACTCCTTTTAATGTCCCGACAACTTAACCAATTAAGCGATATCGCTAAAAACGCTGCTCCCGACTCCTTTGCTGCAATGTTTGCAGAATCCATCGCCCGCCAAGAAATGCGCGCAGGCGAGGTCATCACCGCTGAGGTGCTGCGGGTTGATCAAAACCACGTCGTTGTAAATGCCGGACTTAAGTCCGAAAGCTTTATCCCCCTTGAAGAGTTCTTAAACGATCAAGGCGGTGTAGATGTCAAAGAAGGCGACTTCGTATCAGTTGCCATTGAGGCCTTGGAAGACGGCCGTGGCGAGACCCGGCTCTCGCGTGATCGTGCCAAGCGCCTTGCTGCCTGGGTAAGCCTTGAGCAGGCCTTGGAAAGCGGTGAAAGCGTGATCGGCACCGTTAATGGCAAGGTCAAAGGCGGCCTAACCGTCATGACCAATGGCATCCGGGCGTTTCTGCCAGGCTCCTTAGTCGATACCCGCCCGATTAAAGATACCTCCCACATCGAGGGCAAGACCCTTGATTTCAAGGTCATCAAGCTGGATCGCAAGCGCAACAACGTTGTGCTTTCGCGCCGTGCGATTGTGGAAGCCTCGATGGGCGAGGACCGCGCCAAGCTAATGGAAAACCTCAAAGAGGGCTCCACAGTTACAGGTGTTGTTAAAAACATTACCGATTACGGTGCATTTATCGATCTGGGCGGCATTGATGGCCTGCTGCACATCACCGATATGGCCTGGCGCCGTGTCCGGCATCCGTCTGAGGTGCTCACCGTTGGCCAGGAAATCACCGCCCGCGTACTGCGCTATGACGCTGATAAAAACCGTGTATCTCTGGGCGTAAAACAGCTTGGCGATGATCCATGGGATGGCATTGGCCGCCGTTACCCGCAGGGCACCCGCATGTTCGGCAAGGTCACCAACATCACCGATTACGGTGCATTCGTTGAGATCGAGCCGGGTATTGAGGGGTTAGTCCACGTTTCCGAAATGGATTGGACCAATAAGAACGTGAACCCCAGCAAGGTAGTCCAGGTGGGCGACGAAGTCGAGGTCATGGTGCTTGAGATTGATGGTGAGCGCCGCAGGATTTCATTGGGCATGAAGCAGTGCCGCGCTAACCCATGGCAGGAGTTTGCTGGAAGCCACAACAAAGGGGATAAGGTCAAAGGCCAGATCAAGTCGATCACGGACTTCGGCGTATTCATTGGCCTACCCGGCAATATCGATGGCCTGGTCCACCTGTCTGACCTTTCCTGGTCCGAGACTGGTGAAGAGGCCGTGCGTAACTTCAAAAAAGGCGATGAGCTTGAGGCTGTGGTGCTAGCCATTGATGTGGAGCGTGAGCGGATTTCCCTGGGCGTGAAGCAATTGGATGGCGATCCGTTTAACTCTTACATCTCGCGCTTTGAAAAGGGTGCTGTGGTTAAGGGCACGGTTAAATCAGTCGATGCCAAGGGCGCAGTCATTACCCTGGATTCTGATGTCGAGGGCTACCTGCGTGCCTCTGAGATTTCCCGTGAACGAGTGGAGGATGCGACCAAGGTGATGGCAGAAGGTGACACCGTTGAGGCGATGGTTGTGAATGTGGACCGTAAGGCCCGTACCATCAATCTCTCGATTAAAGCCAAAGACTCCGCTGAGACCGCTGAGACCATGCAGAAGATGGCAGCAGAAAATACCGCCTCAACAGGCACTACCAGTTTGGGAGCGTTGCTGCGTGCCAAGCTGGACGATCAGCAATCGAAGGAGTAGTCGCAGCGGGGCCGCCCACAAAGCGCTGTGCCTTGTGGGCGCTTCGCAAGGTGGGCCGTTTGAAGCTGGGGAGATGCGGTGACAAAGTCGGAATTGATTGCTCGGCTCGCCGAGCGCTTAAATGAGCGTGGAACACCGCTGGCGGCCCGCGACTGTGAATTTGCTGTCAAGACACTTTTAGATGCGATGACCGAGGCTCTCGGCCATCGGCATCGAATCGAGATTCGTGGATTTGGTACTTTTTCGTTGTCGTATCGCCCCGCCCGAGTTGGTCGCAATCCAAAGTCTGGCGCGCAGGTTCGAGTTCCCGAAAAGCGGGTTCCCCATTTCAAGCCTGGCAAGGATTTGCGTGAGCGTGTTGATCTTCCCGGCGAATAGTCGCGTTTAGGCAAAAATCCCGATCGTGGAACTGGATCCGGCCTGGCTATTGTTGCTACCCGTGGTCTTCACGTTGGGCTGGGCTGCCGCCCGCTACGATCGCGGTCAGCAGCGCCGAGAAGGCTGGCATGCCTCTGATGAGGTTCTTGACGCAATGTCGGCGTTATTGGCTAACGATTCTCAAGGTGCCACTGAGCTGCTGCTGTCAGCCGCCCGGTCTGATCCTGAGTCGATACAACTGCATCGCGCCGTGGGAAATCTCTATCGTAGGCGAGGGCTCATTGATCGCGCGATCGAGGTCCATGAGGCGGCGATGCGGCATCCGAATGCCGCAGTTCATGATCGATTGAATCTAATGGCTGACTTAGGGCGTGACTATCAAGCAGCCGGACTATTTGATCGGGCTGAGGCGGTTCTGCGCGAATTGCTTACTCACGCAGCAGATGAACCGCTTGCTGATCAGGCTCGGCAATTACTTTTGAATATTGCGCAGACGCAGCGTGACTGGTGGCAGGCGATTGATTGGGCAAATGCACTTCGTCTCCATGGCGGCTCTGTTGATGGCCAAACGCTAGCGCAGATGCTCGGCCATTTTTATTGCGAGATTGCAGCGCTCGCCATTGAGCGGTCGGATACCTCTGCAGCGTTGTCAGCCCTTTCAGAAGCTGAGCAGTTTTTTGCGCCCGGTCCATCAAGGCGGATTGCTCTACTGCGCGCCGAATTAGCAGGCAATGTGAGCAACTCTGATCAGGCTCTCCGGCCAGCAGTTTGTCAGCATTGCGGTTTTCGTACTCGGCAGTCTTTGTGGCAATGCCCGGGATGTCGTTGCTGGGATTCGTTTGAGTTGCTTCAGTAAGGCGATTGCATGCTGCACAAAGAACAGTTGAAAAAATCTCGAGTATTGGTAGTCGGCGATGTGATGCTAGACCGATATTGGTTCGGGGATGTGGAGCGTATCTCGCCCGAGGCCCCTGTGCCGGTGGTTCGGATTCATCAAATGGAGGAGCGGCTGGGCGGCGCAGCCAACGTCGCACGTAATATCAGCGCACTGGGCGCACAGGCAACCTTGATGGGAGTGGTGGGCCAAGACGAGGCCGGCCGCAGCATTCGTGAGCTATTGGCGCAGTCGGGCATCCAGGATCAGGTCTTTGATGATGCGCAGGCCAAGACCACCGTCAAGCTGCGGGTGATCGGCAGGCAGCAGCAGCTGCTGCGTGCGGATTTTGAATCGCTGCCAGATCGGGAAGTGCTGCTCGAGAAGCGCGATCAATTCACGGCGCTGCTGCCCAAGGTGCAGGCCGTGGTGTTATCGGATTACGGCAAAGGGGGGCTGCTGCATATTCAAGAGATGATTGCAGCTGCCAAGGCACAGGGGGTCATGGCCTTGGTGGATCCCAAAGGCGATGAGTACAGCCGTTATCAAGGCGCCACGATGCTCACGCCCAATCGCACTGAATTTATGCAGGTGGTCGGCCGCTGGCAGACTGAGTCCGAGATGACCGAGAAGGCCCATCGCCTTCGTCAGTCTCTGGGCTTGGCCCACCTGCTGGTGACCCGATCCGAAGAGGGCATGACGCTGTACACCGACTCACAGGGATCACCACTGCGCTGCCATGTGGCAGCCCAGGCCCGCGAGGTCTTTGATGTCAGCGGTGCGGGTGACACGGTGATTGCGACTCTGGCGGTGGCCTTGTCGGCTGGCGCGACAGTGCAGGAGGCGATGCAGGTTGCCAATCGTGCCGGCGGCATCGTAGTCGGCAAACTGGGCACTGCCACCGTGACGGCCGATGAACTTTTTCTGGAAAGAAATCCATGACGATTATCGTGACGGGCGCAGCGGGCTTTGTGGGCAGCAATCTGGTGGCCGCTTTAAACCAGCTGGGGGAGCGCAGCATCATCGCTGTCGATGATTTAAGCGATGCGGATAAATTTAAAAATCTTGTGGATTGCGAGATCGAAGATTATCTGGATAAAGATGATTTCATCGATCGGGTGGAGTCGGGTTTTTCGGGCAAAGGC
>JAGWXV010000143.1 GCA_018969705.1 Betaproteobacteria bacterium
CAGGATCGAATTCGTTATGCGCTGCCCTGCCTGCGCATCAGATGACACCCAGGTCACGGAGACTCGGGTCTCTGATGATGCCGTCGAGATCCGCCGCCGCCGCAGATGCCTTGCCTGCGGCCGTCGATTCAAAACCGTCGAGCGCATTGAGCTCTCGCTGCCTACTGTGGTGAAAAAAAATGGTGCCCGTCTTGAATTCGATGACAAAAAGCTGCGCGCAAGCCTGGCCCTGGCTCTGCGCAAGCGTCCAGTCCCTGCCGAGATTCTTGATGCATCGGTGCGAAAAATTGAAGAGCAGCTTGCCGCCAGTGGCGAGCGCGAGGTCGCAACACAGCGTATCGGCGAGCTGGTGATGGCGGAACTGCGAAAGCTGGATAAGGTGGCCTACATTCGCTTCGCTTCGGTGTATCGCAGCTTTAAGGATGTGGCCGAGTTTCAGGAGCTCGTTGCCGAAGTTAGTCCGCGGCCAGCAGCTAAACGCGGCCTAAAGAAAAAGAAATAGCGGCCCCGTGTATACGCCGCAAGACGAACACTTTATGCGCGAGGCGCTCGCATTGGCGACGCTCGGTATGAACACCACCACGCCCAATCCCCGTGTCGGATGTGTGCTGGTGAAGGCCGGCGAAGTCGTCGGTACCGGCTGGCATGAGCGCGCCGGCCAGCCGCATGCTGAGGTCCTCGCGATCGCACAGGCAGGATCCCACCGCGCAGCGGGATCAACGGCCTACATCACGTTGGAGCCCTGCAGCCATTTCGGGCGGACACCGCCCTGCGCAGAAGCCCTGCGGGCTGCGGGTGTGGAGCGTGTCATTGTCGCCATGCAGGATCCGAATCCGCGTGTGTCCGGACGCGGCATGCAGATGCTGCGCGATGCAGGAATTGATGTGCGTTGCGGATTACTGGCTGAGGAGGCCGCGGAATTAAACCCAGGTTTTATTCAGCGCATGACTATCGGCCGGCCCTGGGTCCGTGCGAAAGCTGCAATGTCACTCGATGGTAGAACGGCGCTGCCTAGCGGGGCGAGCCAGTGGATTACATCCGCCGCAGCACGCGACGATGGCCACGCCTGGCGGGCCCGGGCCTGTGCCATCGTCACCGGCATTGGCACTGTGCGTAAGGATGATCCCCAGATGAACGTCCGTGCGATTGAAACCGCCCGTCAGCCCCTGCGCGTAGTGGTCGACACCCGATTTGAGATTGATCCGCAGGCCCGAATTCTTCACAGCGGCCAGACCTTGATTGCAGTCTGCGTCGATCAGGCCCTTCCCGTTTATCGGGAAAAAGCACAGGCTCTGCGTGATCGCGGCCTCGAAGTCATCACGCTGCCCGCAGCGCCAGATTCGGGGAAACTTGACCTTCACGCGCTCATGCTGGCCTTGGCGGCACGGGAATGCAATGAGATCCATTTGGAAGCAGGCGCCCATCTGAGTGGCGCGATGATGCGGCTTGGACTGATTGATGAGTGGCTGCTTTATGTTGGGCCGACGCTGCTGGGCGAGGGCATGCCGCTGGCCTCTGGTGTGGGCCCGTGGACTGATCCTGAGCAGGCCCCACGCTGGCGTTGGAAAGAGCATCTCGTGATCGGTGATGCGCTGCGTCTGCGCCTGGTGAAAAGCGGACCACAGGGCTAGACTGCCGCCATGTTTACGGGAATCGTTCAGGCGATGGGCCGCATTGTTTCGGTCCAACCCGCCGTTACGGGCTGGGCAGGCGACCCACCCGGCCTGCGCATTGCGGTGGATGTCGGCGGCTTAGCTGCTGAAGATATTCAGATCGGCGAGTCGATTGCAATTAATGGCGCCTGCATGACCGTTGTGTCCCGCGAGGGCAAGACTGTGCAGATGGATGTCTCGCGCGAGAGCTTAAATCGAACGGCAGGCCTGGACCATCTCGGCCCGGTGAATCTTGAAAAAGCCATGCGTGCCGATGATCGGTTTGGCGGACACTGGGTCAGCGGCCATATTGATGGCACCGGCACTGTCAAAGCGATCACACCCCAGGGAGAGTCGCATCGACTCGATGTGCAATTGCCGCTCGGTATGGCAGCTTATGTCAGCCAGAAGGGCTCAATTGCTTGCGATGGTGTGAGCCTCACGATTAACACTGTTGCCGATCACCCCGACAGCTGCCAAATCAGCATCAACATTATTCCCCACACCTGGCAGTCCACGGTGCTGCATCTTCGGCAGCCCGGCGATCGGATGAATATCGAAGTTGATCAAATCGCCAAACAGGTTGAGCGTATCCTTCATCGCATGCAGCAGGCTCCACGATGACCCCCTCCCGAGAACTCTCCGATGCTGATGCACTAATCGCCGAATTGCGTGCGGGCCGCATGGTCGTGCTCGTCGATGATGAAGACCGTGAGAACGAAGGTGATCTGGTCATGGCAGCGGCCTGTGTATCGGCGGATGCAATTAACTTCATGGCCAAGCATGGCCGGGGGCTAATTTGCCTGACATTAACCGAGGCCCGCTGCCGTCAGCTCAATCTGCCGCTGATGGTCAACGAGAATCGCTCTTCGCATGGCAC
>JAGWXV010000144.1 GCA_018969705.1 Betaproteobacteria bacterium
CCTTGGGCCATGTACTGGGTGGTGGGGTGGGCCGCATCGCCCAGCAGGGTCACCCGGCCAAAACTCCACTGGCCAATCGGTTCACGGTCGGCAGTGGCCCAGCGCTTCCAGCTCTTCGGCAAGTCAATTAATTGGCGAGGCCGGGGGCTAATGCCCTGAAAGTAGCTTTGCACTTCCTCTTTACTGCCCTCGGTGACTCCCCACTGCTCTTGCTGGCGGCTATGAAAAGTCACCACAACGTTGTATTGCTCCCCCCCGCGTAAGGGATAGTGGACCAGATGGCATTTCGGGCCTGCCCATAGGCTGGCCGCGTTCCATTGCAGATCAGTGGGAAAGTCAGCCTTATCCACGACTGCCCGATAGACGACATGGCCGGTGATGCGCGGAGGGTCATTGACAAACGCCTCGCGGACAGCCGACTTCACACCATCGGCACCAATGAGCGCAACGCCTCGATGCGCATTTCCATTTTGGTCATAAGCGATGACGCCGTCTGCGTTTTGTTCGATGCGCTCAAGACGCGTGTTGGTCAGAAATTGGACCCGCCCTGTTTCTTGGGCGCCTTCTAATAAAGAGAGGTGAACATCCGCCCGATGGATCACCGCATAGGGGTTGCCAAAGCGCTGACGGAAGGCCTCGCCGGTCTCTAGTCGGCCAATCAACGATTCATCGATGGCGTCATGCATCACCATGCACTCGGTGTAGACCGCGCGGCCCCGTGCCTTATCGCCTACACCCAAGGCATCGAAGGCATGAAATGCATTGGGCCCAAGTTGAATGCCTGCACCGATCTCACCGATGGCAGGGGCCTGTTCAAGCACGAGGACCTCAAAGCCCTGCCGAACCAGGGCCAGCGCCGCGGCCAGGCCGCCGATTCCGCCGCCGGCCACGATGACGGGTCCGCCTGTGGGTGATGCCATGGCTGCTCTCCTTTGGGTTGTGGGCCTAATAAAAGTAAGTGTACTAACGATCAGTATAAGGATAAAATGGCGGCTGTCAACACTTTTGAAAAAGAGGTGCCAGATGCCAGGGGCAAAAGAGCGGCCGCTCGAGGGCTTTCACGATATGCCGGGACACTACATACGGCGGCTGCAACAGATTGCGGTGGCGGTGTTTTTGCAGGAGCTCGAGTCGGTCGGCGTGACTCCGATTCAATATGCAGTCTTGCAGGCAGTACGAGAGGCGCCGGGCTCGGATCAGCGTAGCCTTGCAGGCATGATCGGTCTGGACACCTCCACTATGGTCGGTGTGGTCGAGCGCTTGGAGTCCCGAGGCCTGGTGCATCGTGGCAGCACGCGGGCAGATCGGCGTGTTCGGCTCTTGACGTTGACAGAGGAGGGGCAGTCGGTCATGGCGAAGATGCAGCCGATGGTGAATCGGGCGCAGGAGAAAATACTCGCACCACTGTCGAAAACGGATCGCAAAGAATTTATGCGGATGATCAAGGTTTTGGTCTCCACCAATAATGATTTAAGCAGAGCACCAAGCGAGGGGGTTTAAGCCATGCTGCGACTACATAGCTACTGGAGATCATCGGCGTCTTATCGTGTCCGCATTGCCCTGGGACTTAAGGGCTTAACGTTTGAGCACTTCACGGTGAACCTTTTAAAAAACGAACAAAGCCAGCCGGAATTCACTGCGCTTAATCCCGAAGGGCTGGTGCCGCTGCTCGAACACGATGGACTGCGTTTATCGCAGTCCACTGCAATCATTGAATACCTCGAGGAGGCCTTTCCTAGTCCAGCGCTCATGCCGGCCGACCTGCAGGGCAGGGCCCGTGTGCGGGCCATTTGCCAGATGATTGCCTGCGATATTCATCCGCTCGATAACCTTCGGGTGCTGAAGTACCTCACCGGTGAGTTGGGGTTGTCTTCTGAGCAAAAAGACACTTGGTATGCCCACTGGGTGATTGTCGGGCTGACGGCGGTCGAGAAGCGCCTGGCCGAAAGTGCAACGGGCCAATTCTGTCATGGCGATTTGCCTGGGATGGCCGATTGCTTTTTGGTGCCTCAAGTCGCCAACGCAAATCGGATGAAAGTCGACATTGCGCATTTAAAGCGGGTAGTGGAGATAAACGCGCGCTGCATGGCACTTCCTGCCTTTCAGCAGGCCCAGCCCTCGGCCTGCCCGGACGCCGTTGCAGCCTAAATCATTGCCCCCGACTTTTAGCCGATAGCGATTCCGCGTATGCCCACTCCCGCACCTTTACTGGATACAAAACTGCTGCGCATACTGGACGAGATCCTCACGCAGAGAAATGTCTCAAAGGCTGCCCGCAATCTTGGCATGTCCCAGCCCGCAGTCAGCGCGGCGCTGAGAAAAATCAGAGAGACAGTTAAAGACCCCTTGGTGGTTTCCGACGGCAAGGGATTGGTGCTCACGACCCGGGCCCAGCAGATTCATCCCATGGTCAAGCAGGCGCTGGCCAACATCGAGGCCGTGGTGTCTTCCAGCATTCCATTTGATCCGGGCTCAGCAGACAACATGTTTAAAA
>JAGWXV010000145.1 GCA_018969705.1 Betaproteobacteria bacterium
ATGGGCATCAAGATTTATATGTGTGGCATGGCGCTCGCCGAGCATCATCAAGGCGAGCCGATCATCGGCGAGATCACCGGGCAGACGGGTGCGACCTCCGTAATGGCCCAGCTGCAGCGGGATGACACCCGAGTGCTGGTCTTCTAATGCAAGCGCCGGGCCCAACCGTGCAGGGCCCCCAATTCGAAGTCATTAGCCTGAATATGCACAAAGGGGTGTCCGCCTTGCACCTTAAGCTTACCGCCCATCGTCTGCGCCAGCGGATTCGAGATCGACATCCTGGCTTGGTCTTTTTGCAGGAGCTTCAGCAAAAGACCCATGGACGGCTTCGGGATTTGCGCGTTGGCGCAACACTTGGACTAACGCCTTACCTAGCGCAGGATTTCTGGCCCGACTGGCATTACGGCCGAAATGCCCTGTATGACCGCGGCCATCATGGCAATGCGATTCTTTCGCGATACCCACTGTCGCAGGGTTTGAACTACGATATTTCCGAATATCGGTTTGAACGACGCGGCCTGCTGCATGCCGTGGTGTTTATCGGAGAGCGGGCGGTGGACTGTTTTTGTGTGCACCTTGGCCTTTTGGAGCGGGGCCGCAGGCGTCAGCTCGAGGTGGTGCTCGACTGCATTGCGCGGATCGCGAGTGCTGGCCCGGCAATAGTCGCGGGTGACTTTAATGATTGGCGTAACCGGGCTGAAGATCCGATGCGTGAGGCAGGCTTTCGTGATGTGTTCGAGATTTCAACTGGCACGCCCGCAAAGACGTTTCCGTCGATTCGGCCGATGCTTAGGATGGACAGAATTTATGTGCGCGGCTTAATGACCCACGGCGTCGAGCGGCTGACCGAGTGGTCCGGCCTATCGGATCATTTGGCGATTTCGGCAAGACTGTCGCTGCCGAAAGCCTAGTTCACTCAAACCAATCGAGAACATTATCCAAGCCACCATGGCGGATGGCCTGCATGGCCTGCGCGGCGACAGCCGGCTTTGCACGGTGGGCAACCGAGAGGCCGCTGCGCTTCATCATCTTTAAGTCATTTGCGCCATCGCCGATGGCAATGGACTGTTGTGTCGTGACACCGCGGCTGCGGCAGGCTAGCGCCAGGGTTGTCTGCTTGATGCGAGCATCCACAATATTGCCCAGCAGCCTGCCGGTCAGATGGCCATCGATGATCTCTAGTGTATTGGACCGTGTCTGATCAAACCCGATTTTTTCTGCGACAAATCCGGTGAATTGCGTAAACCCACCGGAGACAAGCAGGGTATGCACATGGTGCTGTCGAGCGGCTTTTACAAGTGTTTTCACACCAGGGGTAAATTTCAGCCGGTAGCGGATGACTTCTTCTAGGACTCTCGCCGACAGGCCTGCCAGCAGGGAAACGCGCTGGCGCAGGCTCTCGGCATAGTCCTTGATCTCACCGCGCATGGCGGCCTCGGTGATCGCGGCGACCTCCTGCTTCTTGCCGCAGAAATCTGCAATCTCATCGATACATTCGATGGTGATCACCGTGGAGTCCATGTCCATGGCTAGCACGACAAAATCCCGCCAGCGTAAGGGGGACTCTAAAAGCGCAGTGTCGACCTGATGCTGATCAGAAAACGCGGTGAGGGCGGCCTGCAGTTGGGTGCGGGCAGGCGGGCTCGGCGCGGCGATTCGCCAGACAATTGCACCCGAGCGACGCGGCCGCCGGTCCTGGGTTCCGAGCAGTTCATCCAATGCCTTGCGCGTTGCAGGCGAGATTCGGCCGCGCCGACCATCGGCGGTGAGTCCGGGAGAGAGCACTACAAAGGCCATAGGCAGTCACCAGCAGGCAAGAAAGCGCTCATCTTAGAGGATTGGACGTATGCGGCACTATGCCGATAGCCGTGACAGCAGCTCTCGAATGGATCGGGCCCGCTCGGCGGGATCGGCGATCGCTGCATTGAGTCGCAGCTTTTCATTGCCCTGTAGTTTCACCTGGGGATCGGTCTGAATCAGTCGAATGACTTTTGCCGGATCGATGGAGGCATCCTGACTAAAGCTGATGACAATCGTTTCGGGCGCAGCGTCGATTTTCATTACCCCCAATGGCTTGGCGAAGATCCGCAGGCGATGGGTTTCGAGCAGGGTGCGTGTTGCCTCGGGCGGCCGGCCAAACCGATCGATGAGCTCCTCTTCCAGAATCTCTAGCTCCTCGGGGTCGGCCGCATTGGCGAGCCGCTTATACAAGGTGAGCCGCTCGTGAATATCACCGCAGTAGTCACTGGGCAGCAGGGCCGGTGCGTGCAGATTGATCTCGGTCACGGCTAAAAGCGGAGAGTCCAAATCAGGTTCACGGCCCGCTTTAAGGGCGTTGACCGCCTGGGTCAGCATATCGGTGTACATCTGAAAGCCCACTTCGGTGATGTTGCCGGATTGCTGATCGCCCAACACTTCACCTGCGCCGCGTATCTCTAAATCGTGCATGGCCAAGAAAAACCCACTGCCAAGTTCTTCCATCGCTTGGAT
>JAGWXV010000146.1 GCA_018969705.1 Betaproteobacteria bacterium
GCTTGGTTTTGCGTCCCAGCCAGCCCGCCTCCACATATTTCACCAAGAGAGGGCAGGGGCGATATTTCGAATCCGCCAGCCCTTCATGCAGCACCTGCATGACCGAAAGACAGGTATCAAGACCGATGAAATCGGCGAGTTGCAACGGACCCATCGGGTGATTGGCCCCCAACCGCATGGCGGTATCGATGGCCTCGACCGATCCGACCCCTTCATAAAGCGTGTAGATGGCTTCATTGATCATCGGCAGCAAAATACGGTTGACGATAAAGGCCGGAAAATCTTCGGCAACAGTAACTGTCTTGTTCAGCTTGCTGACAAAAGTGCGTGCCGCCTCGAAAGTTTCATCTTCGGTGGCAATACCGCGAATGAGCTCGACAAGCTGCATGCGCGGGACGGGATTCATGAAATGAATGCCGAGAAAGCGTTCGGGGCGGTCGGTGACAGAGGCAAGGCGGGTGATGGAAATCGAGGAGGTGTTGGAGGCGATCATCGCCTTTTTGCCGATCACCTTGCACAGATTGACGAAGATCTGTTTTTTGACAGCTTCGTTTTCAGTGGCCGCTTCGATGATGATGTCGCAATCATCCAGATCTTCGAGATTGGGCGCGGCATGGATCAGCGACAACTGGCTCTGGCGTGCCGCCTCGTCCATGCTGCCTTTGGCGATCAGGCGCGACAGATTGCCATTGATGGTGGCAAGACCGGCATTGATGCGCTCGACGCTGAGATCATGCATCCGCACTTCAAACCCTGATGCCGCGCAGACTTGAGCAATGCCATTGCCCATTTGACCTGCGCCGATAAGACCGACCTTGCGAATTTCCATCGAACTGTTCCTAATTGCCTGTCACGCAAACCTCTTTTGGCAGCGTCTCCGCCAAAAGTCTTTTTATGGATCGCCCAACCCGCGCCTAGGCGCCGGTCAGGGCTTTGTGTAGATCGGGCATCACCGTATAGAGATCGGCAACCAGCCCGTAATCCGCGACTTGGAAAATCGGGGCTTCCTCGTCTTTGTTGATGGCCACAATGACCTTGGAATCCTTCATCCCCGCCAGGTGCTGGATCGCACCGGAAATGCCCACCGCGATATAAAGATCGGGTGCCACGACTTTGCCGGTCTGCCCGACCTGCCAGTCATTGGGCGCATAGCCCGCATCCACCGCAGCGCGGCTTGCGCCCAGGGCAGCGCCCAAAGTATCCGCAAGTTTTTCTAGTAGCGCGAAGTTTTCCTTAGATCCTAAGGCCCTGCCGCCGGAGATCACCACCTTGGCCGCAGTGAGCTCCGGCCGAGCTAAAACGGCGACCTCGCGGGACTGAAACTGCGCGCTTCTGGCGGGCGCTGCCGCGGCCGCAATGCTCTCGATTGCGGCTGCCGCCTGCGCACCAACGGCCTCAAAGGAGGTGCCGCGGACAGTCATCACCTTCACCGCATCGGTGGACTGCACTGTTGCGATCACATTACCCGCATAAATCGGCCGCTTAAATGTGTCGGCTGCTTCAATTTCAATTACATCGGAGATCTGCGACACATCAAGCCGTGCTGCCACGCGGGGGGCAGCATTTTTACCGAAAGCAGTCGCAGGAAAAATGATTGCGTCCATCGCGCCGCAGACTGCCAGCACCTGTTCAGCAATCGGCTCGGCCACCTGCTCAGCAAGGTGCGCGGCCTCGGCGAGCAAAACCTTGTTCACCCCGGCAAGGGCAGCCGCAGCCTCTGCCGCCGGCCGAGCAGACTGGCCTGCCACCAACACCGTGATCTCGGCTCTGCCTACCTTTGCGCCAAGGGCAGATGCTGCAGCGACTGCGTTTGCCGTAACAGGCCGTAATTGATCATTGGCGTGTTCTGCAATTACTAAAATCTTCATGGCCATTGCCTCTTTAAATTACTTTGGCTTCGTTACGAAGCTTATCGACCAGGGTCGCGACATCGGGCACCTTGATACCTGCCTTGCGGCTTGGCGGATCTTGAACTTTCAGCTGTTTGAGCCGGGGCGTCACATCCACACCAAGGTCAGCCGGCGACACCTGATCGATGGTTTTTTTCTTCGCCTTCATGATGTTGGGCAGCGTCACGTAGCGCGGCTCATTTAAGCGCAGATCCGTGGTCACGACCGCCGGCAGCTGCATGGAGAGTTTCTCTAGTCCGCCATCGATTTCTCGGGTCACTGTCATCTGCTCGCCACTGATTTCAACTTTTGAGGCGAAAGTCGCCTGCGGCACGCCCCAGAGGGCTGCCAACATCTGGCCAGTCTGATTGGCGTCATCGTCGATGGCCTGCTTACCCAAAATCACGAGCTGGGCGGATTCTTTCTCAGCGAGTGCTTTTAGCATCTTGGCAACCGCTAATGGCTCAAGCGGCTGATCGCACAGCACATGAATGCCGCGATCTGCGCCGATGGCCATGGCAGTGCGAATGACATCCTGGCACTGGGCAACACCACAACTCACGGCCACAATCTCGGTGGCCATGCCGGCTTCTTT
>JAGWXV010000147.1 GCA_018969705.1 Betaproteobacteria bacterium
GTTCGTAAGAACTCTTAAGGAAGATTCATGCCCGGCTCGAAAGAGATTCGCAACAAGATCAAGAGCGTGCAAAACACGCGCAAGATCACCAAGGCCATGGAGATGGTCGCAGCCTCCAAGATGCGTAAAGCTCAGGAGCGCATGCGGGCCGGCCGGCCCTATGGCGAAAAGATTCGAACAATCTGCGCGAACTTAAGCCATGCCAATCCGGAATATCGCCATCCATTTCTCGTGCCCCATGGGGAGCTCAAGCGAGTCGGTGTGGTGATTGTGACGACCGATAAGGGGCTGTGTGGCGGATTGAATACCAATCTGCTGCGGATGGTGCTCATGAAGATGCGGGAATGGTCGGATCAGAAAATCGAATCCCAGGTCGTAGCGATCGGCAACAAGGGGCTGGGCTTTTTCTCCCGCGCTGGCGCAAAAGTTGTGTCGCATGTCACCCATCTGGGCGATACGCCCCATCTCGAGCAGCTGATCGGGCCCCTAAAGGTCCAGCTGGATGCTTTTACCAGCGGTGAGGTCGATGCGGTCTATCTCTGCTACAACAAGTTCATCAACACGATGAAGCAGGAGCCACAGATTCTTCAACTCTTGCCGCTAACCGATGACCGTCTTGAGCGGACTGATCCTGACCACGACTGGGATTATGTCTATGAGCCCGATGCTGCAACGGTGCTTGATGATCTGCTGCTGCGTTATGTGGAGTCGGTTATTTATCAGGCGGTCGCTGAGAACATGTCGTGTGAACAGAGTGCGCGGATGGTGGCGATGAAGGCGGCCTCGGATAACGCAAAGAAAGTGATTGATGATCTGCAGCTGACCTATAACAAGGCGCGGCAGGCGGGTATTACCAAGGAGCTGTCAGAGATTGTTGGAGGTGCTGCAGCCGTCTGAGGCGGATCGCGGCACTAATGCATTGAAAGTTGAATAGTTTTATTTAAGGAACACACTATGAGTACTGCGCAAGGCAAAATCGTTCAGACCATTGGCGCTGTGGTGGACATTCAGTTTCCCGCCAACGCTATGCCCAAGGTGTATGACGCACTCATGCTAGATGCTTCAGCAGAGCATCCCCTGGTTGAAAAAGGCCTGACCTTCGAGGTGCAGCAGCAAATTGGCGACGGGGTGGTTCGGACCATTGCCATGGGATCCTCGGACGGCCTGCGTCGCGGCATGCTGGTGAACAACACAGGCAAGGGCATCTCGGTGCCCGTGGGTGAGGGCACGCTCGGCCGCATCATGGATGTGCTGGGCCGTCCCATCGATGAGGCAGGTCCGGTGAAGACCAGTGAGTATCGCGAGATTCACCAGCCCGCACCGAAGTTTGCAGATCTATCCCCCTCGGTAGAGCTGCTCGAGACCGGCATTAAGGTGATTGATTTGATCTGCCCGTTTGCAAAGGGCGGAAAGATTGGTTTGTTCGGCGGCGCCGGTGTCGGCAAGACCGTGAACATGATGGAGCTGATCAACAACATCGCTAAGCAGCACTCGGGACTCTCGGTTTTTGCTGGCGTGGGTGAGCGCACCCGCGAGGGCAACGACTTCTATCATGAGATGAAAGAATCGAATGTGTTGGATAAGGTGGGCATGGTCTTTGGCCAGATGAATGAGCCCCCTGGCAACCGCCTGCGAGTCGCGCTGACCGGCCTGACGATGGCGGAGCGATTCCGCGATGACGGCCGCGACATTCTGTTCTTTGTCGACAACATCTACCGTTACACACTGGCCGGAACCGAGGTGTCGGCGCTGCTCGGCCGTATGCCGTCCGCGGTGGGCTATCAGCCGACCCTTGCAGAAGAGATGGGTGTGTTGCAGGAGCGTATTGTGTCGACTAAGGTCGGCTCGATCACTTCAATTCAGGCGGTCTATGTGCCTGCGGATGACCTTACCGACCCTTCTCCAGCGACGACATTTGCGCACTTGGATGCCACCGTGGTGCTTTCGCGTGATATCGCGTCGCTGGGTATTTATCCTGCCGTGGATCCGTTGGACTCCACATCACGCCAGGTAGACCCGAACGTTGTGGGTGATGACCACTACACTACGACCCGCCGGGTGCAGGCGACGCTGCAGCGCTATAAAGAGCTGCGCGACATCATTGCGATTCTCGGAATGGATGAGCTATCCCCTGAAGATAAGCAGGCCGTGGCTCGCGCTCGAAAAATTCAGCGCTTCTTGTCGCAGCCTTTCCATGTGGCGGAGGTGTTCACGGGATCCCCCGGTAAATACGTCACGCTGAAGGAAACCATTCGCGGCTTCAAGATGATCGTGGATGGTGAGTGTGATGCGATTCCCGAGCAGGCCTTCTATATGGTGGGCGGCATCGACGAAGTCTTCGAAAAAGCCAAGACGCTGCAGTAAATCTCTTCCTAGATCTCGGACCACCCTTAGCCAGGACTCACCATGTCAAAACAGTTTCAGGTTGATGTTGTTAGCGCCCGCGAGAGTATTTTCTCGGG
>JAGWXV010000148.1 GCA_018969705.1 Betaproteobacteria bacterium
TAAAGGACAAACGAAATGGCAATTGAAACCCGCGCAGTCCTCCGAGGTGTTCGCCTCTCCGCCCAGAAGGGTCGGCTGGTGGCCGACATGATTCGAGGCAAGCCCGTAGAGCAGGCGCTCAACACCCTCACCTACACCCCAAAGAAGGCCGCCTCGATCGTCAAAAAAGTCTTGGAGTCAGCAATCGCCAACGCTGAGCACAACGATGGCGCTGACATTGATGAACTCAAGGTGAAGACCATCACCGTTGAACAGGGCACCTCACTGCGGCGTTTTGATGCCCGCGCCAAAGGCCGTGGCGTTCGGATTGAAAAGCCGAGCTGCCACATTTCGATTGTTGTGGGCAATTAACTCGGCGGCGAAAAGAACACAAGGAATACTATGGGTCAGAAAATTCATCCCACCGGCTTTCGGCTTGCGGTCTCCCGTAACTGGGCTTCCCGCTGGTTTGCGAACCATCGCGACTTTGGCCGCATGCTCAACGAAGACATCAAGGTTCGCGAGTTTCTTCGTGGCCGCCTGAAATCGGCTGCGGTCGGCCGGGTCCTGATTGAGCGTCCCGCCAAGAACGCCCGCATCACCATTTACAGCGCGCGGCCCGGCGTCGTGATTGGCAAAAAAGGCGAGGACATCGAGAACCTAAAGACCCAGCTTGCGGGAATGATGGGTGTGCCCGTTCACGTCAATATCGAGGAAATTCGTAAGCCTGAAATCGATGCTCAGCTGATTGCTGACGGCATTTCCCAGCAGTTGGAAAAGCGCATTATGTTTCGCCGCGCGATGAAGCGCGCAATGCAAAATGCGATGCGTCTTGGTGCCCAAGGCATCAAGATCATGAGTTCGGGCCGCTTAAATGGCATTGAGATTGCCCGTACAGAGTGGTATCGCGAAGGCCGCGTGCCGCTCCATACGCTGCGGGCCGATATTGATTACGCGACTTCCGAAGCCAAAACCACCTATGGCGTGATTGGTATCAAGGTCTGGGTCTATAAGGGCGACACCCTCGGCCGGGCGGATGCCCCCGTGGTCGCTGAGCCTGAGGTCAAAGAGCCCCGCGAAGAGCGTAAGCCTCGTCGCGCTCCGGCCAAGAAAACCAAGGACGCTGCTGCAAAAGATGCGACTGAGGCCGCAGGTGCTGCCGCACCCGCTGCTGAGGTCAAGAAACCGCCCGTTAAGCGGGTCCGTAAGGCGCCGGCCCCCGCGGCCGAGAAGCCAGCTTCTTAATTTCAAGGCAAAGTCATGCTGCAACCTGCACGTCGTAAGTTTCGTAAAGAGCAAAAAGGCCGCAATACTGGCCTTGCTACCCGTGGCGCCGCAGTTTCCTTCGGCGAGTACGGCCTGAAGGCAACTGCCCGCGGACGCATCACCGCCCGCCAGATCGAGGCTGCTCGTCGGGCCATGACTCGGCATATCAAGCGGGGCGGCCGGATCTGGATTCGAATTTTTCCCGATAAGCCGATTTCCCAAAAACCCGCCGAGGTCCGGATGGGCAACGGAAAGGGCAATCCCGAGTACTACGTGGCGGAGATCCAGCCTGGCAAAGTGCTCTACGAGATGGATGGGGTGGATGAGGCGCTTGCCCGTGAGGCATTTCGTCTGGCGGCAGCAAAGCTGCCGCTGTCCACGACCTTTGTCACCCGTCAGCCCGGCCGATAAGCCGGAGATTGCTGGAGAGAGTTATGAATGCCACTGAACTAAGAACCAAGGATGACGCGGCCCTGTCTAAAGAGCTGGAAGAGTTGCTGCGCGCCCATTTCAACCTGCGGATGCAGCATGCCACCCAGCAGCTGGCCAATACCGCTCAGCTCACCGCTGTGCGTCGTGACATCGCGCGGGTGAAGACCCTGATTCGTGAAAGGAAGGCCGCATGAGCCCCGCCAACGACAAGGCAGTACCCAAGCGGACCCTGGTGGGCCGCGTGGTCAGCGACAAGATGAATAAAACGGTGACGGTGCTGGTCGAGCGCCGGGTTCAGCACCCGTTGTATGGCAAGTTCGTCGCGAAATCCAAGAAATACCACGCCCATACGGCTGAGGGCGGCCTAAAGGTGGGCGATGTGGTTGAGATCGCTGAGACCCGGCCAATCTCCAAGACCAAGTCCTGGGCTGTCACCCGGAGAATTTCGGAGGCGATCGTTATCTGACGGGCCGGCTGGCCGGCTCTGGTTGCCGAATGCCCAGCTTTCCCGTTAGAATCGAAGGCTTTTCGCAGTAAAGCTTTAACGTTGTTGCAGTGAGGTGGGGCTGACCGGTCAATCCGGCTGGCCTTGTGTGTCAACCCGAATGCGGGACCAAGACTGATCGCCGTGTGCCCGGCAATGGGCAAGAGGGTGATTAAGTTGGGAAGAGAAAATCATGATTCAGATGCAATCGCGTCTGGACGTCGCCGATAACACCGGTGCGCGTTCAGTCATGTGTATCAAGGTCCTTGGTGGATCAAAGCGTCGCTATGCCGGCGTCGG
>JAGWXV010000149.1 GCA_018969705.1 Betaproteobacteria bacterium
TGTTGGTGCTATCCGCAGAATCTGACTTTGGCAGTCTGAGTGCGCCGCGGGCAAGCCGAATTGCATTTGCCGACATCAGCGCACTGTAGCGTTGTGGACCCGAAAGGCCCGATGCGAGATGGGCTTTCAGGTGCAGCCCTGCCTCTGATAGCAGCCGATCCAGTTCAGACTCAACCAGTCCCGGTGGCTGAAGTGTTGTCTTGGGAACATCGCCCCAGTAGTGTCCAAGTGTTGGTTCGAGAATGCTTGCGACCATCGCCCCTGTAAGAAGAAGCTCAAGGGCCTCGCTATCTCCGCTTACGGCACGCTCACCTTGTTGGGCAGCGATGATGGCCCAGCGCAAGTGAGCATAGCGCTGCCAAAAGTGAAGCTCCTGGGCTACACGCTCCTTCAGTCGCTGATGATGGGCTGAATCTTCATTCGCAGATGTATAGCCCGCCAAAAGATCGTCGATCTCACCAAAACCTGCCACAGCCGACTTGCCACCAAATCTCCAGCAGGGCGCTGTAAGCCAGCCGATATCCGCAAGTGGGTCGCCCCATGCGGCGAATTCCCAATCCAGCACGGCAGTGAGTCGCGTGGTCTTGGGTTCGATCATGAGATTGCCCAAACGAAAGTCGTTATGACTAACGCAGGCGGGCTCAGACGTACTACCGCGGGCCTTAAAAACCTGCTCGGACTCACGGACACAGTGCTGAAAAGCCTCAGTCAGGTAGCGCTTGGGCTCTTTTACTCTCGCAAAGCTTTTTGTCAGTAAATCAATGCTTGCAGAAAATCCGCAGCCAGGCCGTTTCCCGAGCACACCTGCCAGCACTTTTTCTGCTTGAGTTGCTGAGGCCTGACCATGGAGCTTGCCGAGTTCAGCGCCCAATGATTGTGTAAGTTGTCGAATCGCCTCGGGTGAGCTTGTCGCCAATTGGCCAAGCAGAGTTCGGCCCTCGGTCTGGCCCTCACACCATTGAAAAATACTGGCGCTTACCAGCGGTTGATTCACTAGGGCGACGGGTTTGGCTACGGTCATGCCAATTGCATCGGCATGCGAGACCATGGCGTACTCGGAAGCGCGATCCAGACTGCCCGGAATCGGCAGACTCTGGCCACGCCGCAGCACCCACTTCGGTAGCATACCCTCGTGGTCTGAGAGCTCCACCAAGAAGTTTTGATTAATCGCCCCGCCAGAGAGTCGTTGAATTTTCTGAATCGAGAGCCTCTGCTTCAGCGTTGCGGCCGCCGTTTCAATAAACGGCGTGACCTCCTGTGACCAATCAGTCACCGCCTGCGCCCCATGCGAAAAATTCTCTGCCCTGATCGCGATAGGCGCGGCTAATTACCATCTGATGGACCTCGCTTGCGCCATCCACGAGCCGAGCCTGCCGGGCATAGCGATAGATCCATTCAAGGATCGTGTCTTTGCTGTAGCCGCGGGCGCCGCAGAGCTGAATCGCCGTGTCTGCCGCCAGATGCAGCGTGTCGGCCACCTGAATCTTGGCCATTGAAATCTCAGGCCTTGCTTTTTTGCCCTGCTCCAAACGCCATGCAGCGCGCATGGTCAGCAGCCTTCCAGTATCAATGGCCATAGCCACTCGGCCAAGCTGCATCTGCACGCTCTCGCGATCCACAAGCTTGATTCCAAAGCCCTCGCGCTCACTGACATAGCTGCCAGCAATTTCCATGCAGCGCTGCGCCAAGCCCAGCCAACGCATGCAGTGTGTCAATCGCGCCAAGCCCAGCCGAATCTGGGTGAGCTTTAAGCCCTGGCCGACTTCCATGAGCCGGTGTTCATCGGGGATTTCTAGGCCATCGAATTTGAGTTCACAGTGGCCGCCGTGCTCCTCTGGCCCCATGATCGGGATTCTGCGGACAATCTCCCAGCCGGGATCGTCGCGATGAAATGCAAATGCGGTGAGCCCATCCCGCGAGCCTTCACCGGTTTTGGCAATCAAAATGAAGTGGCTCGCCACACCCGCGCCTGTAATGAACCACTTCTGGCCATGGACCACCCAGCGATCGCCTTTTTTCTCTGCCCGGGTGCGAATCATTCCTGGGTCTGATCCGCCGCCTGGGTGAGGCTCAGTCATGACAAAGGCCGAGCGCACACGGCCATCGACAATCGGATCCAGCCATTTGTCTTGCTGGGCCTGGGTGGCCACTTTGGAAAGCACAGTCATGTTGCCGTCATCGGGCGCGGCACAGTTAAAACACACCGGCCCAAAAATTGAACGGTTCATCCGCTCATAAAGCAACGCTTGGCCAACTGGCGTTAAGCCCAGCCCGCCTCGGGATTTGGGCATCTGCGGTGAAAACAGCCCCAACACTTTGACCTCTTGGCGCAGGGTCTGCAATAAATCTTCACGCACATTCTCATGGGCATCAAAGCTGGAGTGATCTTGCTCAAGCGGAATCAACCGGTCCTGCACAAAGTCATCCACTTTGCGCATCAGCAGCTGATGTTCGGTGG
>JAGWXV010000150.1 GCA_018969705.1 Betaproteobacteria bacterium
TCAATATTGCGACGCGCATCGGCCAGGCCGCCCGCAGCATCCGCGAGATGATGACGAATGGCCCCGCAGCAGCCCGAGCCGGGGACGATCTGAGATGAAAACTCAAGGGCATCTAAGACACGCTGTGTGGCCGCATCAATGGCTGGAATCATTGCCGGCTGCACGCAGCCTTTTAACAAAATTACTTTGTGCGCATGTTGACGATGGGGAATAGGTCCCGGTGGCCGATAGGCAGGAACTTTTGCTTTCAGCGATGCCGGCAGCAGGCCACGGATCTGCTGGCCAAGCCGCATGGCGGGCCCAAACCAGGACGACGTGAGCCCTGCCTTTAAGAGCTGCCGCATCCAGCGCTCAACACGTGGACGCTGCAAACGATCTTCAATCCATTCACGGCCAATATCAACAAGCTTGCCGTACTCCACGCCCGAAGGGCAGGTGGTCTCGCAGTTGCGACAGGTCAAACAACGATCGAGATGGGTCTGGGTTTCACGGCCAACATCGGCGCCTTCGGCAATCTGTTTAATTAGATAGATCCGGCCCCGGGGGCCATCACGCTCATCACCAAGAATCTGATAGGTCGGGCAAGTCGCGGTACAAAATCCGCAGTGCACGCAACGCCGAAGAATCTCCTGGGCGGTGAGGCCTTGCGGCGATTGGGCATAACGAGGAGCAAGCGTCGTTTCCATGACAACAAAATTCCTTAGAGCCCGGGATAGAGCCGATCTGGATTAAAAATTCTCTGATGGTCCAATTCTTGTTTCAGTCGCTGATGAATTTTCATCAGCGCTGCATCCGGCGGCGTGAAGCTGCCCTGATGCCGAATGGTGTCGGAGGCCGGACGAAAACATGTCGCATGGCCACCCTGCGCTGATGCCCAGGCCCTTAACGCGGCTGCGGAGGCGCGAGTCTTGACCCATCGCAATGCGCCACCCCACTCAATCCACTGGGGATCCGTCACGCCATCGAAATGAGGGGCTATCGACGGCACTGAGAGACGCCAGAGATGATGATCCGGAGCGGCCGAGTTCACCGAGAAAAAATCATGATCATGATCGCGGAGCCTGGCCCAAAAATCACGGGCCTCAGGATCCGGCATCGACTCACCGCCGAGCTTTTCCCGGGCCGCCCGCACCGCGGCCGCGGCGCCTGCGAGCCGGAGGTGAAGATGGCCATCACACCAGCAGGTCGCAGCAATCGGCAACGGCTGGCCCATCCATGTATTCGTCAAGGTGATGGACTCCTGTGCTGCCACCTCAAAGATTAGGGTGGCCTCCGCAGGTGGCACAGGCAACACCTTTAATGAGACATCGACAATGAGGCCAAGTGTACCCATCGCACCGGTATGCAGCCGCGACATGTCGTAGCCGGCAACGTTTTTCATCACCGTGCCGCCAAAACGCAGGGCCTGTGCCTGCGCATCCAGGATCGTCATGCCCAATACAAAATCTTTTGCAGCGCCCGCCGAAAGCCGACGTGGGCCCGACAGGCCCGATGCAATCATGCCGCCGATCGTTCCGCGGCCGCCGAAACGCGGCGGCTCAAAGGCCAGCATCTGCTGAGACTTGGCCAAAACCGATTCGAGCTCTTTAATAGCCGTACCGCTGCGGGCCACCACCACCAGCTCCGCCGGGTCGTAGTCGACAATTCCCGTGTGCGGCAATGTCGTGAGAACAGGATGATTGGCCGCCGACAGACCGCCATAAAAATCCTTCGAGCCCTGGCCACGAATGGTCAGCGACTGGCCGAGCCGGCCCGCCTGAAGAATCATTTCCGATGACTGGCGCAGCCAGTCCGGATCAAACGGTGTTGGAGGTGACATCAGAGGCGGGGCAGATCCGGAAACTTTAGTGCGCCGCGGTGCACATGCATCTTGCCGTATTCCGCACAGCGCGACAGCGTAGGAATCGCCTTGCCCGGATTAAGTAAGCCAGCAGGATCGAAGCCGCGCTTGACTGCAAAAAATG
The DNA here is from genome assembly GCA_018969705.1 of Betaproteobacteria bacterium. GTDB lineage: Bacteria > Pseudomonadota > Gammaproteobacteria > Burkholderiales > Burkholderiaceae_A > Lacustribacter. Next base: position 1,965 of record JAGWXV010000150.1, read on the forward strand.
CGATTCGCTCCTGGGGTGAGAACTGAACACACATGCTGTTGATCTTCTCTATGCCTACGCCATGCTCACCCGTTACCGTGCCTCCATACTCCACGCAGGCCTCAAGAATTTCAGCGCCAAAAAGTTCAGCGCGATGAAATTCCCCTGGCTTTGATGCATCAAATAAGATCAAAGGGTGTAAGTTGCCATCGCCCGCATGAAAAACATTTAAACATCCCAAACCATAGCGGGCCTCCATTTCGGCAATACGATTAAGCATCTCGCCGAGTTTGGCACGCGGAATGGTGCCGTCCATGCAGTAGTAGTCAGCAGCGACACGGCCGGCGGCCGGAAACGCATTTTTTCTTCCCGACCAAAAGCGCAGCCGCTGTTCTTCGGATTCAGAGACCTTGAGATCGGTAGCGCCACTGGAGCGCAGCACTTCCTTCATGCGGCCGATTTCTTCTTCGACTTCTTCGGGGGTGCCGTCCGACTCACACAACAAGATGGCCTT
>JAGWXV010000151.1 GCA_018969705.1 Betaproteobacteria bacterium
TTGCCCGACTGCCCCGCGAGGGTGCGACTGGCAAGCCAGGCAAACGCTGCAGCCTCGATGGCCTGCGGTGACCAGCCCATCGCTTCGGTGGACTGGACCGGTAAATCACGGCCCACTGCCTTTCGGATCGATTCCGATAGCCGCTGCATCAGCGCAGAATTACGCGCACCGCCACCACAAATTAGGACCTGATCACACAGGGGCTGCCGTTCATTCTTGGCAAGCCGCTCTAGCCGTGCGATTTCACCGGCGATGCTATCGGCCGTTAAGGCAAGTAGTGTCGCCTGTACATCCTGCGCGGCAATTCCTGCAAATGCCGACTGACATAAAAAACTATCAATCCATGCGGCATTGAAAAGTTCACGGCCAGTGCTGCGGGGTGGCGCATACGCAAAAAATGGATCACCCAGCATGGCTTTGAGCAGCAGCTTGTGGGCCTGGCCGCTGGAGGCCCACTGCCCGTTGGTATCGAAGGCCTGGCCCAGATGGCGCTCTGTCCAGGCATCCATCAAGAGATTGCCTGGCCCAGTGTCATAGCCCAAGAGCATGGGGCCCAGCCAGGAGATATTGGCGATGCCACCAATATTGACCACAGCACGCAGCGCTTTGGGGTCCGCAAAAAGGGCCTGATGAAAGGCGGGCACCAATGGCGCGCCTTGGCCTGCCGCTGCAATGTCTCGGCTACGGAAATCGGAGATCACCGTGATGCCGGTCGTCTCTGCGATACGGGCGGGAGCGTTGAGTTGGATCGAGTATCCCAGCCGCGGCTGATGCCGCAGGGTTTGGCCATGCACGCCCAGTGCAATGACATCCCGGCTAGAAAGTTGTAGATGGACCAGGCACTCAAGTACTGTGCGGCTGATTGCATCAGCAAAACTATTGGCCACCAGTGCGCTACGATGCAGTTCATCATCGCCGCGCTGCTGTAATTCAAAAAGCGCCTCTCGAAGGGCCGCATCAATCGGCCGAGAAAAAAATCCGCGCAGGGAAATGTCTTGCCGAACCTGGCCCAGCGTTATCGTTTCGCCGATCTGCAGGACCGCGATGTCAATGGCATCCATGCTGGTGCCCGTCATCACGCCCGCGATGAGTTTCATGGCCTACTGGGCCCGGGCCGTATTTACGTTATCAAGAAGCGATAACCGGCCACGCAGATCGGTTGCCGCTACTTCAAAACTTTTCAGTGCGCTGCCGGTGAGACTCGGCACCTGCGGATTTTCCGCGATGATGCGGCTCGGATCCACATGCCGGCCGTTGACTCGAAATTCATAATGAAGATGGGGGCCGGTGGCCCAGCCGGTGGTGCCCACAAATCCGATGACCTCACCCATATTGACGTTTTTTCCTCGCGCCATCTTGGGTGCGTAATCGCTGAGGTGGGCATAAAGCGTGGAGTAACGTTCATTGTGTTTGATTTCAACTGTGTTGCCATAGCCGGTGCTCCAGCCCTTAGACACCACAACACCATCGGCCACGCTGCGCACTGGCGTGCCATAGGGTGCGGCATAGTCAAGGCCACGGTGGGCCCGCGGATCACCGAAAAGCGGATGCAGGCGATATGTTGTGAATCCCGATGACATCCGTGTGTAGCGCAACGGCTCGGCGAGAAATCCGCGTTTTACCGAGCGGCCCTGGGCATCGTAGTAATTGCCCTTGCGGGTTTCGGGATGTTCGAAATACAGGGCCTCATAGGTCTTCTGTCCTGCCTCAAATCGGACCGCGAGGAGCTTGAAAGCACCGATATCGCGGCCTCCAACCAGCTGGTTTTCATAAATCACGCGCACGATATCGCCTGAACTTACCTGCCGACGGAAATCAAGATCCGATTCAAATAAGGTCACAACCTGTTCTGTGATGGCCTCTGGCACGCCGGCCTCGTCCATTGCGCCGTAAAAGGATCGGCCCACCTGCACTGAGCGGTGCTCAATGCGCATCTCGGATCCCAGTCGCGCAGTGCGGGTCGTGAATTGGCCTTCGCCGGTCCGCTCAACGATCCAGGCATCCAACTTGTTGAGCAGCTGAAGCCGCAACAGCCTGCCCTCTAGGTCCGTTCTGACCAGTGCGGTCTGTCCAGCACTGTTGCGCAAAATGCCGGCGGTCCGTGTGTCTTTGCGCAGATATTGCCGGGCGTCCCGATCCTCGACACCGAGCCGCTCCAAGAGGCTTTCAAATGAATCGTTTTTTCGGACCTCGTCTTCGCGGGTCAGCTCAAGGCCATGGGCAGCGAGTGCCCTCATCTGGTGTTCAAGGGCCTCGGGCTTGATTTCAATGGCGACCTGCTGATTCAGCACCCGAGATTCGGCCTCGGAGATGCCCGATAAACCAAAGGCCGTGATGGCCGCCATCATCACGCCAAAAACGGCCGGGCCGAGGGTCCAGAGGCGCTCCGGGCGCCGAAGAATGAGCCTGCGCATAAGGG
>JAGWXV010000152.1 GCA_018969705.1 Betaproteobacteria bacterium
AGGCCCTCAATGGCCAAATCAGGATCGCTGTCGGGCACAACGATGGGCTTGAATGCAGGATTTTCAGGCAGAAGATGAATTTCGCGGCCTTGATGCTGAAAGCGTTTGACAGTGACTTCATCGTGCAGCCGAGCCACGACGATCTGGCCATTGCGAAGCTGCGATAAGCCAGAGATTTTTTTCACCGCCAAGAGATCATCTTCCAGGATGCCGGCATCACGCATGCTCATGCCGCGGACTTTTAAGAAGTAATCCGGCATCTGGGCAAATAAGCCGGAATCAATGCTGTAGTGGGCCTCGATGTGTTCCTGGGCCAGCATGGGCTGGCCTGCTGCTACTCGGCCAATTAGCGGAATGCCCAGGCCGGACGCTTCAGTAAAGGTGCTGCGGGGTGCAGCATGCAGCAGGCGAATACCGCGCGAGGTGCCTGAGCTGAGGCTAATCGCGCCCTTGCGCTCCAAGGCCCGCAGGTGCTCTTCGGCCGCATTGGGGGACTTAAATCCCAGGGCATTGCAGATATCCATGCGGGTTGGGGGAAAGCCTGTCTTGGCGATGTGGGCGCTGATCAGGTCAAGAATTTCCTGTTGCCGGGGGGTCAGAGTCTTCATAGGGTCCGAAATCGTTTACTGGATAGACGTACAGTACTGGGTTCATGGATAAACTGCAAGCGTCCCATCCACAGTTGTTTTGGATTCCCTTACCCCAATCCCGCCCATATTTGCCCAATGTCCACACCAAGTTCGCCATCTGCAGCCCCCCATAGCCCCTCCGGCAACCCGTTTTTAGATGCCACGCCAATCGGCGCCTTTGCCATGGTGATGGGCTTATCGGGCCTGGCCCTGGTCTGGGGCAAGCTGGCCAATCTCGGGTGGCTGCCGGGCGTTGCCGGGCCGCTGGCAGTGGTATTCGCAGTCATTGATGGCCTGGCCTTTGTGCTGCTTTTGGCGCTCTACGCCAAGAAGTGGGCCCGCAATCATCAGCGGGTCTACGAGGAATGGCAGCACCCGGTGAAGTCATCGTTTTTTGCAGCGGTCTCGGTTTCTTTTGCGCTGACGGCAACTGTGGCGCTCGGGGCCTTTGCGCCGCTGGCGCTGCCCTTGTGGGTGATCGGTGCTGTGCTGCAAGCCATTGCGATGGTGATGGTGTTCAACGCCTGGATTCATCGCGAGAGCCTTCAGCCTCTGCATGCCACGCCGGCCTGGTTTATTCCTGCCGTGGCCAATGTGGTGCTGCCACTTGCAGGGGTGCGGCTGGGTTTTTTAGAAATCTCTTGGTGGTTTTTTGCAGTCGGAATTTTGTTCTGGCTGGTGCTGCTGACCGTGGTGCTGCAGCGGCTGTTGTTTGTGCAGCCCGCACTGCCTGAGCGTCTGGTGCCAACACTGTGCATTTTGCTGGCCCCGCCTGCGGTTGCGTTTTTATCCTGGCTTCAGCTGACCGGCCAGCATCCCGGATCGGCCCCGCTGGATGCGATGGGCCATGTGCTGTTTGGCATCGCGATATTTTTTGCACTATTTTTATTCACACAGATTCGGCGCTTTCTGCGGCTGTCGTTTTATGTGTCATGGTGGGCTTTTTCATTTCCGAGCGCGGCATTTACCAATGCGGCATTGGTTTATGCCCAGTTTGAAAGCGGTGCATTTAACCAGGCCTTGGCAGTGGCCATGGTGGCATTTTCAACGCTGCTGATTCTTTGGCTATTACTACGCACCATCGTGGCAGTGGCCCGCAATGAGCCGCAGCTCACGGATTAATCACAGCGCAAGCTTGACGGCAAATCCGATAAATAAGGCGCCCACCGTGGCCTTGCCGGTTGCGGCAACCCAGGGGGTCCGACTGAAGTGTTTTGAAAGCCGCGTGCCGCCAAGAATCAGCGCGGAGAGATACAGCGCGCTGACAATTTGCACGATGATGCCGAGAATCAGAAATGAGAGTGCGGGCTGGCTGAAGTTCGGATCAACGAACTGAATAAAAAAAGAAATGAAAAACATGATTGCCTTGGGATTCAGTAGGCTAATCACCAGGGCCGTTCGAAAGGGCGCCTGCATGCCCAGGCGCTGCGAAGTCGCTGGCGCTGTGCTGTGTGCTGTGCCGCGCCAGAAGGCCGCCCGCATGAGCCCTAGGCCCAGCCAGGCCAGATAACCTGCGCCGGCATATTTCAGCACCGCAAATGCCGCTGGTGATGCATGTAAAGCCGAGGCCGCCCCAGTGGCGGCCAGCAGCATCAGCACCGTATCGCCGACAAAGATGCCGCAGGCCGCCCGATAGCCGGCCAGCAGGCCCCGGCGCGAGGCCAGGGTCATGACATAAAGAGAATTGGGGCCGGGCAGCAGCACGATAAAAATCGTGCCGAGAATAAAAGTGCTGAGGTCGGTGATGCCGGTGGCCACGCCGGTCCTACTGATCGCTGTGGAGT
>JAGWXV010000153.1 GCA_018969705.1 Betaproteobacteria bacterium
GACTCAAGAGTCGCGCTTGTCTCGGCAACGGGCAGCTGCCGCATGGGTGCAGACCTTGCACCGCGTGTCGCAGCTCGGTTTGGCAAATGCTTATTAGAGCTGGGTGGCAATAACGCCGTGATTGTTTCGCCAACCGCAAATCTTGATCTCGCGATTCGCGGCATTGTTTTTGGTGCGTGGGGAACGGCAGGCCAGCGATGTACAACTAGCCGTCGACTCATTGTGCATCGATCCATCTTGGATGCCGTCATCAAAAGGCTCAACGCCGCACGAGCGAGTCTTCCCATCGGCAATCCAACCGAGGCAGGCGTCCTGGTTGGGCCGCTTATTGATGAGCGTGCTTTCATGGCGATGCAGGCCGCACTCACCCAAGCGCGGGCCGAAGGCGGAAAAATCTTTGGCGGAGAGCGGGCGCTTGAAGAGCGGTTTACGAACGCCTGGTATGCCCGCCCGGCCCTTGTCGTCATGCCATCGCAGACCGCGATCGTAAAAGAAGAAACCTTTGCGCCGATTCTTTATGTCATTCCGTATGACACTCTGGAGGAAGCAATAACTATTAATAACGATGTGCCCCAGGGGCTATCGTCTGCCATTTTCACCAATGACCTAACAGAGGCAGAGCGATTCCTATCCGCCACGGGATCCGATTGTGGAATTGCCAATGTGAACCTGGGGACCTCGGGCGCAGAAATTGGTGGCGCCTTTGGCGGAGAAAAGCAAACAGGCGGCGGCCGCGAGTCGGGATCGGATGCATGGAAGTCCTACATGCGCCGCGCCACCAACACAATTAACTACGGCCAAGATTTACCGCTTGCCCAGGGCGTGAAGTTTGATGCCTAGTGGCGAGCAGGCCCCCCAAGGGGCCCAATTGACCTTACGAGGTCAGCAAATCATTTAGGCCATGCTCCATGGCGGTGATGACTTCCTCGCCGACCCGCACCGATTGGGCAAGCCCTGCCGCAGCACTCAGGATATGGTGGGTGTAGAAAGTCGCAACGCCAATCTTCTGTGCATAGAAATGATCGCTGGCACCCTGGCTTACTTTTGCTTTTGCAATCGCTGCTGATTTTCCGAGTAGCCAGCCTCCGGCCACGATACCAAAACACTTCATTAACGGATAAGCACCTGCAAGGGCTGCAGGCGCATTTTTTGGAAATGTCTCGACCATCCATTCAACCGCACGATCAAGCGCCAAGATGGCTGAACCCAATGCAGCCCCCATCGCTTTCATCTCCATATCGGGAGAAGACTGAAGACTAGCTGCCGTTGCCTTCATCTCTTCCAGCAGGCATTTTGCCTCTTTACCGCCATCACGCACAATTTTCCTACCCAAAAGATCATTGGCCTGAATGCCAGTGGTTCCCTCGTAGATCGGCGTAATGCGTGCATCCCGGAAATGCTGTGCAGCGCCCGTTTCTTCCACAAAGCCCATGCCGCCATGGACCTGTACACCTAAAGAGGTGATCTCCACCGCCTGCTCGGTGCACCAGCCTTTGACAATCGGAATCAAGAAATCAAGTCGGGCCTGTGCGGCCCCGCGCGCTGCGGCATCGGCGTGCCGCAGCGCTTTATCCGACTCGGCAGCCGCAAAAAATGCCAATGCCCGCATGGCCTGAATCTGCGCTCGCATCGTCATCAGCATGCGCGAGACATCGGGATGGTGCGCAATCGGAAGATTGCCCGGCTTTCCGGCGATTTTCCCCTGCACACGCTGCATGGCATAGCCTGCGGCCTGCTGGTAGGCCCGCTCAGAAATTCCTACGCCCTCAAGTCCCACGCCAAGACGGGCCGCATTCATCATTGTGAACATGTACTCCAGGCCGCGATTGGCCTGGCCCACTAAAAACCCGGTTGCCCCGCCGGACTCACCATAAGACATCACGGCAGTAGGGCTCGCATGAATTCCAAGCTTATGTTCTAACGAAATACATTTCAGATCGTTTCGCGCGCCAAGGGATCCATCAGACTTCACTAAAAACTTGGGCACAATAAACAGAGAGATGCCTTTAACGCCTGCGGGTGCATCCGGCAGACGGGCCAACACCAGGTGAATAATGTTTTCGGTGAAATCATGCTCACCGTAGGTGATGTAAATCTTCGTGCCCGAAATTTTATAAGTGCCATCGCCAGCCGGCACGGCTTTGGTGGCCACCACCGAGAGGTCGGAGCCCGCATTTGGCTCAGTCAGATTCATGGTGCCGGCCCACTTTCCCGAAATCAGATTGGGCAGATACATTGCCTTTTGCTCGGCCGAACCGTGGTGCGTGATTGCATCGATTGCGCCAGCAGTCAGTAGCGGACAAAGTGTGAAGGCCATGTTGGCGCTATTCCACATTTCATTGACTGCCGTGGACAGCAGCGCAGGCAGGCCCTGGCCGCCATACTCCGGATCACAGGCCAGCCCAATCCAG
>JAGWXV010000154.1 GCA_018969705.1 Betaproteobacteria bacterium
CGGTCGGGCACCCTCACGGAGCCATCGGCCATGATTGATGGTGCACGCCGCGCGATGCGCGCCGCCTTTCAACGCGAGCTTGATGGCCTTGAGCGAAATCTGCCCTTTCTGGCCTCGACGGGCTCTGTATCACCATATATCGGACTGTTTGGCACGGTCTGGGGAATCATGCATGCCTTCACAGGGCTGGCAAATGTTCAGCAGGCGACCTTAGCCAGTGTGGCGCCCGGCATTGCCGAAGCCCTGGTCGCGACTGCGATCGGCCTGTTTGCCGCAATTCCTGCAGTCGTGGCCTATAACCGCTACGCCACTGACCTCGATCATCTCAGTATTCGATTCGAGGGGTTTATCGAAGAGTTTTCCAACATTTTGCAGCGTCAGGCTGCCCGCTAAGGCGCACACCAAGACACCACCATGGGTGCCCCCACCGCCTCTCGCAAATCCGGCAGACGCCGAATGATGAGTGAAATCAACGTCGTGCCCTATGTCGACGTCACGCTGGTGCTGCTGATTATCTTTATGGTGACTGCGCCCATGATCGTGACCGGCACCATTGATCTACCTAAAGTGGGCCAGGCGGCCCAGACTCCCGTTGCGGCGCTGGAGGTGACCATTCGCCAGGATGGATCAACGACACTTCGCCGCAATACCGCGGGAGAAAAAGAAAAACCGATTGGCCGCGACGAAATCGTGGCAGCAGTCAAATCAATGGGTACCGCTTCGGATATGCCCATCATCATCTCGGCAGAAAAAGCAGTGCGCTACGAACATGTGGTTGCTGCGATGGATCAACTGCAGCGGGCGGGATATACCCGCGTTGGGCTAAACCTACGCAAGGAATAGCCATGCTCGCCATCGAGGCACGCGAGAGCCGAAACGCCGTCAGTGCAGCATTGCTGATGCACGGCCTGCTAGCGGCAGCGCTTTTGCTGTCGCTGCAATGGAAAGATCGCACCCCCATTGTGCAGGCAGAGCTCTGGAGCGCAATGCCGCGGGATATTCCCGCCACGTTCACGCCGCCGGCGCCTGCCGTGCGGCCAGCACCACCTGCTCCCGCTGCTCCGGTGCCAGAGACCAAAGCGGATATCGCCCTGAAGAAAAAAGAGGAGCCAAAAAAAACTGAGCCTAAGAAAGAAGAACCCAAGAAACTCGAGCCGCCAAAAGCGGATGTTTTAAAGGCTCAGCAAGAGGCGCAGAAAAAAGCCCAGGAGAAAAAGCTCGCAGAGAAAAAAGCCGCTGAGCAGCTTGAAGCCCAGCGGCGGGCAGAGCTTGCCCGGCTGGGAATTGACCCGAACGCAAAGCCGGGGGCCGCAGGCAAAGATGCCACAACCAAAACCGGTGTGGTTGCCGGCGGTGCCGAGGTTGGATCGAAGACTGGCCGGGATGCGGATTACGAATCGCTGATTCAAGCACGAATCAAAGCGCGGATTAATTACCCCGATCGGTCGGCAGAAAATCCTGAGGCAATTGTTCAGGTAGATCAGCTGCCCACCGGTGAGGTCGTAGCGGTTAAGCTTATTCGCGCAAGTGGCACCCCTGCCTGGGATGAGGCCGTGCAGCGGGCGGTCTGGGCTGCAAGCCCACTGCCAAAGCGTAAAGACGGGACAGTCGCGCGGGTATTAGAACTTGCCTTTCGTCCAAAAGAAGACCGCTGACTATAATCAGCCGATATGAAAATCGCGGCTGCTTTTGGTTGTTTTCTCTCGCTGATCGCTAGCGTTGCCCAGGCCCAGGCACCGCTGCGGATTGATATCACCGGGGTTGGCTCGCGACAGATTCCGGTCGCTGTCGCACCCTTCGATGCACCCGAGCCCGCAAGAAACTTCTCGCGCACCATTACTGATGTGATCCGGGCCAATCTCGCCCGAAGCGGCGTTATCGCAATTGTGGATGCCGGCGTGCCGCAGCCCACGCTCAACGAGCGCAGCCCAATGGAGCCGCTGTTCCCTGAATGGCGTCAGAAGGGCGCCGAGGCGCTGGTGATTGGCAGCACTGGCTTGTCTACCGACGGTCGACTCGAGTCACGCTTTATTCTTCTAGATACCGCGCGCAACGCAAGCCTCGGCGGCCTTGCAATTTCTGCACCCGCCTCCGAGCTTGAAGCACGGCGCACTGCCCATCGCATTTCAGATTTTATTTACGAAAAGTTAACCGGTGAGCCCGGATTCTTTGCTACCCGGCTCGCATTTGTTCGCCGCGATGATGCGGTCTACAGTCTGGTGGTCTCCGATGCAGATGGCCAGAATACCCAGATTGCGCTGCGCTCCAAAGAGCCCATTATTTCTCTGACCTGGTCGCCGGATGGAACGCGGCTGGCCTATGTCTCCTTCGAAGAGCGCAATGGCATCAATAAGCCGATCGTCTATGTGCACACGCTGGCAACAGGCCGCCGGGCC
>JAGWXV010000155.1 GCA_018969705.1 Betaproteobacteria bacterium
GAGATCGCCACCTTGCGCAGATACACTCCTTTTGATGACTGAGGCTTGGCCCGGTTTAGCGCATCAATCAGCGCCACCAGATTCGTTTTCAATGCATCGATCTCAAACGACGCCTGGCCAATTGAGCAATGCACGATGCCGGCCTTGTCGGTGCGGTACTGCACCTGGCCTGCCTTGGCGTTTTTCACCGCCTGAGCAACATCCGCCGAGACGGTGCCGACCTTCGGATTCGGCATGAGTCCGCGGGGGCCAAGAATTTGGCCGAGCGTTCCCACGATCCGCATGGTGTCCGGCGATGCAATCAGCACATCAAAATCGATATTGCCGCCTTTGATGCGATCGGCGAGATCGTCCATGCCGACGATGTCAGCCCCAGCGGCCTTGGCCTGCTCGGCCTTTTCGCCCTGCGCAAACACCGCAACACGCTTGGTCTTGCCAGTGCCCGCGGGCAACACGATCGAGCCGCGAACCAGCTGATCTGATTTTTTCGCATCAATACCCAGCTGGACAGCAACATCAACTGACTCTTTAAATTTCGCGGTTGCGCATGCCTTGGCAAGCTCGAGGGCCTCCTGGGCGGTATAGAGCTTGGCCCGGTCGACCTTGGATCGGGCGGCTGCATAACGCTTGGAGCCGGGGATCTTTATTGATTTTGTCTGGCTCATGAGAATCACACTCCTTCAACGGTCACGCCCATGCTGCGGGCACTACCGGCAATCGTTCGGACAGCCGCGTCAAGGTCTGCGGCCGTCAAGTCAGGCATCTTGCTTTTTGCAATCTCTTCGGCCTGGGCGCGGGTGATCTTTCCGACCTTATCGGAGTGTGGCTTTGCAGAGCCCTTGTCGAGCTTGGCCGCCTTCTTGATCAACACCGTTGCAGGCGGTGTCTTCATGATGAAGGTGAAGGTCTTGTCGGCAAATGCCGTGATCACCACCGGGATCGGCAGGCCGGGCTCCATGCCTTGCGTCTGGGCATTGAAGGCCTTACAGAATTCCATAATGTTTAGACCGCGCTGACCAAGCGCGGGACCAATCGGTGGAGAGGGATTGGCCTTACCTGCAGGCACCTGCAGCTTGATATAACCAACAATCTTCTTTGCCATAAGGGCTCCTTAGTGAGTTCAATCGCGGCCGCCTTAAGCGAACGCTCCTCGGTTTACTGCTGCAACAACAACATCAATTACCCAATCAATCAGAGCTTTTCGACCTGACCAAATTCCAGCTCTACTGGTGTGGCCCGGCCAAAGATGGTGACCGACACCCGCAGACGATTCTTCTCGTAGTTCACTTCCTCAACGCTGCCGTTAAAGTCCGTGAAGGGGCCCTCTTTGACGCGGACCACTTCGCCCACTTCAAAGAGCACCTTGGGGCGCGGCTTCTCAACGCCCTCTTGCATCTGGGCCATGATCTTGTCGACTTCGGCCTGTGAGATTGGCGTGGGCTTGCTGCCCGAGCCGCCAACAAAGCCGGTGACCTTGTTGGTGTTTTTCACCAAGTGCCAGGTCTCGTCGTTCATTTCCATCTCAACCAGCACATAGCCGGGAAAGAAACGACGCTCCGAGATGGCCTTCTGGCCACCACGGACCTCGACCACTTCTTCCACTGGAACAAGAATCTGGCCGAAAAATTCCTGCATGCCAGCCCGGTCGATCCGCTCCTGGATGGCCTTGGCGACACTCTTCTCCATGCCTGAAAAGGCATGAACTACATACCAACGCTTTGCGGCCATTAACGCTTCCATCCCAACAAGAGGTCGTAGAGGACCCACTCCAATAATTTATCGGCGATCCACAAAAAAACTGCCATCACCAGAACAAAGGCAAACACAATCAGGGTCGTCTGAATGGTTTCTTTTCGTGTGGGCCAGACCACTTTGCGGGTCTCATCAATCGCATGCTGCGAAAAACCGATGAACCTGCGACCCGACTGCGATAACAGCGCAACGACCAGTCCGACCACAATGCCGCCGATCAACGCGCCTGCCCGCAGCCAGACCGACGACTCCGCAAGCGAATGAAAGCCAACAATGCCGGCCAACAGGGCAAGCACCGCCCCGACCAACATGGCCTTATCAACTGCCCCGGATGACTGAACCTGATCAAGCTGCGACATGGTGTCTTTCTGCGTTGGTGGCAGGGGCAGAGGGAATCGAACCCCCAACCTTCGGTTTTGGAGACCGACGCTCTGCCAATTGAGCTATGCCCCTTCTGCCCTTAAGCCAGTGTTTCTCGCCTACTCAATAATCTTCGCCACCACGCCTGCGCCAACGGTGCGGCCGCCTTCGCGGATCGCAAAGCGTAGGCCCTGCTCCATGGCAATCGGAGCAATCAAGGCGACTTTGATCTTCACGTTATCGCCAGGCATCACCATCTC
>JAGWXV010000156.1 GCA_018969705.1 Betaproteobacteria bacterium
GCCTGCCACCGTGTTGCCGGGCCGATTGCAGCTTTTGCCGGTGATGTGTTTGATATGCAGATCGCCGATTGCGCAAGCCAAATTGGATCAGGCGCGCTGCCCGAGGAGCGGCTGCCTTCGGCAGCCGTGATGCTGCGCCCCAAGGCCGCCTTGCGACGCAGCGGCGGATTGCTACAGGAAACACTCGCTCGTTTTCGTCAGCTGTCCACGCCGGTGATTGGCCGCATTAGTGATGGCGCAATTGTTTTTGATTGCCGATGCCTCTTGCCGACCGAGGAGGCGCTGCTGATTGAAGCGCTGCGCCAGGCCAGGCCATGATCATCGGCACTGCCGGGCATATTGATCACGGCAAGACCTCCCTGATTCGCAGGCTCACTGGCAAAGATACCGATCGTCTGCCAGAAGAGAAACGTCGCGGCATTTCAATTGAGCTGGGCTACGCCTATCTTGCGGTCGCGGCGGGGGAAACTTCAGCGGAAAACACAATTGGCTTTATCGATGTACCGGGCCACGAGCGTTTTGTACATGCCATGGTCTCGGGGGCCAGCGGAATTGACTTTGCGCTCTTGGTGATTGCAGCCGATGATGGCCCGATGCCGCAGACCCGCGAGCATCTGGAGATCCTCAGGTTGATGGGCATCAGCCGGGGCGCGATCGTGGTGACCAAGATTGATGTTGTTGAACAGGCCCAAGGGGATCTCGCTGTTGCAGCGATCGCTGAGGCAGTAGCCGGTCAGCCTGCAGAGAAGTGGCCTTTATTTCCTGTTTCATCGATGACCGGTGAAGGAATCGAGGGCCTGCGTGAGTTTCTACTCGCCCAGGCGGCCGAGATGGCACACCGGCAGGCGGGTAGTAATTTTCGGCTTGCTGTAGACCGGGCATTTTCTTTATCCGGTGTCGGCACCATCGTCACTGGTACTGCCCACGCAGGCGCGGTCGTCGTTGGGCAGGCGGTCAGCATCGCGCCGCTGTCGGGATCATCTCGACTTCAGGCCCGAGTGCGGTCGGTCCATGCCCAAGATCAAATCGCTCAACAGGGCAGCGCAGGCCAGCGGCTTGCTTTAAATCTTGTTGGCGTATCGGTGGAAGAGATTCCCCGTGGCAGCTGGATCACCAGCGCTGATCTTGATCATGGCGCACAGCGCTTTGATGTTGCGCTCACGATCTCTGCGCTGCACGACCGAAGCATCGGCCAGGGTCTCGAGGTCCATCTGCATCATGGCGCAGCAGACGTGATGGCGCGTATCTATCCTTTAGATGTCGAGCGGGCCCAGCCAGGTGCCGAGTGTTTCGCCTCGGTTGTGGTGAGCGACGGCCTGAGCATCTGCCGTGGCGATCGGCTGATCTTGAGGGATAGCCAGGCCCAGACCACCCTGGCGGGCGCCCAGGTTTTGGATGTCCATCCGCCGCATCGGGGCCGCCGATCGGCCTTGCGGCTTGCCTGCCTCGAATCGCTGCGCACCTTAGATGATGCGCAATGCCTCAACGTCATGGCGGGCGCAGGCCCGATTGCGATCGACCGCCTGCGTCAGGGCTGGAATGCGACAGGGCAGGCCTTAGCCCAACTGGCAGACCAGGCTGGACTGCGTGTGGCTGCTGGAATGGTTTTTCATCCGGATCAGTGGGCCGGCTATCAGGACCGGCTCATCCTGGCCATTGATGAGAACCATCTGCGTGAGCCTGAGATGCAGGGCCTTGAAGTCAACCGGGCCCGCCGTGTAGCGGCCCCACAACTCGATAGTGATGCTTTTGATGCGCTGGTTGATCAACTCATGGCGCAGCAGCGGCTTGAGCGTCGCGGCGCATTCCTGGCCCGGCCAGGCCACACCGTTGAGCTGAGCAAGGCTGAGGAGAATCTCTGGAAGTCGATTGCGCCGCTACTGGCCGAGTCGCCCTACAATCCGCCGCGGGTTAGGGATATCGCCAAGCTGACCCACATCCCTGAGGCAGAAATTCGTGCCAATCTTCGCCGTGTTGCCCGAATCGGGGAAGTCACCCTCGTGGCTCTGGATCATTTTTTTCTCACGGTACATGTGAGCGAGATGGCAAAGATAGTGGGGGAGCTCCAGCATCAGCATGGCGCTGTGCGCGCTGCAGATTTCCGCGATCAGATCGGCGGCGGCCGAAAAGTAGCGATACAAATTTTGGAGTTTTTTGATCGAGTGGGTTACACGCGCCGTGTGCGGGATGACCACTTGATTCGCAGAGATAACCCCTTTGTCATGCATTAAAACTTAGACTGAAAATGATGACGCAGGAAATTCAATGGAAGGGTGTCGCGGCCCGGTGGTCCGGTCAGACTTCAAATCTGATAGGGGTTGCCAGCAATCCCTGGTGGGTTCGACTCCCATACCCTTCCGCCAACACCA
>JAGWXV010000157.1 GCA_018969705.1 Betaproteobacteria bacterium
GGGCTGTCGATATCGCCGTTGGCCACAATCGGCACTCCGGAATGTGATTTGATTTCCGCAATGGTGTCGTATTCAGCCATGCCCTGATATTTGTCGGCCCGGGTACGGCCGTGGACCGTGATCATCGCGATGCCAAGATCTTCGGCCATGCGCGCAATTTCCGGCGCATTTCGATGTTCGCGATCCCAGCCGGTCCGCATCTTTAGCGTGACGGGTATGCCATCGGCCTCGACCGCCTTGATCACGGATTGAATAATTTCGGCGATGCGCTTTGGTGTTTGCATGAGTGCAGAGCCCGCCGCGACATTGCAAACCTTTTTGGCGGGGCAGCCCATATTCAAATCGATAATCTGGGCGCCTCGCTCGACATTAAAGCGCGCCGCCTGGGCCATCATGTCAGGATCCGCGCCGGCAATCTGCACCGCTTTTGGTGCAATCTCACCGTCGTGATTAATACGACGCGTGGTTTTATCGGATGCCCAAAGCAGTGCATTTGAGGCGGCCATTTCACTGACGGCATAGCCTGCACCAAGCCGCTTGCACAGCTGGCGGTAGGGCCGATCGGTGACGCCTGCCATCGGCGCAACGAACACCCGATTCGGCAGCACGTGGCGACCAATGGCGAGCGGACTTTTAAAGACAGGAAAGATCGGCATCGTGGTGTTGCAGTCGCATTATTCGGGATTAACCGCCAAACATCAGGACCTGACCCAAGAGACGTTTCGCGCCTGGGATAAAGGTCATTGCGCCGATCGATCGGCGAACCCATGCAGCCCGCGCCAGTGTATCGGTTGCGGTTCGCACTGCCCAGCGGTCTGTTTTTCGGCGTTGCGCATAATCTAAAAGACGCTCCGCAATAGGCCGGCCCCGCTGCAGCAGGCAGGCCGAGAGGGTCTCCGCATCGCGAAATCCGAGATTCAGTCCCTGCCCCGCAATGGGGTGCAGCGCCTGGGCAGAATTTCCAATCCAGACCGTATTGCCGTCGACCAGCGTCTCGCGCCACTTCAGGCCAAGGGGATAGCTGCCCGTGAGTGAAACATTTCGGATTCTGCCGAGACGCCCACCCATTACGGTCTCAATCATCTCGCACTGGCGGGTGGAGTCTGCACTAAAAAACGTTTGGGCCTTATCTTCGGCAGCACACCAGATCAAGGCGTAGCGTTGATGCATGGGCAGCAGGGCAACGGCGCCGTCGGCGGTGAAGCGCTCGTAGGCAGTCGCTCCTGTAGGCAGTTGGGTCTGGACCCAGCCGATGACCGCGTGCTGATGATAATCACGCACGACCCGCATGCCGTAATCGTTGGAAGACTGATCGGCTGACTGATACAGGCCGCCTTCGGCAATGATCTGAACCTCGGGAGTGGCGATGGCTGCGGCAGCTGGCGCGGAGGCCGCCGCGCTGATGCCTTCAGCGTGCAGTCGGCTGCGCAGAATTTCCAAAAGTTGTGAATATGGCACGAGCCCCCCGAGCGAGGCCACACCTGCGTTTTCGCTTTTGATTTGCATCGAACCAAATTGGCCCTGGGAAGAGACGTGTATCTCTTGAATGCGCACCGGATGACAATCCAATCCAAGCTGGGCAAGTCGACTTAACGTGCCCTGCGACAGCGCCAAAATTCTTGGGTCATCAATCGCCGCGGGCTGAGCCGAATCCAAAGCGGGATCGATGATCTGAATAGCGGACCGTGACCAGCCGTACTTCACCAAAAACAGGGCTGCCATGATGCCAACCGGGCCCGCCCCCTGGATTCGGATCAGGGGATCAACCACGCATAAGCCCTTCAATTGCCGCTGCCGCCACGGGCACGCCCCGTGTGAGCAGCTCAACGCCGGTTGTTGTCAGGTGGGCATCGTCTTCGATTCGAATGCCGATATTCCAGAATTCCGCTGCGATGTCGCCTGCCGGCCGGATATACAGGCCGGGCTCAATTGTGGTGATCATTCCAGCAGCCAATGGGGTTTTGACATCGCCCACATCATGAACATCTAGGCCTAAAAAATGGCCGGTGCGATGCATGTAAAAGCGCTTGTAGTCTCCTGACTCAATCAGCCCATCAACAGACGATGCCGGCAGTAGTTTTAAATCCAGCATGCCCTGGGCCAAGACGCGGACCGCGGCATCGTGGGGGTCAGAAAGTAGTGCGCCCGGCCGCGTCGCATCGATCGCGGCCTGCTGCGCGGCGGCGACCACATCGTAGACTGCCCGCTGTGCGGCAGTGAACTTTCCATTGGCGGGATAGGTACGGGTGATGTCTGAGGCGTAGCCATCCAATTCGCAGCCGGCATCAATCAGCACAAGCTCGCCATCACGGACTGGCCGGCTTCCAGCACGGTGATGCAGGATGCAGCTATGCGGGCCTG
>JAGWXV010000021.1 GCA_018969705.1 Betaproteobacteria bacterium
GTCTCCATGCTCAATAGCTACTCGGGCTGGGCAGCCGCTGGTATTGGTTTTTCACTGAATAACTCCATGCTGATCATCGCAGGGTCGTTGGTGGGCTCAAGCGGTGCGATTCTGTCTTACATCATGTGTAAGGCTATGAATCGATCATTTTTCAATGTGATTCTTGGCGGCTTCGGTGGCGAATCAGGAGCGGTGGCGGCTGGTAGCAGCGAACAGCGCCCGGTAAAAAGCGGCTCGCCCGATGATGCAGCCTTTATGCTGACCAATGCCGAGACCGTGATCATAGTGCCCGGCTATGGCCTGGCAGTAGCCCGCGCCCAGCATGCGCTCAAAGAGTTGACCGAGAAACTCACCCATAAAGGCATTACGGTGAAGTATGCAATTCATCCGGTAGCAGGCCGCATGCCTGGTCACATGAATGTGTTGCTTGCCGAGGCGGAGGTGCCCTATGACCAGGTCTATGAGATGGAAGACATCAACTCCGAGTTTGGCCAGACCGATGTCGTGCTTGTCTTGGGTGCCAACGATGTGGTGAACCCCGCAGCGCGCACACCCGGGTCTCCTATTTTTGGTATGCCTATCCTAGAGGCCTACAAAGCCAAAACGGTGATCGTCAATAAGCGCTCCATGGCCGCCGGTTATGCCGGCCTTGATAACGACCTCTTCTATATGAATCAGACGATGATGGTCTTCGGTGATGCGAAGAAAGTTGTGGAAGACATGGTCAAGGCGGTCGAGTAGCCATAAGGCACCTAAAGGCCTTGAGCCAATCGCTTAAAAACCCGGCCTCATTTGTCATTTTTGGATTATTCGCACTGATCGTTTACCGATCGGTGTCTGGCTTTTTTTCTCCACTGCCGCTCCAAGTCGACGAGGCCCAATATCTCGGCTGGGCCCGAGATCTTGCATTCGGCTACTACTCCAAGCCCCCCATGATCGCATGGATGTTGGCGGCCAATCAGGCGGCCTGCGATGCGGTCGGACTCGGAGGGCCCGACTGGATCGAGGGCTGCGCCAGAGTGTCTCAGGCCTTCGCCTTAGGGTTTGCTGGGCTTTTCGCCGCGCTGACCTCCTGGGCCTTGTTTCAGAACAAGGCGGCTGCATTTGCGGCCGCACTGCTGCTGCTGACATCACCGCTTTTCGGATTTCTTTCTCTTTTTGCCACTACGGATGCCTGGCTGCTGATGTTCTGGTCGGTGGGCCTATGGGCTTTTGTCAAGGCAATTGATTTCCAATCGGAGGCTTTTTCAGATCGCCGCGGCCCCGAACGCTTGGGCTACTGGATTTTCTGCGGCATCGCTGTAGGCCTTGGGTTGCTAGCGAAATACTCAATGGGTGTATTTTTCATTAGCGCCCTGCTCGTTCTTCTGGCACAACGGCGGCTTTTTTCTCGGGGCCCCTGGGTTGCTGCAGTCACTGCCGTGCTGATTTTTTCTCCCAACTTAATTTGGAATGCAGTTCATGGCTTTCCAACACTGTCACATCATCTCGAGATTGCTCAGATCCAGCAGGGTCCAGCTGCGGCACCGTGGACCTTTTTTGGAGCCTTGCAATCATTGGCTGAGTTTGGCGCCGCACAGTTTCTACTGCTGGGCCCTTTCGCGCTGCTCGCTTTGCTGTTGTGGATGCCAGCAGCTCTGAGGGGCCGATGGTCATCCCAGGCCATGCGGCCGATCAGTCTTTTGCTGATGTTTGCCTTGCCCATGCTTGCGATCATTATTTTGCAAGCCGTGACTTCAAGGGCCTTCGCAAACTGGGCAGCACCCGCCTATCTTGCCATCGCCATTTTGGTAGGCTGGCTCTGGACAGCAGATCAGGCCAATAGCCGCAGTTATCGCTGGGGTTCAGTTTTCTTGAAGCTTTCGATTGCGTTCGGGTTGCTGTTTTCAGTGCTTTGTATTCACGGATTAAGTTATAGCTACTACGCCAGCGATGCACCAAAGATTCGGGCAGTTGAGAAGCTACGGGGCTGGAAAGAGGCGGCCGACTGGATCTCACTGAAGGCAAAAGAGCGCGGCGCAATTGTGGCCGCCGAGGACCGTCGCCTGCTTGCAAACTTAAAGGGCATTCAGGGGCTTACCGCCTATGCCCTGGATCAGCAAAATCGCAGAAATCACCATTACAGCTGGTTTTTTAATATTCGTGATCAGAAGCACGACCCCGATCAATGGATACTGATTGTTTTTGTTGGCGATCAAGCCCCGGCGGACGCCGTGCGCGATTTGCTCGCAAGCGGTTTTCGCGATGTCACCCCCGCTACCGCTGAATCGCGGCAAGCCCTTCGGGTAGGCGATTTGGGGGATAAAATCCAGGCCTACTGGGCCCACCAATAAACGTTATTCCTTTTTTCTGTACTCATGACTTCCATAGCGAGCCAATCGCTTTTTGATCTTGTTCGCATCCGATCGCGGGCGGCCCTTACCCTGGGGCTGCCGATTTGTATTGGCTTTTCGGCCTTGTTTCTTTTTCTTCCGGAGCTTGATCTCGCAACCAGCAGGATTTTTTTTGATGCGAGCCGCACAAGTGATGGTGCCTTGATCGGGTTTTGGTTAAAGGACAACGAATTTTTGCGACTGAGTTTTTTGGCGGTGGACACTATTTCCCGTGCGATTTTGTTGGGGCTGCTGGGTCTTTTGTTGTTTCGAGCCTTTCGTCGACACAGCAAAGTGCTGTCGACTGCCGTGGTGACCGTTAGTCTAGTGCTCGGGCCAGCTTTGGTGGTGAATTCTGTTTTTAAGGACCACTGGGATCGGGCCCGGCCTCGCGAGCTTCAGGACTTTGGGGGCAGCAAACAATTCACTCCAGCGTGGGTGAAGTCAAATCAGTGCGACCGCAACTGCGCATTTACCAGTGGCCACGCGGCAGCCGGGTTTTCCTTTGTTGCCCTTTATTTTGTAGCCCGAAGCTCCCTCTGGCTCTGGTTAAGCCTGGCCTGTGGGGGCCTGATCGGCTGGACCCGCATCGCGGTTGGCGCACATTTTTTAAGCGATGTGGTCTTTTCCTTTTTTTTGGTCTATCTCA
Organism: Betaproteobacteria bacterium; assembly: GCA_018969705.1. Taxonomy (GTDB): domain Bacteria; phylum Pseudomonadota; class Gammaproteobacteria; order Burkholderiales; family Burkholderiaceae_A; genus Lacustribacter. The sequence continues at coordinate 3,022 of JAGWXV010000021.1, forward strand.
TTTCAGCCGCAGTCGCCTGGATTCTTGTCACAATGGCGCCTACTTCTGCTAAAGCCATTCGGATCTAGCCCTTGCCAAAAGTCTCGATTGTCATACCCGTCTATAACGAGGAAGCCAATATTGCTGGCTTAGTCGATCAGGTATCGGCTGCATTACTGCCGACGGGCTGGGCATTTGAGCTGTTGCTCATTGATGATGGCTCACGTGATGGCACGGCAGCAGCGATGCGGCGCTTATCTGAACACTTTCCATGGCTGCATTGCATTTTTCTGATTCGAAATTATGGCCAATCGACAGCCCTTCAGGCAGGCTTTGATCATGCTGAGGGGGATTACATCGTGACCTTGGATGGAGACCTTCAAAACGATCCTGCCGATATTCCCACCCTGATTGAACTCTTAGAAAGTGACTCTGAAATCGACTGTGTCAGCGGCTGGAGAAAGTCGCGTCAGGATGCGGCAATCTCACGCAGGCTGCCTTCACAGATCGCGAATGCTTTAATTTCAAAGGTAACCCGCGTAGCCCTTCACGATTATGGCTGCGCCCTAAAGGCGTATCGCTCCTCGATTATTAAAAGCCTGCGGCTTTATGGGGAACTGCACCGTTTTATTCCAGCGCTCGCGGTTGAGGTTGGCGCCAAGATTGTTGAAGTGCCGGTAAATCACCGGCCGAGAGTAGCGGGAGTATCGAAGTACGGGATCGATCGAACGATCCGTGTGCTCCTTGATTTGCTCTGGATCCGATTCACGATGCGATTTCTACACCGACCAATCCATGCCTTTGGTGGCATTGCCTTTGCGATGCTGGCCTTTGGCCTTGGTATCTTGGCTTGGCTTACCGCGGAAAAGATTTTCCTCGATGCAGATATCGGCGGTCGGCCGCTTCTCATGCTCGGGGTTTTGCTCACTTTGGTGGGTGTGCAGCTGCTGGCAACGGGGCTGATCGGAGAGCTTTTGGTACGGATCTATCATGAACCACAGGGCCGCCGACAGTATCTGGTGAAGCCCAGCGTGCGACGCCCGTGGAAGCCGCCAGCGGCCTGAAGCGATGGATCAAGCCAGCCGCAGGGCTGGCGCTGGTCCTGATGTTGCTGGCACAGCTACAGCCTGCAGAGATGCGCCGAGTACTGGAATCCGCGCAGTGGGCGTGGGCATTGTTGGCATTGATCTTGGCGTCTTTGGCGAATTTAGCGTGCGCGCTGCGCTGGCAGGCAATCGTTGTTAAGTTTGGGCAGCCGCTGACATCGCCATCCGCAATCATGCTTTATTTTCAGGGCGTGACCGCAAATACTGTTTTGCCGGGGGGAATTATCGGTGGCGATGTCTGGCGCACACTCGGACTCTCTCGGCTTGGCATGGCGCACGTAGCGGCGGCTCAATCGGTGCTGCTGGATCGGGTAAGCGGGCTGTGGTCGCTGTCTTTCCTGGCACTCGGCGCATTTTTAATTCTGCAGGCTACAGGCCAGAGTCTTACCATCAGCGCACCAGAGGCCTTGCAGATTCTCTACGGCGTCGGAATTTTAATGATGAGCCTCTCGCCGTTAGCGCTATGGAGAATCAGTCCAAAACTTCTGCAGGCTGCGTTAAGTTCGTTAGTAATCTCGGTGCTGTCACAGGCCCTGACAATCGCTGCCTTTTGCTGCTGTTTGTTGGCTGTTCAGGCGCAGTTCAGCCTGCCGACATTGGTCTTACTTTGCGCGGGAATTTTTCTTGCTGCCGTGATCCCCGCCTCGATCGGAGGCTTTGGATCGCGCGAGCTGGCAAGCGTATTTTTTCTAACCGCAATCGGGGTGCAGGCCGAGGCCGCGTTTCTGGGCTCGGTGCTGCTGGGGCTCACCGCCACGGCGCAAGGGTTGCTTTCCCTGCCGTCGTGGCTTGAACGTGAGCGCGATAAGCGAAACGCTTAGGCGGAAAAACTGGATCCGCAGCCACAGGTTGTGGTGGCATTCGGATTCTTAATCACAAACTGAGAGCCCTCGAGATCTTCTTTGTAATCGATCTCAGCACCCACTAAATACTGATAACTCATGCTGTCGATGAGCAGCATCACCCCATTTTTTTCCATGGTGGTGTCGTCCTCGTTGGTGGCTTCATCAAAAGTGAAGCCATACTGAAAGCCACTGCAGCCCCCGCCTTGAACAAACACGCGCAGTTTTAATTCTGAGTTGCCCTCTTCCTCAATCAGTGCTTTGACTTTGGCGGCCGCCGCATCGGTAAAGATCAGCGGTGCGGGCATTGAGAGATCGGTCGGTTCAACAGCAGCATTCATTGCGACATCCTTTCACATTCGTTTGCCTGCCTGCCCCCTAGGGCAAAACAGGAATCTGGGTAAGCCCCGCAGTCTCGGGCAGGCCAAACATGATGTTGAGCACCTGCACCGCCTGTCCGGAGGCACCTTTCACCAAATTATCTTCTACAACCAGGATCACGAGAAGATCTGTCTCCGGCGGCCTGTGCACGGCGATCCGCATGAAATTAGACCCCCTTACCGATCGGGTCTCGGGGTGGGCCCCCGCGGGAAGCACGTCCACAAAGGGTTCGGCAGCGAAACGCTGTTCATAAAGCGTCTGAAAATCAAAGGCCTGAGCATGGCCCAATACCCTTGCGTAGAGTGTGGAATGAATGCCACGAATCATTGGCATCAGGTGGGGAACAAAGGCTATTTTGAGATCGTTTGCACCTTGGGCCTTGCCCGCCATCGCAGCGATTGCTTTTAATCCCTGGGTGATCTCTGGCAGATGGCGGTGCCCCGAGACCGAATATGCCTTCACGCTGTCTCCGGCTTCGGCAAGCATGATCGGAAGCTCTGCCTTGCGGCCGGCCCCGCTGACCCCTGACTTACAGTCGGCAATTAGGCTTGCCGTGTCGATCAAACCACCATGTTCAAGTACCGGCAAAAGCCCAAGCTGAACACTTGTCGGATAGCAGCCGGGCAGTCCGATCAGTCGGGCCGAGCGAATGGCTTCACGATTAACCTCAGGAAGCCCGTAGACCGCCTCAGCGAGAAGATCAGCGCAGGTATGCGGTGTCTTATACCAACGCTCGAATTCTGCTGGATCCTTTAGCCGAAAATCTGCTGCAAGGTCGATGACCTTAACGCCTGCGGCTAAGAGGGCACGCGCCTGCTCCATCGCAACGCCATGGGGTGTGGCGAAAAAAACTGCGTCACACTTTTCGAGTTGGGCGCTCGCCGGCTCGGAGAACCTGAGTGTTAATCGTCCGCGCAGCGAGGGAAATAGGCCGCAGACTTCTAGCCCGGCTTCTTTACGGCTTGTGATCGCAACGATCTCCACGTGGGGATGCTGGGCCAAGAGCCTGAGCAGCTCTACCCCGGTATAGCCTGTGCCGCCAACGATTCCAACTCTGATCATGATGAATTCACTCTAACAAAAAACCCCTCGAAGAATACTCTTGGAGGGGTCTGTTGTGGGCCCGACTGCTGGACCCAAATGCGTTTCGGTTCGCGATTAACGCTTGGAGAACTGTTTGCGCTTTCTTGCCTTATGCAGACCCACCTTTTTGCGCTCTACTTCGCGGGCATCTCGGGTAACAAGGCCGGCTTTTGAGAGTGTAGATTTCAGCGCCTCGTCGTAGTCGATCAGGGCGCGGGTCAGGCCGTGACGCACTGCGCCGGCCTGGCCGGTCTCACCGCCGCCATGGACATTGACCATGACATCGAATGTGCTGTTGTGATTGGTCAGTACGAGCGGCTGCATCACCATCATGCGGCCAGTTTCCCGCGAGAAATATTGATCCAGCGATTTCCCGTTCACAAGAAACTTGCCTTTTCCGTTTTTAATGAAGACCCGAGCTACTGAGCTTTTACGGCGCCCGGTTCCATAGTTGTATTCACCGACCATAATTATTCTTTCTGGGGATTAATGAAGCGCCAGCGGCTTGGGCTGCTGTGCAGTGTGGGGGTGGCTGTCGCCCGCATAGATCTTTAATTTCTTGATCATGGCGTAGCCCAGCGGGCCCTTAGGCAGCATGCCTTTGACAGCGATCTCGAGTGCCCGGCCGGGGAATCGGCCTTGCATCTTGGCAAAGGTGGTTTCGGAAATCCCGCCCGGATAACCGGAGTGGCGGAAGTATTTTTTGTCGTCGGCCTTATTGCCAGTGACACGAATCTTGTCGGCATTGACGACCACGATGAAGTCACCGGTATCCACATGGGGTGTGAATTCGGGCTTGTGCTTGCCGCGCAGGCGATGGGCAATCTCGGCGGCCAGCCGGCCTAAGACGGCATTGGTTCCATCAACAACGAACCAGTCGTGATGGACTTCTTGGGCTTTTGCAGAAAACGTTTTCATGAACACCACTCATCAACATTCGGCAGCCCAGCTGAAAAAGCACCGGTCTGCACTCGGGAAAGCCCTCTAGAATACTGATTTTTAAGGGAAACTTCAAAAAAAGAGCCCCAGGCCGTAAAGCCTGGGGCCGCAATCCACCAAAGGAGGAGGTGGAGGAGACAGCCTTCACAGTAGCGACTTTTTTGCTGCATTGCAATCTTTTCTGAATATAGGGTCATCAATTAAAAGGTTTTTCATATTATGGAATGTACAATCCGTTGGGCTGGCCCCGAGACCATGAGCTTTATCGCCGAGACAGGCTCGGGGCATAGCTTTGTAATGGATGGGGCGCCAGAGGGCGGGGGACGAAATCTCGGGCCTCGGCCGATGGAGACCGTGCTCGCGGGATCGGCAGCCTGTACTGCCTACGATGTCGTGCTAATTCTGAAAAAAAGCGGGCTCGATGTGCGGGCCTGTGAGGTAACGACAACGTCTGAGCGGGCCGAGACCGATCCCAAGGTCTTCACCAAAATCCATCTGCTATTTCGAATACGCGGCCGGCAGCTCAAGGCCAATCTGGTGGAGCGGGCAATTAACCTGTCGCATACCAAGTATTGCTCCGCGACCAAGATGCTGGGGATGACCGCGGAAATTACGCATGGCTACGAATTAATTGAGGACTAGAGAGGGCCTAGGCTTCGAGTGGTTAAACGACCCGTCGTGGGTCACTAAATCTGCCTAAACTTGGTGGGCATGGCAAAACAGGCGCTACGTTTTTTTAAAAATCGGCGGCAGGTGCTCCTGGAGAATATTCCCGCAGATCGAACCCTGCTGGAGCTGATTCGGGATGACCTGCAACTCAAAGGCACCAAGGAAGGCTGCGCCGAAGGGGACTGCGGCGCCTGCACTGTCGTCGTGGGCCGACTGGAAAACGGCAGGCCTAGCCTACACGCGATCAATAGCTGTATTCGATTCGCCCACTCCATTCAAGATCAGATCCTGTTCACCGTTGAGGACCTCAAGCAACCCGACGGATCCCTGCACCCCGCGCAGCAGGCGATGGTGGATACACATGGCTCTCAGTGCGGTTTTTGCACGCCTGGTTTTGTCATGAGCTTATTTGCAATGTATGAGCGTTATGTACGGCATGACCTTGTCATTACCCGCGAACAAGCGCAGACGGATCTCTCCGGAAATCTCTGCCGCTGCACAGGCTATCGGCCGATCTTGGATGCCGCATGCCGCATGCCGGATTACCCCAAGGCTCTGCTCAGCCACGAGGCCTTAGTCGCATGCCTATCGCAAGCAACCCAGTCTTTGCCTGAGGCCCTGCCGTTGGCTCAGGTCGCATCTTTTTATTTTCAGCCCAAGCGATTGGACTCGGCCTTGATGGCCCGTGCGACACACCCGCAGGCCTTAGTGGTGGGCGGCGCAACCGATGTGGGCCTCTGGGTGACCAAGCGACACGATCACTATGCCAAGATCATTGATGTCTCCCGCGTACAAGAACTCTGCAGCATCTTGGAAACATCGGATGAACTTGTACTGGGCGCCGCCGTGCCTTTAAGCCGTGCATTTGCAGTGCTCAAGCGGCATTTTCCTCGCACCCAGGAATATCTGGATCGCTACGCGGGGCTGCCGATTCGTGAGTCGGCCACTTTGGGCGGCAATATCGCTACCGGCTCACCGATTGGCGACTCGATGCCGTTGTTGATCGCTTTGAATGCACGGCTTACGCTGCGCTCGGCAACAGGCATGCGGCATTGCGCGGTGGAATTGTTTTATACCGGCTATCGCAAGAATCTCTTGGCAGCCGATGAGCTCATCACCGAGATCAGTATTCCAATTGAAAGAGATTCTTTTGTCTTAGCGTATAAGCTCTCAAAACGTCGTGACGATGACATCTCGATTGTTGCCCTAGCGCTTTCCATGACCGTGAAAGCCGGTGTAATCAGCGCGATTCGTATTGGTGTGGGCGGCATGGCGGAGCGTCCCACTCGAGCAATCGCCACAGAGGAAAAGCTTCGGGGCCAGCTGCTTTCTGCGTCAGCGATGGAGGACGCAGCACAGGGCATCGAAAAAGAATTCACCCCGATTTCAGACATGCGCGCCTCTGCTGCGTATCGCTCGCAGGCGATCGGCCAATTGCTGCGTCGGGCGTGGCTCGAGTGGAGCGCGCCATGACAGTTGGTCAGTCCACTGCCCACGAGAGCGCTCGGGCCCAGGTCACCGGCGAGGCCCGCTACATCGACGACATTCCAGAATTAAAAAATACTCTGTATGCAGCGCCCATTCTCTCGACGGTCGCTTACGGCGATTTGCTCTCAGTCGATAGCGCGCGTGCACTGCAGATGCCGGGCGTGCGGCGTGTTGTTTTAGCAGAAGATATCCCTGGCGATTCGCTGCTGGCCACCTCGATTGGCGATGAGCCCATCTTTGCGCAACGGGAGGTGCTCCATATCGGCCAAGTGATTGGCCTGGTGGTTGCCGATTCGGTCAATGCCGCAAGGCGGGCAGCCAAGGCGGTCAGGGTGGCAATCAAAGAAAAGCCGCCGGTGCTTGATGTCTGGCAGGCAGTGAAATTGCAGCATTTTGTGCTGCCGCCTGTTCATGTAACGCGAGGCAGCGCACAGGAAAAAATAAAGCAATCCCCGTATCAGCTCCAGGGTGAGTTTAGTGTCGGCGGCCAGGAACATTTTTATCTCGAAGGCCAGGTGGCCTACGCCTGCCCCCAGGAGCAGGGCCAGTGGCTCGTTTACTCCAGCACGCAGCATCCAGGGGAAGTGCAGCACTGGGTTGCCCACGCTTTAGGAATCGAAAATCATGCAGTCCGCATCGAGTGCCGACGCATGGGTGGTGGATTTGGCGGCAAAGAGACCCAGGCCGGTCAGCCAGCCGTCTGGGCCGCCATTGCAGCGATGCTTTGCGGTGCGCCGGTGAAACTGCGGCTTGATCGCGATGATGACTTTATGATCACGGGCAAGCGCCATCCTTTTCATTACCAGTATCGGGTTGGCTTTGATGCGACAGGCCTGATTCATGGCCTCGAGGTCACCATGGCGGTGGACTGCGGATTCAGTGCGGACTTGAGTGGGCCGGTAGCAGACCGTGCAATTTTCCATGTTGATAACGCCTACTTCTTATCCGATGTAGACATTCATTCTTATCGCTGCAAGACCCACCGCCAGAGTCAAACGGCCTTTCGTGGTTTTGGTGGCCCGCAGGGCATGATGGCCATCGAGACCATCATCGGAGATATTGCCCGCCATCTGCACCGAGATGCACTCGATGTTCGCATTCGCAATCTTTATGGTGGCCCAGGCCGTGACGAGACCCACTACGGCATGCATGTGGAGGACGCACCCATCGATGAAATTCTGGCGGACCTGGAAAAACGCGCCGAGTATCGCAGGCGTCGTCAAGAGATCAGCGCTTCGAATCAGAGTGCATCTCGCTTTAAGCGTGGCATTGCGATTACGCCAGTCAAATTCGGCATCTCATTTACCGCGACACAATTCAATCAGGCCGGCGCCTTGGTCCACGTGTATACCGATGGCAGTGTGCTCGTGAACCATGGCGGCACTGAAATGGGCCAGGGGCTGCACACCAAGGTCTGCCAAGTGGTCGCACAGACCCTCGGGGTTTCATCATCTCGGGTCAGCATCAGCGCCAGTGATACCTCCAAAATTCCCAACGCATCAGCCACGGCGGCCTCAAGCGGCACGGATCTGAATGCGATGGCCGCCCATCTGGCTGCGCTCGAAATCCGTCATCGGCTTGCGGCGCTGTATGCGCAACTGCATCACGGCAAGGCCGAAGACATCATATTTTCTACGGATAGCGTGCAAGATGAGTCTGGCCGCGGGCCAAAGATGGCTTTTGTGGAACTGGTGAAAAAGGCCTACTCGGCGCGGATTCAACTCTGGAGCGATGGTTTTTATAAGACCCCCAAGATTCACTATGACCGCCAAACGCTGAGCGGCCGTCCATTTTTTTATTTTTCACTCGGGGCTGCCTGCACCGAAGTAGAAATCGATACGCTCACCGGTGAGTATGTTGTGCATCGGGTCGACATTCTTCACGATGTGGGCACTAGTATTAATCCCGCAATCGATATCGGCCAGATCGAAGGGGGCTTTGTTCAAGGCATGGGCTGGCTGACCACCGAAGAACTCGTCTGGAATGCGCAGGGCCGCCTTACGACTCATGCGCCCAGCACCTACAAAATCCCCACAGCCGGAGACACTCCCAAGTCGCTGAATGTCTGGTTTTGGCCAAGACCAAACGCCGAGGACACCATCTATCGTTCCAAGGCCGTGGGCGAACCCCCTTTAATGCTCGCCATCAGCGTTTGGGAGGCGATTCGCGACGCCATTGGCCAGGTGGGCAGCATGCCGGTTGTATTGGATGCATCAGCAACACCAGAGCGCGTGTTTTTCTCTCTTCAGCATCAGGCGAAATCACGACATGCAGCTCGGCCTTGATTCAAGCTGGAGCACAGAGCTTCATCTCTCCGAGTGTCTTGGCATCATCGGCCAGTCGCCTCTAGTGGCAATTGAAGTCGTTCAGACCCGCGGGTCGACTCCGCGCCCATGCGGCACCTGGATGCTGGTGACGCCTGAGCTTGCGCTTAACACCATCGGCGGCGGCCATCTCGAATATCAGTCGATTCGCATTGCCCGATCCCTGCTGCGCACTCTCCATGCAACACTGGATCTGATGCCGCCGCCCCAGGAGCATGAATTCAAGCTGGGCGCATCGCTGGGCCAGTGCTGTGGCGGTGCGATGCGGCTTCGATTCACGGCACTGCCGTATTGCGCAAACCGCACGCATTGGCTGAGTGAACATCTCGGTGATCCGACGGGCGATTGTAGTCCCGTTGCGTTGATTGGTGGGGGCCATGTTGGTCAGGCGATCGTACGTGCGTTGCTACCGTTACCTTTCGTACTCACCTGGATCGATAGCCGAGAGGGCATCTTTCCGCAGCTTGCTCATCCTCGTCTCACAATCACTCCAGTCGATGACGTTGCTTCCAGCATCACCGAAATGGCTGCAGCGTCATCCTTGCTCGTGATGAGTTTCACCCATGCTGAAGATTTTGAGGTCATCCGTGCGGCACTACTGCGCCGTCGGGAAACCCCTGACTGTTTCCCGTTCATTGGCCTCATTGGAAGTCAAACCAAATGGAGAAAATTTCGTCAGCGGCTGCTTGATCGCGGCCACACGGAGCAAGAGCTTTCTGCCGTGACTTGCCCACTTGGACTGCCCGATATCTCCGGGAAATCACCCGCCGTCATCGCGGCCTCGGTGACGGCACAACTTCTCGTGCAGCGCAGCCAGCGCCAAGGATTTCAAGGTTAGAATAAGGGCTCAATTTTTTCGCTCAGCGGCCCGCACTCACCGATTGGTAAGGAGAATGTATGCGTATTAAGAATTTTGTTGCTGGAATTGCACTTGCCGCACTCGCCGGCACCACAATGGCGCAAACCGCCGTTCGGTTTGCACTAGATTGGCGCTTTGAGGGGCCTGCTGCTCCTTACTTTGTGGCCATTGATAGCGGCTACTACAAAGCAGAGGGCCTAGATGTCACCATTGATCCCGGCACAGGCTCGGTCGAGGGCATTAATCGTGTTGCCTCGGGCACCTACCAGTTTGGTTTTGCGGACATTAACTCGCTGATCAAGTTTCGGGATAACCCTCAGAATGCCCCGATCCGTGCCATCACGATGATTTATGACACCCCGGCATTTTCGATCGTGACCCTGAAAAATAAAGGCATCAACAAACCCAAGGACCTCGAGGGCAAGATCCTCGGCGCTCCCGCCCCGGATGGCGCCTACGCCCAGTGGCCGATTTTCGTGGACGCCAACAAGATTGATGCATCCAAAGTAAAAATCGAAAACGTGGGTTTTCCAGTTCGCGAGCCGATGCTTGCCCAAGGCAAGGTGGATGCGATCACCGGATTTTGGTTTTCCTCTTACATGAACCTGAAGGCCAACGGCATCAAAGACGACGACATCGTAGTTCTGATGATGCGTGACCATGGCGTCGACCTGTATGGCAATGTCATCATTGTGAATCCGGAATTCGCCCGTACCAATCCAAAAGCAGTTGCCGGTTTTGTGCGCGCCACGATCCGCGGCGTGCAAGACACGATCCGCAATCCGGACACCGCCATCAACGCACTGATGAAGCGCAATCCAATTGCTAACCGCGATGTCGAACTTGAGCGCTTAAAGCTTGCGCTCGCACGAAATTTTGTATCTCCGGATGTCCAGAAAAATGGCTTTGGTGGTGTGGATATGAAGCGCCTGGAGAGGTCCATCGACCAGATTGGCCTGACTTTTAAATACACCAATAAGCCCAAGGCAGCCGAGATCTTTACGGCCGAGTTCCTGCCCCCGCGGGATCAGCGCAACGTTCGCTAAAAGAAATTCCCCTGGCTCAGCAGTCTGACTGCCCCAGGGGTCTCTCACTTCAGCCGGATAAGATCGCTATGCAAGATGTTCTCGTCGAGCTCGATCAAATCGCTTTGGCTTATGGCAAAGGCGCACAGGCCACCAAGGCCATTGAAGATGTCAGTCTGACGATTCAGAAAGGCGAGTTCATCGCCGTAGTGGGCCCGTCAGGCTGCGGTAAAAGTTCGTTGATGAAATTGATTTCGGGCCTACATCCCCCTTTTTCTGGAAAGCTGGCTGTTGATGGTCAGCCCGTAAAGGGCCCCCTGAAATCAGTCGGCATGGCCTTTCAGGCGAGCAATCTTTTGCCCTGGCGGACTTGCGTCGATAACGTGTTGTTACCCCTTGAGATTGTTCAGCCCCATCGCAGCCGTATTCGCTCAGAGCGGGCGGCGTATCGGCAGAAAGCGACGCAGTTACTGGAGTCGGTGGGGCTTACCGGCTTTACAGAAAAATTCCCCTGGCAGCTCTCCGGCGGCATGCAGCAGCGGGCCTCGATCTGCAGGGCGCTTATTCACGAGCCAGAAATTCTTATGCTCGATGAGCCCTTTGGCGCACTTGACGCTTTTACCCGAGAGGAACTCTGGTGCACGCTTCGTGATATTCAGGCCCAGCGCAAAGTCACGGTGATGCTGGTGACCCACGATCTGCGCGAGGCGGTCTTTCTGGCCGATACGGTGTATGTCATGTCGAATCGGCCGGGCCGAATTCTGAAAAAGTGTTCGGTAACCTTGGCCCGTCCGCGGGACCTCGAGGTCACTTACACCCAAGAGTTTCAAGAAATCGTTCACGAGCTGCGCTCCCTTATCGGAGGTAAGCACTGATGACTCGCGAAGATTTTATGCAGCAGATCCTGCCGCCCGCAGGCTTTACGATCGCGTTGTTTGTGTTTTGGGA
>JAGWXV010000158.1 GCA_018969705.1 Betaproteobacteria bacterium
GCTGCAATTGAGCTGTTGGGCATCGGGCATCTGCTGTCTCGTGCGCCACAGGGCCTATCGGGCGGTGAGCGACAACGCATCGCCATCGCGCGTGCCCTCGCCACTGAGCCACAGCTCCTTCTTTTGGATGAGCCAATGGCATCGCTCGATATTGCACGGAAAAAAGAAATTATTCCTTGGCTTGAACGGCTGCATCACGAACTCAAAATTCCAGCGCTTTATGTCACGCACTCGCTTGATGAGCTTGCAAGACTCGCTGATCATGTCGTGATTCTTGAGCAAGGCCGGGTTAAGGCAAGCGGCGGGGTCGCGCAGACCCTCAGTGATGCGCGCATTGCCCAGATGGTTGGTGATGAAGCAGGCATCATGACCGAGGGCATGGTAGTGGATCGCCAGTTAACCGATCACCTGGCCCGAATTCGTTTTGATCAAGGTGAAGTCTGGGTGCGAGATGACGGCCAGCCAATTGGGCAGCAAGTCCGGATTCGTATTTTAGCCCGGGATGTCAGCCTCTCCCTGGCCGAGGATGAGCAAAGCACCATTCAAAATCGTATTCAGGGTGTGATTCAGACCGTTAGCGATGATCGGCACCCTGCCCAGTGCCTGGTCAGCGTGCGCTGTGGCGAGACCATCCTCCTTGCGCGCGTTACCCGGCGTGCACTCAATCGCCTCGGACTGGCAGTCGGTCAGGCCATCTGGTGTCAAATCAAGTCTGTTGCACTTGTTGAGTAAACCCATCCCTTCATTAAAAGCATGCTGGCGGATGTGCGGCGCACGCGCTGCGGCTGTATTTACTGTCACAGCTCTGAATGCATTGCCGACCTTAGCCATGCCCGAGCGCGGTGTGGTGACCCTACAGGATGCGACCCCCTTGCAGTTTCGGGTCTGGTCGGCCGCCACACCGCAGCGCGTCGTGATCGGCGTTCATGGATTTAACGACTACAGCAAGGCCTTCGATCCCCTCGCCCGCAGCTTGGTCGCTGATCTGCAAGCAACTGTCTACGCCTATGATCAGCGCGGCTTTGGCGCAAACCCTAGCCCCGGCGTCTGGCCGGGCGCAGATCGGCTGATCGATGATTTACGCGAGGTCGTTGACCAACTGCGCGATCGGCACCCCGGCCTGCCGATCACCGTGATTGGAGAGAGTATGGGCGGCGCAGTCGTGCTTCGGGCCAGTACCGAGTCGCCGGGGTTGCCAGTGAGTCAACTCATTCTGAAGGCGCCGGCCCTCTGGGGCGCGGAGACCATGCCTTGGTTTCAGCGGGCGGGCCTGCAAATAATGAATGCGGTAGCCCCCAATTTCACATTCTCTGGCCGCGGCGTGCGTGCGCTTGGAATAAAACCCACCGACGATCCGGAGGTCGCACGCGACTTAAGCCGTGATCCGCTTTTTATTAAGGAGACTCGGGTCAGCAGCCTCGTTGGAGTCACGGATCTAATGGGCCAGGCGCTGCATCATCCGATGTCTTTTCCTACGCCTACATTGGTGTTGTATGGGCTTAACGATCGCATCATTCCGCACGCCCCCGTTTGCAGCTGGCTGTCGCGCTTGGATGGCGAAAGCTCAAGCCTTCCAAGCCACGTTCAATTTTTAATATATCCAGAGGGCTGGCATCTCCTCACGCGACAGCTGCGTGCCGCCGAAGTCATTCGGGACATTACCCAGTGGATTCGATCATCCGTGCTCCAACAGCGCGCGGGATCTTTGCCGGGAGGACCAACAGCGGGCACTGCCCCACTTGCAGTTCAGGCCGCCCGACAAAAAGTCTGTCAACGCTAAACGCTAGGCAGCGGCCTGCTGCATGCGGCGCCACTTCTCAATAATCGCGCAAAGGCCATCCAAGCCATCGGTCAGCGCGGCAGGACCAGGCTGCAGAATCAGTGGGCTTTTAATTTCAAAGAGCATTGCGTTGGCAACCGCCGGAATCTCATGCCAGCCAGGACGCTGCGCCACCTGCTCTGGCCGAAATTTCTTTCCGCACCACGAGCCTACGATCACATCTGGCGCCCGATCAATCACGGCTTTGGCGTCCGGGATGATACGGTCCTTGCCAAGACTGCGGGCCGAGAGCTCCTGAAAACAATCCTGGCCGCCAGCGATTTCAATGAGCTCAGAGACCCAACGAATAGCGGAGATCATAGGGTTATCCCACTCCTCGAAGTAGACCTTGGGCTTGGGCCCACTGGCTGCCGAACGTGCTGCCCGGTTGAGCCGATCCGCAAGACGACTGACAAGCACATCGGCTTTTTCTTGCGCTCCGACGATACGGCCCACCATCGCAATCATCTCGAGAATTTCTTGAACACTGCGGTGATTCAGGATGTGAACGGCAAC
>JAGWXV010000159.1 GCA_018969705.1 Betaproteobacteria bacterium
CCAAAAGCCGACGTCTTCCATTTCTGGCAACGCGTTAACGATTGCGACAATAAATGTCGAGGTCACTACAAATCCAACACCGGCGCAGAAATAAAATGCCAGCAGCAGCCTTCGCACCGCAACTGTTGGCGGCCGGTCGTGCATTTTTGATTCGCGCTCCACTACAGGGGCCGGCATCGGTTTAGGCAGCCAAGCCCATGCAGGCAGCACCAGAACAAGGCCCAAAAGGCTGAGAAAGAGCCAGTTTTCCCGCCACAGCACATGCTCCGATAGCATCAAGACCGCGAAGGAGCTCATTACGACACTTAGGCCCACGCCGGAAAAATGCACGCCGAGCTCGGCGCGGTGGCCATTGCGCATCAGCCAGTTCATCACCAAGGCGCCGCCCATTATCATGCCAACGGCAGTGCTCAGTCCGGCAAGAAAGCGTGAGATTGTCCAACCCACCTCGCTCGAGACCATGCCCATCATGGCCGTGCTGATCACCGCCAGAATGAGGCCCCAGCGATATAGGCGATCTTTAAGATTTAAATCGCTGATTCGGCCGCATAGAAAAACGCCGGTGAAGTAGCCCGCGTAGTTGGCGGTGGCAAGCCATCCCCCGGCGCCCAGGCCCAGCCCTGCCTGCTCACGCATGATGGGCAGCATCGGCGTATAGGCAAATCGCGCAATGCCCAGGGTAATTAGCAGGCCGACGATGCCGGCGATGCTGGCTTTTGCTCGGGGGGAGAGGCTCAAAAGGTCAGGCCAAATGGGGGCGGCGACAAGACATCCCGCAAGTCTCCTGCCTTCAATCTTTCGACACAAGTTGGCATCCTGGTCACCCCGGGTATGCGGCGCTGTCATCCTTTTGTCATATATTTCCATATAATTAGAAACATGGAAAAAAAACAAGTCTTAAAAGCGCTCGCAGCCCTCGCCCAAGCGAGTCGGCTGCAGGTTTTTCGCAGCCTCGTGGTGGCGGGACCATCTGGAGCCACGCCCGGTGCACTCAGCGATGAACTCAATCTGCCAAACGCAACGCTGTCGTTTCACCTTAAGGAGCTGGCCAATGCTGGCCTGATTCATCAAGAGCGCGTCGGCCGCAACCTGATTTATCGGGTCGAGTTTGCACAGATGAATCGTGTCATGGGCTACCTCTCTAAAAATTGCTGCGAGGGTCGCGCGCAATGCATCGATACCGCCGATACGGCTTTCAAGTGCGAAGGGGCCTGACCGTGAACGAAAATTCACCGCCACTCAACGTGTTGTTTCTCTGCACGCATAACTCGGCGCGCAGCATTCTTGCTGAAGCGCTTCTAAATCATATGGGTCGCGGCCGATTCAAGGCCTACTCGGCCGGCAGTTCCCCCCGGGATGATCAAGCGCCCAACCCGCTCGCACTCCAGGCGCTCGCAAATGCGGGGATCAACACTAACGGGCTTGTCAGTAAGAGCTGGGAGGTCTTCGGCAAGCCCGATGCGCCCCGCATGGATCTGGTGATCACAGTCTGCGATAACGCAGCTGGTGAGGCCTGCCCAATCTGGCCGGGCCAGCCTGCCACGGCCCACTGGGGCTATGCGGACCCATCGGCAATCAGCGGAAGCGATGCGCAAAAAAGCGAGGCCTTTACACAGACCATGCATCTGATTCGCAAACGGCTAGAAATATTGGTGAGCCTTCCGCCAGAAAGCCTAACGAGACTTAGGATCCAAACCACAGTCCGCGATCTTGCGAAGTCCTGATATCGAGAACTTAGAAACTCAGCCGCCTGATAAGAATGACCATTTTTGAGCGTTACCTCACCCTCTGGGTCGGCATCTGTATCGCGGTTGGCGTTGCCATCGGACAGCTCTTTCCTTCGGCAATTCAGTCCGTCGGCGCTCTAGAGGTCGCAAACGTCAATCTCCCCGTAGGCCTTTTGATTTGGGTCATGATCATCCCCATGCTGGTCAGGATTGATTTCGGAGCCCTTCGCGAGATCCGGCAACATGTACGTGGCATTGGTGTCACACTGTTTGTAAATTGGTTAGTCAAGCCATTTTCGATGGCTTTTCTTGGCTGGCTCTTCATCCGGCACTGGTTTGCGCCGCTGCTGCCGGCCGAGCAGATTGACAGCTATATCGCGGGATTAATTCTTCTGGCTGCTGCGCCCTGCACCGCGATGGTTTTTGTATGGAGCCGGCTTACCCACGGTGACCCGCTTTTTACACTCTCCCAAGTCGCGATCAATGACACGATCATGATTTTCGCCTTTGCACCCCTTGTTGGCCTGCTGCTGGGAATCTCGGCGATCGTAGTGCCCTGGGATACGCTGCTTACTTCAGTCGTACTGTATGTCGTTATTCCCGTGG
>JAGWXV010000160.1 GCA_018969705.1 Betaproteobacteria bacterium
TCAAAGGCATTACGGGTATCGAGTAACACCACCTCTCGGCCATGGTCATCATGGCCTTGGTCCAGCCAGCGATTCAGCTGTTCGGGATCAACCGAGGGCGCCCGGCCTGCCTGTGGCCGAATGGTCGGGTGATTCATACGGATAATTTCGGATTTAATTTTGATGCGCAACCTTTGAAAGGGCTGATGGTCTGACCAGCTTTCTTTTGCCCAGAGGTCAGTAAATCGCTCATCGTTTTTTAGCCAGCACAGAAAATCATGAATGGAGTCTTTGGTGGCTGCCAAAAAAAGATTGATGCCTTCCTCGGCAATCAGAATCGTACCCCTGAGCTGCCGAGCCTCGGCCTGGGCCGTGAGAGCAGCCTTTAAGCCTGCCCGGTCTGTGATCGGCACAAACTTGTACGCGGCGATATTCAGAATCGAATTCACAGCCGATTGACATTGACCACCAGGCGGCCACGGACCTGGCCTGCAAGAATTTCTGGTGCGATGCTGAGCGCGCGGGTGAGTGTGATCTCTTGAGTCATGGCGTCGAGCCGATCCAGCGGCAGGTCTTTGGCAAGCCGCTGCCAGACCATTTCGCGCTTGGGCCGTGGCGTGGTCACGCTGTTGATTCCATAAAGGGTCACGCCGCGCAAAATAAATGGCGCGACCGTTGCGGGGAAATCCATGCCTTGGGCTAAGCCGCAGGCGGCCACTGCCCCGTCCCAGCGCGTGGTGGCACAGGCATTGGCCAGGGTGTGGCTGCCCACGGTATCGACCACCGCCGCCCAACGCTCTTTGCCCAAGGGCTTACCGGGGCCTGCCAGCTCATTGCGGTCCATGATCGCAGCGGCACCGAGTGATTTGAGGTAGTCAGATTCAGACAGCCGGCCCGTTGAGGCCACCACCTGATAGCCCAGTTTGGCCAGCACTGCGACAGCAATCGACCCGACACCGCCTGCAGCGCCGGTCACCAGCACTTCCCCATCTGCAGGCTTCACCCCATGCTTTTCGATGGCGAGAATGCACAGCATGGCGGTGTAGCCAGCAGTTCCGATGGCCATGGTCTGTTTTAACGACAGGCCCGCTGGCTTTGCCACGAGCCAGTCACCTTTGACCTTGGCGTACTGGGCAAGACCGCCGGGGTGCGTTTCTCCCACGCCCCAGCCCGTCAGCACCACCGCATCGCCGGACTGAAACAGCGGATGGCCGCTGGTCTGGACGGTGCCCGAGAAATCAATACCCGGCGACATTGGGAACTTACGCAGGATCGGCGAGCGGCCGGTGATGGCCAGTCCGTCTTTAAAGTTGATAGTGGAGTAATCCACCTTGACCAGTACATCCTGCTCGCCCGTGCTGACCAGTACTTCCTCGCCCACGGTTTCGATGGTCGCGGTGTAAGCAGATTCGGTCTTATTGCAAATGATTGCCTGAAAGGGCTGCATCATGGCCTCCTGGATGGGCCGCCAATGCTATCAAGTGCGCTTCATCGTCGCAATTTGGGCTAGAGCTTTCCAGTTAACTTGTAAACCGCGAGTCCGGCCAACTCCCGAAGCGCAAGGTTCCATTGCCGCGCACCATCCGACCAAGAATAACGAAGCCAGTCGACCTCGCCAGAGGTCTTGTAATCGACAGGATAAAAGGTGATCTTTTGCTCGCCAAAAGCAGCGGCAAAGGTTTTCGATGCCCGAGGCATCTGCAGGGCGGCGGTGATGAGCAGCGGCCGGGTCAGATTGTTTTCTTTGAGCAGCTTTTTTGAGAACACTGCATTTTCATAGGTGTTGCGCGATTCGTTTTCAAAAATCAAGCGCGATCGGGCCACGCCTTGCTCATCAAAAAATCGAGTGGCCACATCACTTTCGGTGAGGCCTTTATGAAAAAGGGCGCCACTGCCGCCTGTGTGAAGAATTTTCAGATCTTGTGATTTGCGGGAAAACTCAACCGCTTTGGTCAGACGCTCAGCGCTTTCCAGTAGGCTCGCCTCGTCTCGCAAAAGCGGCACCAATCCGTATCCGGTTCCGCCGCCCAACACAATCACACAGTCGTAAGCCTTTAAATCCAGCCCATCGGGCCTGGCAACGATATTTTCCAGCTGAGTTAAAACAAACGTGGCAAGCGGTACATAGCCCACAAAAAGCCATCCGCCGATGACACTGAGTCCAAAAAATTTTGCCAGCTTGCGGCGGTTAAAAAAAGAAAAAAACAATGCTCGCAATGCTGAAAATACCAAGGAGATTGATCGGCTGAAGTAAAAAATCCAGTGTCTTGGAGAGCGTAAAAAACATGATGCGGTAATCTCGGTTGATGGATGGGCCGCGAGAAGTCT
>JAGWXV010000161.1 GCA_018969705.1 Betaproteobacteria bacterium
ACCGGACAGGTGGCCTCGCAGGTGTTACAGCGAATGCAGATCTCTGGATCGATCAGGTGTTGCTTGAGTACGGCGCTGTCATCGGTTCCCATCGTTTATCTCCGTCTGGCTTACAAAAAAACCCGGGGGTCGTGGCCCCCGGTTAATGATTGTCGTCTCCCCGCCTGAAATCAGTTAAAGCGAATGTAATCAAAATTCACCGGCTGCCGATTGATGCCCATGATCGGGGGCGCAATCCAATTGGCAAACTTACCGGGCTCTACTACGCGACCCATCAGTGAGGCCACATAGGCGCGATCTTCGTCGGTGGCGAGCCACTGATCAACATTGGCATTCCACTCGCTTTCCGAAATCACGCGGCCATCCGGCGAAATATGCACCGTGGAGAGTGGGCCGATCTTGCGATTAAAGGCCTTGTGCGGCACTTTAAGACGGAAATCAAGGCCTGCTTTCTCAATGACTTTATTCCAGCGGTCGACGCCGCCCACCGAGTCCTTGATGTAATCATCACGCAAGACTTCGTTTAAGGCATTGAGCATCGGTACATCTTTTTCGACCAGCTTGCCGTTTGAGACCTGAAGCACCTTGTAGGTATCATTTTTAAGCACGTGGTCATCCATCCGCTTGCCTTCCTCGAAACGGCCCTTTAAGCCTGAGCTATAAAAGGTTGCGGCGTTGCTGGACTCATCGGCACCAAACAGATCGATGGTCACTGAGAAGTGGAAGTTCAGATAGCGCTGGATGGTGGGCAGATCAATCACGCCGGCGGCACGCAGCTTGGAGACATCGTCTGTTTTGAGCTGGTTCATCATGTCGCAGGTCCGCTGGATAACGCGTGAGACCCCGGATTCACCCACGAACATGTGGTGGGCCTCTTCGGTCAGCATGAAACGTGTCGTACGGGCCAGAGGATCAAAGCCGGACTCTGCCAGAGCGCAGAGCTGGAATTTGCCATCACGGTCCGTAAAGTACGTAAACATATAAAACGAAAGCCAATCCGGTGTCTTCTCATTAAAGGCGCCCAGTATGCGCGGATTATCCTGCTCGCCACTGCGGCGCTCCAGCAATGCCTCGGCCTCTTCGCGGCCATCGCGGCCGAAATGTTTATGCAGTAGATACACCATGGCCCAGAGGTGGCGGCCTTCTTCCACGTTGACCTGGAACAAATTGCGCAGATCGTATTGGCTTGGGCAGGTCAGGCCAAGATGGCGCTGCTGCTCTACCGATGCGGGCTCGGTGTCACCCTGCGTAACAATGATTCGGCGCAGATTCGCACGATGCTCTCCGGGAACATCCTGCCAAACGTCCTGGCCGATGTGATCGCCAAAATGAATCTTGCGGCCTGCCTCGGCGGGATTTAAGAAAATACCCCAGCGGTAGTCGGGCATCTTGACATGGCCGAATTGGGCCCAGCCCTGCGGATCCACGCTGGTGGCGGTGCGCAGATACACATCAAAATTTTGGCTGCCCTCGGGGCCCATATCGTTCCACCAGCTCAGATAGTTGGGCTGCCACTGCTCAAGGGCCCGCTGCAGGGTGCGGTCCTCGCTCAGATTCACGTTATTGGGGATCTTCTCACTGTAGTTAATGCTCGACATGCTCGACTCCTCGTCTTATGAATTACGTTTTAAAAAAAATTGCTCTCATCGGCCCTATCGGGGCTTTAGACTCGATTCCAATCAAAGGCGGCCTTCTCACCCTTACCGTAGACCTTCAGTGCGCCCTTCTCGCCAACGGCATTTGGCCGCTGGAAAATCCAGTTCTGCCAGGCAGTCAGCCGGCCAAAAATTCTGGTGAACATGGTCTCAGCACCGTTAAAGCGCAGATTAGCCTCCATGCCTGTCAACGCATCCGGCGACATTGCAGAGCGCTCCTCAATTGCAATGCGGACCTCATCTGCCCAATCGATATCGTCGGGGTTGCTGGTAATTAAGCCCAGCGCGAGGGCCGCATCCGCATCCAGCGTCTTACCGATCGCTGCCTTGGCAGCCGCTACCGGAGCGGCTTCTTCATAGAAGCGGCGGCCGATTCGGCTCTGGCCCGTGGCCATTGGATAAAGACCAAAATTTACTTCTGAGAGTGCAATCTTCGGTGCCTTTGCCTGATCGTCAGGCAGGGCAAGCTGGTAGCTGCGATCGCAGGCCATGGACAACTCCAAGAATGTTCCAGCAAAACACGATCCCTGCTCAATCAACGCAAAGAGGCTGCGTGAGGAGACATCTAACCGGCTCAACACACGGCGCAGCAGGCCGATTGTTTCGCGGACAAACCAGTGCTGCTGGTTGGCCA
>JAGWXV010000162.1 GCA_018969705.1 Betaproteobacteria bacterium
GAGGTCAGCAGCCCCTCGTAGACTCGCGGCGGCGCAAAGTAGTAACTCGGGCCGACCTCTTTCATGTCCATCGATACCGTTTCCCGCGACTCAGGGCAGTTGATCGTGAAGCCGCTGGCCATGCATTGGGCCATCGAAAACAGGAAGTCACCGACCCAGGCCATGGGCAGGTAGGCCATGATGTTGTCGTGATCATTCAGCGCATCGACTGAGCAGGCCCCATGGCCGGATGAAAGCATGGACCGGTGGGTCTGGCAGACGCCCTTGGGCCTGCCGGTGGTTCCGGAGGTGTAAAGAATCACACAGACATCATCGGGCGCGCCAAGGTCAACCTCGCGCTCGAAATAATCGGGGTTCGATTGATGAAAGCTGCGGCCGAGTGATACGAGTTCCTCGATGGGCTTGATGTGTTCGTGGGCGTAATTACGCATGCCGCGGGGATCAAGATAAAAGATGTGGTTCAGCTTCGCTTCTTGGCTAATTTCAAGCAGCTTGTCGACCTGTTCCTGGTCCTCAGCAAAGGCAAAATGGACTTCGGCGTTTTGCAAGACATAGACCATCTCGGCGGCGATTGAATCCTGATAAAGCGGCACTGCAATGCCGCCTAAGCTTTGGGCGGCCAGCATGGCCTGATATAAGCGAGGGCGGTTATCTCCAATAATGCCGAGCGCCATGCCGCGTTTAAAGCCCAGGCTGGCCAGACCGCAGGCCAGATCACGCACGGCGTTATAGCTTTCGCGCCAAGTCTCGGTCTGCCAGATGCCCAGATATTTCTCGCGATAGGCAGGCCGCTCAGGCCGAGTCCGGGCGTGCTCGCGTAGGGTGCGAGGAAAGGTCGTGTTGGCTGCTTCAATCACCACGTGTCATCCTGTCCAAGTTACATGTTGCGACGGTATTGGCCGCCGACCGCATACAGGGCCTCGGTAATCTGGCCCAGCGAGCAC
This sequence comes from Betaproteobacteria bacterium, assembly GCA_018969705.1. Taxonomy (GTDB): domain Bacteria; phylum Pseudomonadota; class Gammaproteobacteria; order Burkholderiales; family Burkholderiaceae_A; genus Lacustribacter. The sequence continues at coordinate 945 of JAGWXV010000162.1, forward strand.
GAGCGGACGGTGTTCATTAACTCTTCGAAAACATTTTTGTCTTCGATCACAGCCCGCTTCAAACGTTCCAACGCGGGGCCGGACTGGCTGGCGTTGGCCTGATGGAACTGGGCAAGACGTGACAGCTGGCTGCGCTTCTCATCCTCAGTTGAACGGGCAAGTTCAATGGATTCGGGATGCTCGGCAGCCTGGGGCCCGCGAAAGGTGTTGACTCCAATAATCTGGAGCTCACCCGTATGTTTCAGGTGCTCGTAATGCATGGACTCATCTTGGATCTTGCCGCGCTGATAGCCTGTTTCCATTGCACCCAATACGCCGCCGCGCTCGGAGATCCGCTCAAATTCGGACAGCACCGCCTCTTCGACCAAATCGGTGAGCTCTTCAATGATGAAGGAGCCCTGATTTGGATTATCGCAACGCGATAATCCCCACTCGCGGTTAATAATCAGCTGAATGGCCATCGCTCGGCGGACGCTTTCCTCGGTGGGCGTTGTGATGGCCTCGTCGTAGGCGTTGGTGTGCAGGGAGTTGCAGTTATCGTAGATTGCGATGAGCGCCTGCAGCGTCGTGCGAATATCGTTGAAGTCAATCTCTTGGGCATGCAGGCTTCGGCCCGAGGTCTGGATGTGATACTTCAGCTTCTGGCTGCGCTCGTTGGCGCCGTATTTTTCCCGCATCGCCAGGGCCCAGATTCGGCGCGCAACACGGCCGAGCACCGCGTATTCGGGATCCATTCCGTTGCTAAAGAAAAACGACAGGTTAGGTGCGAAATCATCAATTCGCATTCCGCGGGCGAGGTAGGACTCAACGTAGGTAAACGCATTTGCAAGCGTGAAGGCCAGCTGAGAAATCGGGTTGGCCCCCGCTTCGGCGATGTGATAGCCGGAAATCGAGACCGAGTAAAAATTTCGAACGCCGTTTTCGACAAAGTACTCTTGTATGTCGCCCATCACCTTCAGGCTAAAGTCGGTTGAGAAGATGCAGGTGTTCTGGCCCTGGTCTTCTTTCAGGATGTCGGCCTGCACGGTGCCGCGAATATTTTTGAGAACATCGGTGCGGATGAGATGGGCTTCATCTGCAGTCAGCGGACGGCCCTTTTCCTGGGCTGCGGCTTCTGCCGCCTGATCAATCGCTGCATTAAAAAACATCGCCAGTAGTGTGGGCGCGGGGCCATTGATGGTCATGGAGACAGAAGTCGATGGCGAGCAAAGCGCAAATCCCGAATAAAGGGTCTTCATGTCTTCCAGTGTGGCCACTGAGACCCCCGAGTTGCCGACCTTGCCATACACATCCGGCCGCTCGCCAGGATCACTGCCATACAGCGTGACCGAGTCGAA
>JAGWXV010000163.1 GCA_018969705.1 Betaproteobacteria bacterium
CAGCACGTATAATCGCAGGTTTAGTTGACAATTCAAGTAGGGATAAGTTCCTTCCCTCGGGCGGCTTGTAGCGGCCCCCAAAAAACCCTTTTCACGACTCGACAAATCCGGAATTAACAACATGGCCATTGAACGCACCCTCTCGATCATCAAACCCGATGCCGTCGCCAAAAACGTTATTGGCGAAATCTACTCACGCTTTGAGAAAGGCGGCCTGAAGGTCGTGGCCGCCCGCATGATGCACCTTTCGCGCGCAGAGGCCGAGGCCTTCTACGGCGTGCATCGTGAGCGGCCGTTCTTTAAAGACCTCGTGGCGTTCATGATTTCGGGGCCAGTCATGGTTCAGGTGCTCGAGGGAGAAAACGCAATCGCCAAGAACCGTGACCTCATGGGCGCAACCGATCCGAAGAAGGCCGCTGCGGGAACGATTCGCGCAGATTTCGCCGACAGCATTGATGCCAACGCGGTTCATGGCTCAGATGCGCCCGAAACCGCTCGCCAGGAAGTCGCCTTTTTCTTCCCGGCAATGTCGATTTACAGCAGATAAGTGAACCTGCTGGGCTGCTCCCCCCAAGGTCTCACCGACTGGTGCGTGGCTCGGGGGGAAAAGCCGTTTCGCGCGCGGCAGCTTTTGAAATGGGTCCACCAGCGCGGGACCCGTGAGTTCGCAGCAATGACCGATCTGGCGCGAGACTTTCGCGCCGGCCTCGAGCAGGATGCGGCGGTGGAGCTGCCCCCAGTGCTGCAAGACCATGTCTCTGCAGACGGCACCCGCAAATGGCTATTCGATATGGGCCAGGGCAATGCGATCGAGACCGTATTCATTCCAGAGACCGATCGTGGCACCTTGTGCGTCTCATCGCAGGCCGGCTGCACGGTGGCCTGCCCGTTTTGCTCCACGGGCCGACAGGGCTTTAACCGCAATCTCACTACCGCAGAAATCGTGGGCCAGCTCTGGTGGGCGCGCCACGAATTGCAGCAGCCGGTGACCAATGTGGTCATGATGGGCATGGGCGAGCCTTTGCTCAATTACGACCAACTCGTGCCCGCCTTGCAGCTCATGCTCAACGATGATGCCTATGGCTTATCGCGACGTAAGGTCACGGTCTCGACTTCGGGTGTGGTGCCGATGATGGATCGCCTGGCCCGCGATTGCCCTGTCGCGCTTGCGGTCTCACTGCATGCTCCAACCGATGCCTTGCGTGATGTGCTGGTGCCGTTAAATAAAAAATATCCCTTAAAGCAGCTGATGGTTGCGGTACGCAATTACCTCGAGCCCGCCCCGCGTGACTTTGTGACTTTTGAGTATGTAATGCTCGATGGCATTAATGATTCCTTGGATCATTGCCGTCAGCTTGTGAAGTTGATTCGGGCAGAGGAAATCTCGTGTAAGTTCAACCTCATTCCGTTTAATCCGTTTCCCAATTCTGGTTATCGCAAATCGCCCTGGCCCCGCGTGCGCGCATTTGCCGATCTCTTGACCCAAGAGGGCTTTGTCACCACGATTCGCAAGACCCGCGGCGATGATATTGATGCGGCCTGCGGCCAGCTGGCCGGTGATATTCAGGACCGGACAAAAATCACACTGAGAACGAAATGAGCAGCGCCGACACTTCGCCCCTTCCTTGTGCTGAGCAGCCTAGCCTCGCAGTTGGCTGCGGCCCGGCAGCCCGCCGCAAAACGCGGGCGATGAATATCGCTTGGGGCGCAAATGTGGTGACGGTGGGCGGTAATGCGCCGGTGGTGGTGCAGTCCATGACCAACACCGACACGGCCGATGCCATCGCAACAGCAATTCAGGTGCAGGGCCTGGCGCAGGCGGGCTCTGAGCTTGTACGCATTACGGTGAACACTCCTGAAGCTGCCCGTGAAGTCGCGGCGATTCGTAACCAGCTGGATCGGATGAACTGCGACGTGCCCTTAATTGGTGACTTTCATTTCAATGGACACAAGCTGCTGACTGAGTTTCCCGATTGCGCTCAGGCGCTATCCAAATACCGTATCAATCCCGGCAATGTTGGGCGCGGCGCAAAGCGGGACCATCAATTCGGTGCCATGATTGAGATCGCCTGCAAGTACGACAAACCCGTTCGCATTGGCGTGAATTGGGGCAGTCTGGATCAGGAGCTGCTTGCCCGGCTCATGGATGAAAACGCCAAACGCGCCGAGCCCTGGGATGCCCAGGCGGTGATGCGCGAGGCCCTGGTGACTTCGGCCATCGAGAGCGCGCAGCTTGCAGAAAAGTGGGGCCAGCCTGGCAATCGCATTACCTTGTCCGCC
>JAGWXV010000164.1 GCA_018969705.1 Betaproteobacteria bacterium
TGGCCCTATCGCAGCTGAACCGAACGGTTGAGCAGCGCACCGATAAACGGCCGGTGATGAGCGATCTTCGTGAATCGGGCGCAATCGAGCAGGATGCCGATCTGATTCTGTTTATCTATCGCGACGAGGTCTACCGGCCTGACACGCCCGATAAGGGCGTTGCCGAGATCATTATTGCCAAGCAACGTAATGGTCCGATTGGCACCGTACGGCTAACTTTCCTGGGCCAGTTCACTAAATTTGAAAACTTTGCAGCACCTGCCCCCACCGGTTTTTCATCGGAGTACTAGACATGCAGCCTTTGCCGATTGTTGCGCCCGTTACCCTTCCGATTCAGGGCGCCGATCAACGTTTTGCGGTCCACCGTGTGTACTGCGTTGGCCGCAACTATGCCGACCATGCCAAGGAGATGGGCGCTTCAGGCCGCGAGCCACCGTTTTTTTTCTTCAAGCCGTCGGATGCGCTCTTTGAGGTGGGTCAGGCCGCAAGCCGTGACTGGCCTTATCCGAGTCTGACCCAGGATCTGCACTACGAAGTCGAGCTGGTTGTGGCCATCGGCCATGGTGGAAAAAATATCGCAGCGGATCAGGCCGCACACCATATCTGGGGATATGCCGCGGGCCTCGATATGACGCGCCGCGACCTGCAGGCGACGATGAAAAAAGAATCAAAGCCCTGGTGTATCGGCAAGGGTTTCGACTGGAGCGCCCCGATTGGGCCCATCGTTCCGATCGAGACGACGGGAGAGCTCTCTGCGGGTGAAATTACGCTTGCCGTTAATGGCGAAGTTCGCCAACGGGGTGATTTTTCTCACATGATTTGGAATGTCCGCGAGGTCATCGCCCACATCTCGCAGGCCTGGGAGCTCAAAGCCGGAGATTTAATTTTTACGGGAACCCCGGCAGGCGTCGGCCAGGTGCGTCGCGGCGATGTGATGCAGGTCTCAGCAGAAGGCGTTGGCAGTTTTTCGGTCAACGTTGTGTAGTTGAAGCGCGTCGCCCTCTGGGTTGTATTGGCCCATGGCCTGGTGATCGCCGCACTGCTGCAGGAGGTTCAGCATGAAGTTGATACGCCACCCCGTCCATTACCGATACAGCTGCAGCTGCAATCATCAGCGGTTCAGGCCAGTGCGGCTAAGTTGGCCGCACCGAGACCGCGGGCTGTGGATCCAGTTATGCCGCAGCCGCAGCGCGATCTGTCGGTCCAGCAGCCAAAGGATATGCCGCCATCAACAATCCCTGCGCCGACAGCGTCGGTGACCTCCAGCCCATCGGGTGCAGTATCAACGCCATCAAGCTCGGTGGGCTCTGCAGCTGATCCCGTACGATCATCGGCAGCCGAGGAGCGTCAGCCGATGATCGATGCAAGTTTTCGTGGCAACCGAATTCCTGACTATCCGCAGATGTCGCGAAGACTCGGTGAGCAGGGGGCGGTCGTGCTGCGGGTCATGATTTCGCCAGATGGCCGGGCTGGAGAGATACAGCTCTCCAAAAGCAGCGGCTATGCCCGGCTGGATCGGGCTGCAATTGAAGCGGTACGTGAGTGGCGGTTTGTGCCCGCCCTAAAAGGCGGCCGGCCCGTTGCCGCCTGGTATGAGTGGCGCTGGGAGTTTCGGCTCGAAAACTGAGCGGATTTTTGCCACATAATGCGGCAAGCCTAAAGGACGATCTCACCATGAATGCCACTTCAAACCCAACGTTGGGCTTAGCCCACATGCTGTCGAACGCCGACGCGGTGATTTGGTTAACGGCCATTGTCTTGCTGGTGATGTCGGTGATTTCATGGACGCTGATCATCGCCAAAGGCCGGGCATCACAGCGGCTGCGTAAACAGATCGCTTCGGATGCAGAGCGCTTTTGGCAGGCATCTTCGCTGGAGACTGGCCTGCAGCAGCTCCAGTCATCCGAGAGTGCGGCCGTGTTGGCTCCAATGGCGCATGCGGCAGCGGAGATGCAGCGTGCAGGGCAGGTGACGAGCCTAGATGGTCAGTCCGACTGGGAGGATCGCGTGACGCGCCGACTGCGGTCGGCCTTGCATGCCTGCACAGGCCGACTCGAGACCGGCCTTGTGACACTGGCTTCAATCGGTGCCACATCACCCTTTGTGGGATTGTTTGGCACCGTCTGGAGTATCTATCAGGCCTTGATCAGCATTTCCGGAAGCGGCCAGATCATGATTGAGCAGGTCGCAGGCCCGGTGGGCGAGGCCCTGATCATGACCGCCTTCGGCCTGGCGGTCGCGATTCCGGCGGTGCTTGCGTATAACGCGCTCACCCGAAG
>JAGWXV010000165.1 GCA_018969705.1 Betaproteobacteria bacterium
TATTTTCAGATTTTTCCGTTTTATCGGCGGGGTATGTTTCGGCGCCAAAAGGCGTTTCAGAAATCAGACCGCTTAAGCTAAGTCATCCAACTGCCATGACACAGCCCCTGCTTAGCGCTCAGAATATCTCCCGTCAATTCGGCGGATTGCTCGCAGTCGACAATGTGAGTTTTGATGTCACCCCGGGTGAGGTCCTGACATTGATTGGCCCGAATGGCGCCGGCAAATCCACGGTATTTAATGTGATCAGTCGAATCTATCCCGAGACCTCCGGAAGACTCGAGTATCGAGGCAAAGACTTGGGCTCAGTTGTCCCTCATCAGATTGCCTGGCGTGGCATTGCGCGGACTTTTCAAAATATCGAGCTTTTTGAGCACGCCACAGTGCTCAGTAACCTACTTATCGGCCATCACATCCGAAGCCGTACCCATCTTCTGAGCGATCTTTTGTTTTTGCCCTCGACACACCGCCAGGAAATTGCCGCCCGCGAGCATGTCGAAAAAGTGATCGATTTCCTTGGGTTGCAGAAGGTTCGTGATTCGATGGTGGCGGGCCTGCCGTATGGCGTGCGTAAGGTGGTTGAGCTAGGCCGGGCGCTGTGCATGCAGCCTGAGCTGTTGCTTTTGGATGAGCCTTCTTCGGGATTAAATCCTGAGGAGACAGATGAATTGGTATATTGGATTCGAGATATCGTGAGCGAGATGGGCGCCACGGTCATGATGGTGGAGCACGATATGTCGCTTGTGCTTCGGGTCTCATCGCGTGTTGTCGCGATGAACCAGGGCAGGGTGATCGCGGTCGGCACCCCCCAAGAAGTGCAAAGCCATCCCGAGGTCATCTCAGCCTATCTCGGATCGGAGGCCGCCTCATGAGCCAGCAGACTTCCGATTTGCTCGTAGTCAGCTCGGTTGAATCCGCCTACGGGCCGATTAAGGCGATTCGTGGCGTGAGCCTCAAAGTTGCGACATCCAGCATCGTGACCCTGCTGGGCTCAAACGGTGCAGGCAAGACTACGTTACTGAAAACCATCTCGGGCATCATGGATCCGCTTCGCGGATCGATTGAATTTAGACACCAGAACATCTCGGGATTCGATCCTGCTCGGATTGTGCAGATGGGCCTATCCCATGTGCCCGAGGGCCGCGAGGTTTTTCCGTTATTAACGGTGCACGAAAACCTGCTGATGGGCGCCTATACCCGCAGTGACCGCGATGCGGTGGCAAAGGATATGGAGCGGGCCTATGGCTATTTCCCGATTCTTGCGCAGCGTCGCGACCAAGATGCCGGCCTACTCTCCGGCGGCCAGCAGCAGATGCTGGCAATCGCCCGCGCGCTACTGTCTTCACCGCAGATGATCCTGATGGATGAGCCCAGCCTGGGCCTTAGCCCCAAGCTCACCAAGGAAATCTTTGAAATCATCGTGAGAATTAATCGTGAAAGCGGCACGAGCATTTTATTGGTGGAACAAAATGCCCATATGGCCTTAAATACCGCCGATTACGGCTATGTGCTGGAAAACGGCCGTGTTGTCCTGGAGGATCAATGTGATCGGCTGCGCGAAAAAGAAGACATCCGCGAGTTTTATCTGGGGATGAAGCAGCAGGGTGTGCGTGGCGATCGCCGCTGGAAAAAGAAAAAGACCTGGCGTTAAGGCAGCCGACATGCGTTATCTCTGGAAACTTCACGAGGAATTTGATCGGGCTCAGCGCAAAACTGCTGCGCCCCTTGCCGGTGATACGGCGCAGGCCATGTTTTGGAATGCGGTTGCATTACGCTCCGATCAGGTCTGGCTTCGTTACAAAAAATTTGGCATTTGGCAGTCGCTGACCTGGCAGCAAACGGCCGATCAGGTCGAGGCGATCACCGCCGGCCTGATTGCGCTCGGTTTAGCCGTTCAGGATCGGGTCGCGATTATTTCGAATACGCGTGCAGAGTGGGTATTGGCGGATCTCGCGACCCTTTCGGCGGCCGCTGCCACCGTGGGGGTCTATCCCACCGATTCGCCGCAGCAGCTCTCTTATGTGATCAACGACAGCAGCGCTCGCTTTATCTTTGTTGAAGATGAAGAGCAGCTGGATAAGGCGCTGTCGGTGATGGACGAGTGCCCAAGTCTTTCACGTTTGATCGTGATGGATGAGAAAGGACTTTCTAACTATCAGCACGACCGCGTTCTCGGCTGGTCGGCCCTGCTGGAGCTGGGCAGGCGGGCCCTTGGCGCATCGCCTGGCATGGTCAAAGAGCGTCTCGCGCAGCAGCGCACAGACCATCTGGC
>JAGWXV010000166.1 GCA_018969705.1 Betaproteobacteria bacterium
GGCGGACGTACCAAGGTCTACGAGAACTTGGTCAAAGGCGAGCACACCATCGATGCGGGCATGCCCGAGTCGTTCAATGTGCTGGTCAAGGAGATTCGTTCGCTGGGCATTGATATTGACCTGGAGCGTAGCTGATTGGTCAGCACTCGGAACGCAAAAAATTTGGGCGCAGGCTCACAAGAACATACTTATTGAGGTAGATCCATGAAGGCACTACTCGACTTATTCAAGCAGGTTCAGCAGGACCAGGTTTTTGACAAAATCAAAATTGGTCTGGCTTCGCCGGAGAAGATTCGCTCCTGGTCGTATGGCGAAGTCAAAAAACCAGAGACGATCAACTACCGTACATTTAAGCCCGAGCGGGATGGCCTGTTCTGCGCCAAGATTTTTGGCCCAGTGAAGGACTATGAGTGCCTGTGCGGCAAATACAAGCGCCTGAAGCATCGTGGCGTGATTTGTGAGAAGTGCGGCGTCGAGGTCACCCTGACCAAAGTCCGCCGCGAGCGGATGGGCCATATCGATTTGGCGAGCCCTGTGGCCCACATCTGGTTCTTGAAATCACTGCCCTCGCGTCTGGGCATGGTGCTGGATATGACCCTGCGGGATATCGAGCGGGTGCTGTATTTCGAAGCCTACGTGGTCATTCATCCTGATGTCACGCCGCTGAAGCGCGGCCAGATCATGACCGAGGATGATTACCTCGCCAAGCAAGAGCAATACGGTGATGGTTTTGTGGCCATGATGGGCGCAGAAGGCATCCGTGAGTTGTTGCGTGAGATCGATCTGAAAAACGAGATCGAGAAACTCCGCACCGAGCTGGCTGAGACGTCCTCTGAGGCCAAGATCAAAAAAATAGCAAAGCGCTTAAAGGTTCTCGAGGGCTTTGATAAGTCGGGCGTGAAGCCCGAGTGGATGATTCTCGAGGTGCTGCCGGTATTGCCACCCGAACTGCGGCCGCTGGTGCCGCTGGATGGCGGCCGGTTTGCGACATCAGATCTCAACGATCTGTATCGCCGCGTGATTAACCGTAATAACCGTCTGCGTCGTCTGCTGGAGCTGAAGGCACCCGACATCATCGTGCGCAACGAAAAGCGCATGCTGCAGGAGGCCGTGGATTCGCTTCTGGATAACGGCCGCCGTGGCAAGGCCATGACGGGCGCCAACAAGCGTCCGCTGAAGTCGTTGGCCGACATGATTAAGGGCAAGGGTGGCCGCTTCCGTCAAAACCTGCTGGGCAAGCGGGTGGACTACTCGGGCCGCTCGGTCATCGTGGTGGGGCCGACGTTGAAATTGCATCAGTGCGGCCTGCCCAAGCTGATGGCCTTGGAATTATTCAAGCCCTTTATTTTCAATAAGCTTGAACTGCGCGGTATGGCGACAACGATTAAGGCCGCCAAAAAACTCGTCGAGCAGCAGGTGCCGGAGGTCTGGGACATTCTCGAAGAAGTCATTCGCGAGCACCCTGTTCTTCTGAATCGCGCTCCGACACTCCACCGCCTGGGCATCCAGGCCTTCGAGCCAGTGCTGATTGAAGGTAAAGCGATTCAACTGCACCCGCTGGTCTGCGCTGCATTTAACGCTGACTTTGACGGCGACCAGATGGCCGTGCACGTGCCGCTCTCTATCGAAGCCCAGATGGAGGCTCGCACCCTGATGCTGGCCTCTAACAACGTGCTCTTTCCGTCAAATGGCGAGCCCTCGATTGTGCCGTCGCAAGACATCGTGCTGGGCCTTTACTACACCACCCGTGAGCGGATTAACGGCAAGGGCGAGGGCATGTTCTTTGCTGACGTTGCTGAAGCTGAGCGGGCCTATGGCAATGGTGAAGTGGAATTGGGGACCAAGATCACGGTACGAATCCAGGAAGTGGATTTAGATCCTGTCACGCGGGCCAAAACGCCCAAGATCACCCGCTACGAAACCACTGTGGGCCGTGCCTTGCTGTCGAAGATTCTCCCGCCGGGATTATCGTTTGTGCACATGAATAAGGCGCTGAAGAAAAAAGAAATTTCGCGCCTGATTAACGCATCGTTTCGCCGCTGCGGATTGCGTGACACGGTGATTTTCGCCGACAAGCTACTGCAATCTGGATTTGCGCTGGCAACCCGTGCGGGTATCTCGATCTGTGTGGATGACATGCTCGTGCCGCCGCAAAAGCACGACATCCTTTCCAAGGCAGAAAAAGAGGTCAAGGAAATCGAGCAGCAATATGCCTCAGGCCTGGTGACCCAGGGCGAGCGCTACAACAAGGTGGTCGATATCTGG
>JAGWXV010000167.1 GCA_018969705.1 Betaproteobacteria bacterium
CATGGTCGCACCAATGAGCCCGCCGACCACTAAGCCGATCGCAACCAGTGCAAACCCCTTGCCGAGATCGGCACTGCCGCCCATGACGGCCTCGGCCATCGTGGAGATCAGACCAAGGGTCGTGAGAATGGCAATCGCCATTCCGGTCATGCCAAAAACATTTCCACGAATGGAGGTCGTAGGATGCGACAGGCCCTTTAAGGCCTGAATGAAGCAAACCGATGCGATCAGATACAGCAGGGTGACGGTATTCATCGAGAGGCTGAACATTTACGCGGCCTCCTTTTCGGCAGCTGGTGCCTTTTTCTCTTTTTTCTTAAACATCTCCAGCATGCGGCGGGTCACCAGAAACCCACCAAAAACATTGACTGCGGCAAGTGCAACCGCTAAGACACCCATCGTCATGCCGAGCGTCGTCTCAGTCAGGGCGGCTGCCAGCATGGCACCCACAATCACAATCGCAGAAATCGCATTGGTCACGGCCATCAGCGGCGTGTGCAGCGCGGGCGTGACATTCCACACCACGTGGTAGCCCACATAGATGGCCAGCACAAAAATAATCAGGTTCACAAGGGTTGGACTAATCGCTTCCATTGCATTGCTCTCGTATTGTTGGGCGTTTCTTTTATTGGGCGCGCAGCACAGCGCCATCTTTGGTCATCAGGCATGCAGTGACGATGTCGTCATCGGCGGGAATCGACAGACTGCCTTCTTTGGTGATCAGCAGCTTGAGGAAATCCATCAGATTACGGGCATAGAGCGCGCTGGCATCGGTCGGCACCAAGGCAGCGATGTTGGGCTGGCCGACCAGAATCACACCGTGCTTGACCACGGTCTTCCCCAGTTCAGACAGCGGACAGTTGCCGCCTTGCTCGACCGCCATATCGACAATCACGGAGCCCGGCTTCATGGACTTCACCATCTCTTCGGTGATCAGGGTGGGGGCCTTGCGGCCCGGAATAAGTGCAGTGGAGATCACGATGTCTGCCAGTGCGATGCGTTTGGCGACTTCAGCAGCCTGCCGCTTCATCCAGGCCTCGGGCATGGGCCGTGCGTAGCCACCCACGCCCTTCGCGATTTCGCGCTCCTCATCGGTTTCAAAGGGCACATCAATGAACTTTGCGCCAAGCGATTCGATTTGCTCTTTCACCGCGGGGCGCACATCAGAGGCCTCGACAACGGCGCCTAGGCGTTTGGCAGTTGCGATGGCCTGAAGGCCTGCCACGCCCGCGCCGAGAATGACCACGCGGGCTGCCTTCACCGTGCCGGCAGCGGTCATGAGCATCGGGAAAATTCTGGGATAGGCATCTGCGGCAAGCATGACGGCCTTATAGCCCGCGAGATTGGCCTGCGAGGAGAGCACATCCAGGCTTTGCGCCCTTGTGGTTCTGGGGGCGGCCTCCATGGCAAAGGCCGTCAGGCCTGCAGCGGCAAGCCGATCAAGGCCAGTCCGATCAAAGGGATTGAGCATGCCAATCAAAATGGCATTGCGTTTCATTTGGCCCAGCTCTTCTGCAGAAGGAATCCGGACTTTGAGAACGACCTCTGCGCCCAAGGCCTGCGACTGCTCGGCCATCACGGCGCCTGCAGCAGAAAAAGCATCATCTGTGAAATTTGCAGTCAGGCCTGCGCCACGGGCGACGGTCACCTGGTGGCCTTGCGTGACCAGTTTTTTCACCGTTTCGGGTGTGGCCGCAACCCGGGTTTCGCCCGGCGATGACTCCTTGGGGATGCCAAGATGCATTCAACAGTCTCCGTGGGATTCTTGATGAGAGAAAGGGTGCTAATGCTACCCGAGAAACAGGGTTTTCGCGTTGCAGCAGATAGAATCTGACCGCATGAATCACCCCGTTTTGGACTGGAAATCAGGGCTTGGCGGCCGCAAAACCATTGTGGTCGGGATGTCAGGCGGCGTTGACTCTTCTGTCACCGCTTGGCGTCTGAAGCAGGCCGGGCTGGAGGTGATCGGCATGTTCATGAAAAACTGGGAAGACGATGACGATGATGCGTACTGCTCGACACGTCAGGATTTTCTCGATGCCGCTGCAGCGGCAGAGGTCATCGGCATTGAGCTGCAAGCCGTTAATTTCGCCGCCGAATATAAGGATCGGGTCTTCGCTGACTTTCTTCGTGAATATCAGGCAGGCAGAACGCCCAACCCCGATGTGCTGTGCAATGCAGAGATCAAATTCAAAGCGTTTTTAGACCATGCGATTGCCCAGGGTGCGCAATGCATCGCGAC
>JAGWXV010000168.1 GCA_018969705.1 Betaproteobacteria bacterium
GGCAGGCTATCTTGATCAGTCTGATCCGGCCGAAGCTCTGCGCTTGGCGCACGGCTTAGGATGCGCTGCGGAATCACATCACCGAAGCCCTGCTGGGCAGCCACACGATTGCGCTCATGGCAAAGCCTATAGACCATGCCCTTCACCAAATCTTTAATCACTGCAAAGCCGCCTGCCATATCGCCATACAGGGTGCTGTAGCCCACTGCGGCCTCGGATTTATTACTGGTCACCAACACCAGGGCGTTGGTTTTATTTGAAATTGCCATTAAAAGCGTGCCACGAATCCGAGCCTGTAGATTTTCTTCGGTGACGTCCTCGGCAAGGCCTGCAAACACGCCCGAGAGTGATGACTTAAACGCTTCATACAGCTCAGTAATCGAAATCGTGTCCGCCTGCACTCCAAGGGCCCGCGCGCAGGCGGTAGCATCCTCAATACTCATCGCCGCAGTAAACGGCGACGGCATGATGACCGCACGCACATGCTCGGGACCCAAGGCATCAGCAGCAATTGCAGTCACCAATGCAGAATCCACGCCACCCGAAAGGCCGATGACCGCGCCTTTAAAGCCATTTTTGTGGACATAGTCACGGGTGCCCAACACCAGGGCCTGGTAGGCCTGCTGCTCCACAGAGAGCTCAGCCGCAATGGCGTTTTCACCCTCGCCTTCTAAGACCGCGCCTTCAAAAAAATCCACCACCAGGAGGTCCTCCTGAAACTGCGGGGCCCGGGCAATCAGATTGCCTTTTGCATCCAACACAAAAGATCCGCCATCAAAGACCAGTTCATCTTGGCCGCCAACGAGATTGCAAAACGCAACCGGTAATCCCAGCCGGGAAGCGTTGGCACGGACCACATCCTGACGCTCGCGCAGCTTATCCAGATGAAAAGGCGAGGCGTTTAACACCAGCAAGAGATTTGCACCTGCCGCCTTGGCCATGGCCGGCGCCCGCGAGGCCCAGATGTCCTCGCAGATATTGACCGCCAGCCGCACGCCGTTGACCTCGAAGATGCAGGGTGCGCCATCGGGCACGAAATAACGCTGCTCATCAAAGACCGCGTAGTTGGGCAGCTCAAGCTTGCCGTAGCTGCCGATCACCTTGCCGTAGCGCAACACCGTTGCCGCATTAAAGGTGTGCTGCTCGCGTGCACGCGGATGGCCCACTACAACGGTCAAATCTGCAATTGATTTCAATTGCTCGGCAAGCCCGCCCAGTGCTTGATCGCAGGCGGCTAAAAACGCAGGGCGCAGGAGCAGGTCCTCGGGCGGATAGCCAGTCAGTGCAAGCTCGGGCGTGACCATGACCGCCGCGCCCATGGCCTGGGCCCGCTCGGCGGCCTCAACAATCCTCTGGGTATTGCCGACGAGATCGCCTACCCGACTGTTGATCTGGGCAAGCGCAACCTTCAGCATTTAGGCGCCGGATTCTTTCTTGTAGCGGACCATGCCGCCGGAGATTTCCTGCTTGGCCTCATCGGGCCCTGCCCAGCCCTTGACCTTGACCCATTTTCCTTTTTCGAGATCTTTGTAATGCTCAAAGAAGTGCTGAATGGTGGCTAAGCGCTGTTGGTTGATGTCTTCAATTTTCTTCCAGTGGCTATACATTCCGAGAATCTTGTCGACCGGCACGGCCAAGACCTTGGCATCACCGCCGGCCTCATCTTCCATCATCAGCATGCCAAGCGCCCGGCAGCGGACCACAGCGCCCGGGGCTACAGCAAACGGCGTGATCACCAAGACATCGACGGGGTCGCCATCGTCGGAGATGGTCTGGGGTACATAGCCATAGTTACAGGGGTAGTGCATGGCGGTAGTCATGAACCGATCCACAAACAAAGCACCCGTCTCTTTGTCCACTTCGTACTTGATGGGCTCGGAGTGGGCCGGGATTTCGATGATGACGTTGAACTCCTCGGGGGCGTTTTTCCCGGCGGTCACATTCATTAGGGCCATATGGAGAGCCTTCCCTGTGTAAAAATAGCGGTCTGTCCTGTGCATTCTAAGGGATTCCCCCAGCCCCACGGTCCAAGGTGCGGTTGGCCATTCGGGAATCGATCACAGGCAGATGGGACGAGAAATTTCATAAAAAGGAGAACCCCATGTCGATGGGACTGAATCTGGCTTTGGTGTGTGGCCTGTTGGCCATTGTGTACGGCGTCATCTCAAGCCGTTGGATCCTGGCCAAGTCGGCCGGAAATGAGCGGATGCAGGA
>JAGWXV010000169.1 GCA_018969705.1 Betaproteobacteria bacterium
GGTTGAGGTCGCGAGTTCGAGACTCGTCTCCCGCTCCAATTTAAAAGCCCACCGGCGGGGTGGCAGAGTGGTTATGCAGCGGCCTGCAAAGCCGTGGACGCCGGTTCGATTCCGACCCCCGCCTCCAAACCTTCGTGCGCTGTCGTGCGATTTAGTGCGGCTTTTCTACTCTTCGCGCTGCAGGCGTTTTCGCCACTGGCTGCGTTTGCAGCGGGTGTAGATCCGGACATTCAAGTCCTTACCGAGCGGCAGCAGGGCAGGATTATCTCGAAAGCGAGCTTCCGATTGCCATTGCGGCCATGCGAGGCCTTTGCCTTCCTGACAGATTACGAGGCCAATCTTCGGGTTCAGCCCGAAATAAAGGAATGGTCAGTGGACCGAGTTGCGGGCAATAAAGTGATTGTGCGTCGTTTGGTGAGGGATTCAGTGCTGCTCTTTCCAATTCAACTTGAAACGGTGGTTCAATACACTGAGATTGGCGCAAGGGAATTGAGTTTTTCGCTACTGCGCGGAGATCCGAAGTTCTATGCGGGCCGATGGTCTATTTCCAGCGAGGCAGGCGGCAGCCGAGTGCGCTACGAGTCCGAAGTCGATTTTGCCCTCAAGCTACCCGCGATTGTCGTCGATGCGGTATTTCGACATCGGCTACGAGAGCAGTTTCAATTTCTTGCCGACCTGGTTAGACAGCGCGATTATCAGAACGCCGAGGCCTGTCGTCTCGCCTCGGGCGGCGTTAATTAGCCGGCGGCCGAATACCGCGGCAGAGAAAGACCAGAACGGCCCCCTCGTGTGAGCTTGGGGTCACAAAGCGGGGCAGGCCAGATCGGTGGAAGGTGCTCTCAAACACTGTTTTACCTTTGCCCTCGGCCTCGGGGAACATTTGGGTCGCAAGCTCGGTGTAAAGATTTCTGCGGCAATCGACCTGGACATAATCTTTTCGGGAGCGATAGTTCAGCAGGCTCCTCGGGTTCATGGCATGGGGTGTCGGCTCGAACTGCTGGGCCTCTTTAAAGTCCAGCAGAATCCATGTCCGAAGAAGTTGGGGGCCTTCATTGGTCAGGAAATTGGGCTCGGTTGAGACTGAGACCTCATCTAGATCTGCGAGCTTTTCAAAGCGGGCGTGGGCCTGCGGGCTCCAAATCACCAGTAAAAGGGCAGCCAGGCTAAGCGCGGTCAAGACGGCCCCAGCAATCCTTCGAAATAGTCGAGGAGCCTGTCGCGGGGTCAGCAATCGCGCGGGCTTATAAATTGGAAATGTGTCCATGACGGGTGTTACGGTTGTGCTAAACGATTGGTTTATTGCCCGGGATTTCACCTAAGTCATGAGATATAAATTCGGCCATAAGCCATTGATTTTTATAAGGGATCGTGTCATCTTCCCGGCGTGATTCGACTTCTTTCAGGCTTGCTTTGTGCCGCTTTGTTGGCGGGCTGCGCCAGTACTTCCTCCAAGACTTTCTCCATGCTCGACCGGGACCATCCCGCTTTTCACTCCGATGCCTGCAGAACTGCTGCCGATTACACCCGGCTTCACGATGAACTGAAATTGGCCCGGATGATCGCCTCGCCCGTGGCCCTTGTGCTTTCCGGCGGGGTGCTCCTGCCGGCCGTGATTGCAGCCAACGCTGGCCTGGATACTGCAGATCGGATCGATGCATCGCGGATGGAGATCCA
Organism: Betaproteobacteria bacterium; assembly: GCA_018969705.1. Classification (GTDB taxonomy): domain Bacteria; phylum Pseudomonadota; class Gammaproteobacteria; order Burkholderiales; family Burkholderiaceae_A; genus Lacustribacter. Next base: position 1,675 of record JAGWXV010000169.1, read on the forward strand.
TTGCGGCGGCAAGGGAAAGACCGCGGGCGAGATCGCTACCGGGGTGGTGAGTGGTGCTGCCCTCGGAATTGCGACCGGCCCGGCGTTAAACGCTGCAGTGCCGATACAGCTGCCTGCAGGCTTAGGGCCCACGCCCTCAGGCCGCTAGCGTCGGCCGGGCCAGTGCCGGCAGTTGTCCTCGTAACACCGGCGCCTGACCCCACTGCTGCCGCAGGCTTTTAAAAGCCTGTATCGGATTGTCTGCCCCCACGATTGCCTGAATCACCGAGGCGGAAGCGCAGCCGGTGGCGCGAATTGACGCCAGATTCTGGCCATTTACGCCACCAATGCCAATCACGGGGTGGGGAATTAAGCGCACCCAGTAACGAAGGTTATCAATGCCCTGGGCAATCCATGGCATTGCTTTTGCGCGCGTTGGAAAAAGCGGCCCACACGCAACGTAACTCGGCCGGATGCTTAGCGCACGGGCGACTTCCCAAAATGCATGTGAAGACACGCCGA
>JAGWXV010000022.1 GCA_018969705.1 Betaproteobacteria bacterium
TTAAGGCCGCTGCTCGGCACCGCCGAGGGCAAACGCTGGTAGGAATGGATCGAACCACTATGTCACACCACTATAAAAAACAAAGTAATCGCAACAGGGGGGGCGCGTGATGAACGCACACGAGGAACTATCAGCGTGGATGGATGGGCAGACTGGCGAGGGCCGGGCAGAGCACATGGCCAAGAAAATCCTTCAGGATCCCGAGAGCCGTGCCCGCTGGAATGAATATCATTTGATCGGCGATGCGATGCGAAGCGCAGCGCTTGCCCGCAAAAGCAATGTCGCCGATGCGGTCGCGCAGGCCCTTGAAAGTGAACCTAATCATCTCGTTGCTGCGGCGATCACTTCTGAAAATCGATCGGGTGTTCGCCGGCGAAAAATTTCGCGCACGGTTTCGGGGTTGGCAGTTGCAGCAGGCCTTGCCTTTGTTGTTTTTGTTGCGGTAGCGCCGCAGATGCAAGCGCCTAGCGGCCCCGAGCAGTTGGCTGCCGGCAGCTCCGCCATCAAGGCTGCTGACAGCCCGGCTGCCGTGAGCAACGCAGCGACTACTGCGGTGCTGCAGGATGCCCGTCTGCGCGAGCTCTTTGATGCGCACGGGTCCATGTCCATCCGGCCCGTATCCACCGAGGTCCGCTAATGCGTTGCCGGGCTGCACTGTCGCGTATCGCTGCGGTTTCACTGAGCGCTTTGGCATTCAGTTCGGCCCATGTTCAGTCCGAGCCGCCCGTGATGAGTCTATTAGAGCGTATGCGAACTGCTGCCCAGAGCCTGAGCTTTACTGGGACATTCGTGCATCAGCAAGACGCGGTCCTGCAGTCGTCACGCATCACCCAGACTCGGGATGCGCGGCAATCTGTGACCAAGCTGCAAACGCTAGAGGGCAACCGCCAAGAAGTCATTAAACAGTCGGGCGAGATTCGGATTTATATGCCCGATCAGCAGCGGGTCAAGGTCGACCAGACCGGCCAGCCGCGTTCGGCATTTCCTGCAGTGATTGTGGGCAGTCCGGCCGCGGTGCTGGCCAACTATGAGGTCATCCCCGGCGGGTCAATGCGGGTGGCCGATGTGGAGGCCCAGGAGGTGCTGCTTAAGCCCCGCTTCGAGGCCCGCTGGCCCGTCAGGCTCTGGATGGACAAGCGGACCGGCCTGATTGTGAAGTGCCAAAAGCTGGATCGGGAGGGCCGTACGGTGGAGCAGGCGGCCTTTACCGCCCTGAATTTCTCCCCAAAGCCAGGCCCAGCCTCAAGCCAGCCCTCTTATCCCGGGGCCAAGGACTGGACGGTGTATAACGCCTCTTTCCAGCCCACCGCCTCGGCCCCCGCCTTAAAATTCAAGCCAGAGGTCTTGCGGGGCTTTGAATTGGTGGGGTCCTACGAGCGTCATGGATCGGCCGGGTTGGAAATGCGGCGCTATGTGTACTCCGATGGGGTGGCGGCGGTCACCGTGTTTGTTGGCCCGAAAACCAAGGATAGCCCGTTGGGTGATAAGGCCCACCGCACCGGCGCAGTCAGTATGGCCTCGCGAGAGTTTCAGGATGTTCGTGTAACCGTCTTTGGCGATGTGCCGCCAGAGGCCCTTCGGCAGTTTGTACAAAGTATTGAATGGAAAACCAATTTATGACTCAGGAAGTCGCTGTGCCCTCTACCATGATGATTCGACATGCTCGGCGTAACGCAGTGGCGTTACGTATTGCGGCGATGGCGGTGGCACTGCTGGGCGTTTCGATATCGGTGACTCCTGTCGCGTATGGCCAGTCGCAGGCCCAACCCTCATCGGTGCGCGGACTGCCAGATTTTGCAGATTTGGTGGAGAGTGCTGGACCGGCCGTGGTGAACATTCGCACCACTGAAAAGGTACGCGTTCAGCAGTCAGGTCCGGGCCAGCAGATGCCCGAGCTGGATGAGAACGATCCTTTTTACGAATTTTTCCGCCGCTTTTTCCCGCCACGGCCCAATGCGCCTCGCAACCCACGCGGCGCACCACAGCCCGAGGAAGTGCCCCGCGGTGTCGGCAGTGGATTCATCATTTCAGCCGATGGTTTCATTCTCACCAATCATCATGTGGTGGATGGTGCCGATGAAATTTTGGTCACACTGGCCGATAAGCGCGAATTTAAAGCCCGACTCATCGGTTCGGACCGTCGTACTGATGTGGCGTTGGTAAAAATTAACACCACGGGGCTGCCCTCATTGCGTTTTGGAGATCCAAATCGCTTGCGGGTTGGCGAATGGGTCTTGGCCATTGGCTCACCTTTTGGTTTGGAAAATACCGTCACTGCCGGCATTGTGAGTGCCAAAGGCCGCGATACGGGCGACTACCTTCCCTTCATCCAGACCGATGTGGCGGTGAATCCCGGTAACTCAGGCGGGCCGCTTCTCAATATGCGCGGTGAAGTTGTTGGCATTAATTCCCAGATCTACAGTCGCACTGGCGGCTTTATGGGCATCTCATTTGCAATTCCAATCGATGAGGCCAATCGTGTGGCTGAGCAATTACGCTCGCAGGGCCGTGTCACCCGTGGCCGTATCGGAGTTGGAATTGGCGAGGTCACCAAGGAAGTCGCCGAAGCCTTGGGCCTCTCAAAGACCTCTGGTGCGCTGGTGCGTAGCGTGGAGCAGGGCGGTCCGGCTGAAAAGGCTGGCCTTGAGCCCGGCGATATTCTTTTACGCTTTGATGGCAAGCCGATTGAAAAATCGACTGACCTGCCGCGCATTGTTGGCAATACCAAGCCCGGGGCCCGCGTGACCGCGCAGGTCTGGCGCAAAGGCGGGATGAAAGAAATCAGTGTCACCGTCGGTGAGATGGAGCCCGACCGTGTTGCCAAGGCAGCCGCCAAGCCGGGTCAGCCTCCCGCAACGGTGGCGGCCAATTGGCTTGGCCTATCGGTTGCGGACCTGACCGAGGCCCGTCGCGGCGAGTTGAAAATTAAATCGGGCGTGCTCATCGAGGGCGCCGAGGGCGCTGCTGCCCGCGCAGGAATACGGCAGGGCGATGTGTTGATCAGCGTGAATAACACCGATATCACCTCGGCCAAGCAGTTCGGTGATTTTGTAAATAAGTTAGATAAAACCAAACCCCTAGTGGCACTGGTCCGACGCGGCGACGGTGCCTTGTTCATTCCGGTTCGGCCCACCACGGCGAAATGAAAACATCACAACAAGAACAACGATCGATGGTGAGTCTTGGAGCACATCCGTAATTTTTCAATAATCGCCCACATCGACCATGGCAAAAGCACGCTCGCCGATCGCATCATTCAGTTGTGTGGCGGACTCTCGGATCGCGAGATGGAGGCCCAGGTCTTGGACTCCATGGCTCTGGAGCGTGAGCGCGGCATTACCATCAAGGCGCAGACCGCTGCTCTGACCTACAAGGCGCGCGATGGAAAAACCTATGCGCTAAATCTGATCGACACGCCGGGCCATGTGGATTTCTCCTACGAGGTGAGCCGATCGCTGTCGGCCTGTGAGGGCGCGCTCTTGGTCGTTGACGCCTCGCAGGGCGTGGAGGCCCAGACCGTGGCCAACTGCTACACGGCAATTGAACTCGGTGTTGAGGTTGTGCCAGTGCTGAATAAGATTGATTTGCCTGCCGCCAATCCCGAGCAGGCGATTCAAGAAATTGAAGATGTCATTGGCATTCATGCCCAGGACGCGGTGCGCGCGAGTGCCAAGACTGGCGAGGGGGTGCCCGACATTCTTGAGATGCTCATTGCCCGCGTGCCGCCACCGAAAGGGGATCCGAAAGCGCCCCTGCAGGCCCTAATCATTGACTCATGGTTTGATAACTATGTGGGCGTCGTGATGCTGGTGCGTGTGGTCAATGGCAGTCTCAAGCCAAAAGACAAAATTCTGCTGATGTCCACGGGTGCTAACTATCCGGTGGAGCAGGTTGGCATCTTCACGCCAAAGTCAAAGCACTTAGAAAGCCTTTCTGCTGGAGAGGTAGGGTTTGTGATTGCCGGCATTAAGGAACTCAAGGCCGCCAAGGTGGGCGATACATTGACCCATGCAGGCAGCCATGCCGCCGCCGAGCCGCTGCCTGGCTTTAAAGAAATCAAGCCTCAGGTGTTTGCCGGCCTCTATCCGGTCGAGTCGAACCAATACGAGGCCCTGAGGGATGCATTAGATAAACTAAAGCTTAACGATTCATCACTGCAGTATGAGCCCGAGGTATCACAGGCCCTGGGCTTTGGCTTTCGCTGCGGATTTCTCGGCCTGCTGCACATGGATATCGTGCAAGAACGGCTTGAGCGTGAGTACGACATGGACCTCATCACGACTGCGCCCACGGTGGTCTATCAGGTGTTGCTGCGTGATGGCACGTTAATAAATGTAGATAACCCCTCCAAGATGCCCGATCCCGCACGCATTGAGGAGATCCGTGAGCCGATTGTCACCGTGACCTTATTCATGCCTCAGGAGTATGTGGGTGCGGTGATTACGCTGTGCACGGGTAAGCGCGGCGTGCAGACGGCAATGAACTACCACGGCCGTCAGGTCAATCTGACTTACGAACTGCCGATGAATGAAATCGTGCTGGATTTTTTCGATAAGCTGAAGTCAGTCTCGCGTGGCTATGCTTCGATGGATTATGAATTTAAGGAATACCGGGCCTCTGATGTTGTAAAGCTGGATGTCCTGATTAATGGAGACCGTGTGGACACCTTATCGGTGATCGTGCATCGGGCTAACGCGCAGAGTAAAGGCCGCGAGCTTGCTTCCAAGCTGCGTGAGTTGATTCCGCGGCAGATGTACGATGTGGCCATTCAGGCGGCTATTGGGGCCAACATTATTTCCCGTGAAAATATCAAGGCCTTGCGCAAAAACGTGCTTGCCAAATGCTATGGCGGCGACATCAGCCGCAAGCGTAAGCTTTTGGAAAAGCAAAAGGCAGGCAAAAAACGCATGAAGCAAGTCGGCACTGTTGAGATTCCGCAGGAAGCCTTCCTGGCGGTGCTGCAGGTCGAGGACTGATCATGAATTTTGCTCTGATTATTTTTCTGCTCTGTGTGGTGACTGGCCTGCTCTGGGCCGCGGATCGGTGGTCATGGAAAAAGCGTCGGCCCGAAGGTGCGCCGCGCCCACTCTGGCTGGAATACACCGCAGGTTTTTTTCCAGTGATCTTTGCGGTCTTCATGCTGCGTAGCTTTGTCGTGGAGCCCTTTAGCATTCCATCGGGCTCTATGATTCCGACCCTGCGGATTGGCGATCTGATTCTGGTGAATAAGTTTTCTTATGGCGTTCGCTTGCCCATTGTGCATACCAAGGTGCTGGATACGGGCGCCCCAGCGCGGGGTGATGTTGCCGTTTTTCGCTACCCGGAGGATGAAACCGTGGATTACATCAAGCGGGTCATTGGCCTGCCGGGCGATGTGATTCGTTACGAAAATAAGCGGCTCTTTGTGAATGATCAGCCCGTCGCGGCTAAGGCGCTTGACCCGTACTTTGATGCCGGCCGTATCTCCTTGCAGTTTGAAGAGCAGCATGGCGGAAAGCGTTACCGCACGCTCAATGATGATGATCGATTGCCCTTGGGGTTCTTGCCGCCATCTGGCGGCAGGGGCTGCCAGGTCACCGACCGGGGCCTGCGCTGCGAGGTACCTGCTGGCCACTATTTCATGATGGGCGATAACCGGGATAACAGTAGCGATAGCCGCGTGTTCGGCTTTGTTCATGAGCGGCTTTTGGTGGGAAGAGCATTTTTTATCTGGTTTAACGCCGGCGAAGTCATGAGCGGCAAGTTCGAACGATTGGGCGGCTTTGAGTAATACGGCACCGGACCTCGAAAAACGCCTGGGCTATCAGTTTAAAGACCCGGCGTTATTAAAGCTTGCGCTGACCCATCGCAGCCATAGTGCCGCCCACAATGAGCGTCTTGAGTTTTTGGGCGACAGCGTGCTGAATTGTGCAGTGGGCCATCTGCTGTATCGGCAGTTAAAGCAATTCGATGAGGGCGATCTCTCGCGGGTGCGGTCGAATCTCGTGCGTCAGCAGGCCTTGCATGATATTGCCCAGACCTTGTCGCTGCATCAGTTTTTGCACCTCGGTGAGGGCGAGTTAAAAAGCGGCGGCCTGCGTCGTCCCTCGATTCTCGCTGATGCCCTTGAGGCCTTATTAGGCGCCATATTTTTAGATGGCGGATTTGCCGAGGCCGCCCGGGTGATTGATAGCCTCTATACGCCGATACTCAAGCAAGTCGATCCCAAGACACTGGGCAAGGATGCAAAAACGCTGCTGCAGGAATTCTTGCAGGGCCTTGGCCTGCCGTTGCCGGTGTATTCCGTGGTCGCCACGCATGGCGCTGCCCACAGCCAGGTCTTTGAGGTCGAGTGCGCAATTGCAAAGCTTGCCATCACCGTTCTGGGATCGGGATCGAGCCGACGTGCCGCCGAGCAAATGGCTGCCACCCAGGCCCTTGCAGCGGTGCGTGAGGCAACGGCAAGCGTGCCCAAGAAGACCCGGCGTGCAAAAAAGTCTTCGCCCCCACCGCAGGCGGCGTTGGTTTTTGAAGATAAAGAGCGCAAGGCATAACGGATCGGCTCATGACACACCGCTGCGCTGTGGTGGCCATCGTGGGAAGGCCCAATGTGGGCAAATCAACACTGCTGAATTACTGGGTCGGTCAGAAAGTCAGCATTACCTCCCGCAAGGCACAGACCACCCGCCATCGTGTCACCGGGGTATTGACCCGGCCGGGGCTTCAGATTGTGTTTGTGGATACCCCCGGCATACAGCGGCGGCATAACAACGCATTAAACCGGCAGCTCAATAAGACGGCCGTGCAGGCTTTAACGGAGGTGGATCTGGTGCTTTGGGTGATTGAGGCCACTGGGCTTACCGCTGAAGACGAAACCACCTTGGCGCTGATTCCAAAATCCTTGCCGGTGATCGCAGTCCTAAATAAGTCAGATCGCATTCGTTCCGCGAAAGACCGTACGGCTGCCTATGCGCTGGGTGATCGGTTGGCCGCGATGCAACGCTTCTCTGCTCTGGTTCCTGTTTCGGCAGAGCGTGGCAGTCAATGTGACGCTGTCATTCATGAGATTGCGCAGCTTGCGCCGGAAGGCGAGCCACGCTTCTCAGAAGACGAGGTCTCTGATCGTAGCGTACGATTTCTTGCCGGTGAATTAATTCGCGAAAAGCTGTTTCGACTTCTTGGCGATGAGCTTCCCTATGAGACCACAGTCGTCATTGACCGATTCGAAGAGCAGCCTTCGGTGAGCGCGCCCGGGAAATTACATGCAGACATTAGCGCAAGCATCGTCGTCGCCAAGGCCTCGCAGAAGGCGGTGGTCATCGGTGAGCAGGGTAGCCGCATTCGTCGCATTGGCACCGAGGCCCGGGCGGACATTGCCCGCTTAATTGATGGCACGGTGCGGCTTGAACTCTGGGTCAAAGTAAAAAGTGGCTGGGCCGATGATGCGGCCGCCATTCGGGCCTTTGGTGTCGAATGAATGCGGCGGCTGATCGGGGGCTGGTGCTGCATGTCATGCCATGGCGCGAGACGAGCCTGATTGTCGAGGCCTTTACCCGAGAGCATGGCCGACTTGGCATGATTGCCAAGGGCGCAAGAAGGCCACGGTCTGCGCTGCGCGGGCTGCTGCAGCCTTTTCAGCTGCTCGATCTGCGTTGGAGTGGCAAGTCCGAGTTACGTACGCTGATCGCTGCTGAGTGGGTCGGCGGCCTTGCCATGCTCTCAGGGTCGGCGATCATGCCCGGCTTTTATCTCAATGAGTTGATGGTGCGGCTTTTGCCGCGCGAAGACCCGCATCCTGTTGTCTTCGATGATGTGCTGGCGACGCTCGGGCTTTTGGCAAGACAGGAGGCCGAAGGCCGCGGCCGTGAGATGACCGAGCCGATTCTTCGCCGCTTTGAATGCAATCTGCTGCGCGAGTTGGGCGTAGCCCCGAATTTTGATCGCGAGACGGCAAGCGGTGCACCGGTGACTGAGGCTGGCTTTTATCAATTTAGCCCCCAATCCGGGGTCGTTCGATTGGGCCCCCGGGCAATGGAGTCGGCGCAGGCGTCTTCTCAGGCCGTTGATCTGATCCACGGCCGAACCCTTTTGGCCTTGGCCCGCAGCCAGCAATCGATTGAGCAGGCCGTCCACGCATTCGAGGACCCTGAGATCGCAGCAGAATCCAAGCGGCTGTTACGGGCCTTGCTGGGCCAGCACTTAGGCGAAGACGAGCTTCACTCGCGGCAGGTGATGCGGGATCTGGTAAGGATTTAAGATAGCGGACCCCCACAGGATCAGCATCATGATTGAACTTGGCGTAAATATTGACCATGTGGCCACGCTTCGGCAGGCCAGGCGCGGCATTGACCCGGATCCGATTTGGGCCGCTGTCGAGGCCCATCTTGGCGGTGCAGATGGCATCACCGTGCACCTGCGCGAGGACCGCCGTCACATTCAAGACGAAGATGTCCGCCGTCTGCGCACCCACACCCAGATCAAACTGAATCTGGAAATGGCGGCCACAAAAGAAATGGTCGCTATCGCCGCGGAGATCAAGCCCGAGATGGCCATGCTGGTGCCTGAAGGCAGACAAGAAATCACCACCGAAGGTGGATTGGATATCGTGGGCCAACGCAAATCCTTAGCCGGCACGATCCGTCGACTGCGCGATGCCGGAATTACGGTGAGCGCATTTGTCGATGCAGAGCTTGCCCAAATCAAGGCAGCCGCCGATCTGGGTGTTCAGGTCTGCGAAATCCACACTGGGCCCTATGCGGCAGTCTTTCATTCTCAGGGCCGGGATGCACAGGCACCGGCTGTTGTCGCCGAAATCAAAAAGATTCGTCGCGCGGGAGAAAAAATCCAAAGCCTGGGTATGCGCTTTAACGCAGGGCACGCCTTGAACTACTTTAATGTGCAGCCGATTGCAGCGCTGCCGGGCGTACGAGAGCTGCATATCGGCCATGCAATCGTCTCGCGATCGGTACTCGTTGGTATGCGAGAGGCCGTGCGGGAAATGAAGCGCTTAATGCGCGAGGCCCATCAGGCCAATGGGGCTGCCTAAATGGTGGTCGGCATTGGTACTGATACTGTCGTGATTCGCCGCGTGGGCCAGATGATGGAGCGCTGGGGCGAGCGGTTTGCGCAGCGGGTGCTGGGGCCGGCTGAATTTCAGGAATATCAGCGACGAAAATCACGCGGCGTTGCAGGCGCTGATCGTGCCGTGCGCTATGTTGCGAAACGATTCGCTGCCAAAGAGGCCATCGGCAAGGCCTTAGGCGTTGGCCTACACCATCCGATGTCGTTACATTCGGTTGAAATTCTGAATGACGCCCGTGGCGCGCCGCAGGCGGTTGCTCGAAAAGCACTGCAGAACTATCTGCAGGAACGTCAGTATCAGATCCATGTTTCGATCTCGGATGAGATTGAGCATGCGCAGGCGCTTGCCATTGTGCAGACCACAGACCGATGAGCCGGCTGGGTCCTTTCATCATCGATGTCGAAGGCACGCGACTCACTGCCCGTGATCGGGAACTCCTTGCCCATCCCTGGGTAGGCGGTGTGATCTATTTCACAAGAAATTTTGAAAATAAAGCGCAGATCACCGCACTGACTGCAGATATCCATGCAGTGGCAAGGCCGAAAGGCTGTGGCCGGCTCTTAATTTGTGTGGACCACGAAGGCGGCAGGGTGCAGCGTTTTCGTGAGGGCTTCACCGAGATTCCATCCATGTCCAGTATTGGGTCAATGGTGGCCGAGCAGCATGGCCCAAGCCGGCTGGCTGCGCTGGCCCGCGCGCGTCAGCTGGGCTTTGTGTTGGCCAGTGAGCTGCGGGCGGTTGGCGTTGATTTCAGCTTTACTCCGGTGCTGGATCTTGACTGGGGAAAAAGCAGCATCATTGGTGAGCGGGCCTTTCATCGTGACCCACAGCTGGTCACTGAGTTGGCATCAGCCCTCATGCATGGCCTGCTACTGGCGGGCATGAAAAATTGCGGCAAACACTTTCCTGGCCATGGCTGGCCGCAGGCGGATTCGCATCTTGATCTGCCGGTCGATGAGCGGCCGCTTGAAGAGATTCTCTCGCAGGATGCGTTGCCGTATGCGCGCATCGGTTCACCTGCCCTTACTGCAGTGATGCCTGCCCATATCCGTTATGCCCAGGTGGATGTGCAGCCCGCAGGATTTTCAAAAATATGGCTTCAGGATATTTTGCGGCAGCAGCTGGGTTTTGATGGCGTCATCATCTCGGATGATCTCGCCATGGCGGGTGCTGCAGTGCTTGCCCATGTTGCCGATCGCGCCTGTGCCGCCTTTGCGGCGGGCTGTGATGCGACACTGATTTGTAATCGTCAAGATCTGGTGGAGCAGGCGCTGGATGAAGTTCCGCGGCGAATACCAGAGTTCTTGGATGACCCGCGTCGCAGGGGGCTGGAGCGATTGCGGCCCTTGCAATAGGGCAGAAGATGCAATTGGATCGCTCGGTCTATGATCCCGACTGCCGTGACTGCAGCCGGCTCGCTCAGTTTCTGGATCAGGTCAAAAGCCAGCATCCCACTTACTTCTGCAAGCCGGTGCCGCCCTTTGGATCAGTACGTGCCAGGCTTCTGGTTGTGGGCCTTGCCCCTGGCATGCATGGCGCCAACGCAAGCGGTAGGCCCTTTACCGGCGACTGGTGTAGCGATCTGCTCTACGGCACCTTGCATGCCTATGGGTTTGCAAAAAATGCCCGATCGCTTGCGCGGGATGATGATCAGGAACTGATCGATTGTCGGCTCACAAACGCCGTGAAGTGTCTGCCGCCCCAGAATAAGCCGACGCCTGCCGAAACAAAGACCTGCGCGAAGTATCTGGCCCAGGAGATCAGGTCGATCGCGCCTGAAGTCATTGTCTGCCTGGGCGCAGTCGCCCATGATGCGGTGCTGTCGTGTCTGGCAGTCGATCAGCCAACAATCAAGCGCAGCGCTTATAAGTTTGCCCACGCAGCTGTCCACGAGGTCGCCGGCCTTCGTCTTATTGATAGCTACCATCCGAGCCGCTATAACACCAACACCGGCCGGCTGACTGCAGAAATGTTTTCAGCCGTTTTTGCGCTTGTGCGGCAGTATGTCTGAGTCAACCATCAAGTCACGGCTGATGTCGATGCCCAATCACCCTGGCGTATATCGCATGCTGGGCGAAGAGGGCAGGGTGCTCTATGTCGGTAAGGCCAAGGATTTAAAAAAGCGGGTTGCATCTTATTTCCGCGGCTCAGGCCTATCACCACGAATCGCCAAGATGGTGAGCTTGATTCGCGATATTGAGATCACGGTGGTGCGCAGCGAGGCCGAGGCCTTGCTTTTGGAAAATAATCTGATCAAGACACTGGCCCCGAAATTTAATATTCTTTTTCGCGATGACAAGTCGTATCCGTTTCTAAAGCTCAGTGGCCATGCATTTCCGCGTATCTCCTACTATCGCGGCGCCCTGGATCGACAGTCGCAGTTTTTTGGGCCATTTCCGAATGCTTGGGCGGTTAAGGAAAGCATTCACATTTTGCAAAAGGTCTTTCAACTGCGCAGCTGCACCGATTCAGTGTTCTCGAATCGGACCCGGCCTTGCCTGCTGCATCAGATCCATCGTTGTAGCGCCCCTTGTGTGCAGAAAATTCCGGCGTCCGACTATGCCGATGATGTTGGCCGTGCTGTTCGGTTTTTAAAGGGCGGATCGGCTGAACTTCTGCATGAGTTAGAGGAGAAAATGAACGCTGCAGCAGGCCAATTGCACTATGAGCAGGCTGCTTCATTTCGTGATCAGATTGCCTCGCTTTCCAAGGTGCTGGAGCAGCACAATATGGAGACCCATCCGGAGTTAGACTGCGATCTGCTGGCAGTCGCAACCGATGGAAAAAATATCGCCGTCAACCTTGCAATGGTGCGCGGGGGCCGGCACCTCGGGGATCGGGTGCATTTTTCATCGGCCGGCATTGAGCTGCAGGAAGCGGATCTCAATGAACTGCAAGATGAGGCCCTGCTTGCGTTTGTATCCCAGCACTACGGATCGCATGAGATGCCGCAGGCCATTGTGGTCAACCGGCCCGAGTGTGTCGCGGCGATATTGGAGTGGCTCTCTGCACAGGCGGGCAAAGAGATTCGTGTGCTGCATCAGCCGCAGGCCAAGCGGCGAGAGTGGTTAAGCCTTGCAGAGTCCAACGCTCGGCTTGGCCTGGCGCGACGGGCCCAGGAGATGGGCTCACAGCAATCAAAGACCCAGATCCTGGCCCAGACCCTCGGGCTAGCCTCGGAAGGCGAAGATCCTTCGGACCTCCGTATCGAGTGCTTTGATATCAGCCACACCGCTGGCGAGTCGACCCAGGCCTCTTGCGTGGTCTATCAGCATCACGAGATGCGGCCGGCTGAGTATCGACGGTTCAATATCCGGGATATCACGCCGGGCGATGATTACGCCGCGATGCGCCAGGCGCTTAGCAGACGATATGAGCAGTTAGAGACCTTGCCGGATCTTGTGCTGATCGATGGTGGCAAAGGCCAGCTCGGTGTTGCGATGGAAGTCTTTGAGGGGCTCGGGATTGATGCTTCGCTCTTAGTGGGTGTGGCAAAGGGCGAGGGCCGAAAGGTGGGTCTTGAGACCCTTATCTTTCCCGATGGCCGCGAAATTGCACTTGGGCCTGATCACCCTGCGCTGATGCTGATTGCAAAAATACGGGATGAGGCCCACCGATTTGCCATCACGGGCATGCGTGCGCGGCGGGCCAAAGCGCAGATTGGGTCTGTGTTGGACGATGTCGAGGGCATTGGTCCGAAACGACGGCAGCGGCTTTTGGCCCGATTCGGTGGGCTGGCGGGCCTGAAGGCCGCGAGTGTCGAAGATCTTGCTAGCGTTGAGGGGATTTCACGGCAGACCGCGCAGGATCTGCATCGACGACTACGTAGTTCATAATCCGCCGATGGTCTGGAACCTGCCGAATCTGCTCACGTGGGCCCGCATCGTGGCCATCCCGCTGCTGGTGGCGGTGTTTTATCTGCCGATGGGATTAAGCGAAACCGAGCGCAACCTCTGGTCGACCATTATTTTTGTCGTGGCGGCCGTTACCGACTGGATCGATGGCTGGCTGGCCCGCAAGTGGAATCAGACCTCACCGTTTGGCGCGTTTCTTGATCCAGTTGCCGACAAGCTTATGGTTTGCACGGCCTTAGTGACGCTGATTGAGCTGGGCCGGCTCAATCCAATTATCGGATTAATCATTGTCGGCCGCGAAATCACGATTTCTGCCTTGCGTGAATGGATGGCATCTGTCGGCGCGCGGGCCAGTGTGGCCGTCAACTGGATGGGCAAGGCCAAGACCGTTGCGCAGATGGTGGCAATCCCATTTCTGCTCTTTCATGGCAGCATTTTCTGGGGCCTGGTCGATACCCGGGCCTGGGGCCTAGTGCTGATCTGGGGCGCGGCCGTATTGACCGTGGTTTCCATGGTCTACTACCTGCGGGCCGCCTGGCCTGAGTTGCAGAAAAAAGCCTAAAAAAGCTAGAATCTCAGGCTTCGTGCAATGCGGGAGTAGCTCAGTTGGTAGAGCGCAACCTTGCCAAGGTTGAGGTCGCGAGTTCGAGACTCGTCTCCCGCTCCAATT
>JAGWXV010000170.1 GCA_018969705.1 Betaproteobacteria bacterium
CGATCTGCATATCAAACACATCACCGGCAAAAGCTGCAATCGGCCCGGCAACACGGTGGCAGGCCTGCTGAATATCTGCCCGCGAGCGCGTCAGCATCGCCAACACCGGCAGCCGCTCGGGGAGCCGATGGCCCGAGTCATAAACACGCAGCGTCGCCTCTAAGGCCGCCAGCACAAGTTTTGATACCCGCAGGGCACGCTTTAAGGGATGGCGTTTGATACGGTCAATCGCCACTCGACTGCCCACGATGATGCCCGCCTGGGGTCCGCCTAAGAGTTTGTCGCCCGAGAACATCACCACATCAGCGCCCTTGGCTAATGAATCAGCAGGCAGTGGTTCGCGTGGCAGGCCCCATTGACTGAGGTCAATCAATGCGCCACTGCCCAAATCCACCATATACATAAGCCCATGGGCCCGCGCCAAGGCGCCCAACTCGGCATCCCCAACTTCTGAGGTAAATCCCGTCACCGCATAGTTCGAGCGGTGGGCCTTCACGATCAACGATGACTTCTCGGTAATTGCATCACGATAATCATGCAGATGGGTGCGATTGGTCGTGCCCACCTCAATGAGCTTGCAATTCGCGGCGCGCATGATGTCGGGCATACGAAATGAGCCACCAATTTCAATCTGCTCGCCGCGCGAGATCAGCACCTCTTTGCGGGCGCCCAGCGCAACCAAAGCAAGCAGCACCGCGGCAGCGCAGTTATTCACGACGGTTGCAGCCTCGGCACCCGTGAGCCGGCAGAGCAGCTCCTTGATCACATCATCCCGGTCACCCCGCTCACCGGATGCGATATCAAATTCCAGGGCACGATATCCACGCATGGCGGCGGCAACCGCATCGATGGCTTCTTCACCCAGCAGCGCGCGGCCTAGATTGGTATGAATGACGGTGCCGGTGAGATTGATCACACCGCGTAGCCGCGAGGCGGCATCCTGCTTGGCGCGGGCAAGCGCTCGGTCAATGAGCAGGGCCTCTGAAGGCGGATCGGCTGGCTCAGAAGGTTGTGCACGCGCGTTGGCGAGCTCGGCCTGAACCGCCCGCTTTACAAGGCTGCGGCCAAGCGTTTCAGAAAGCGCAGAAAGTACAGGTGTGGCCAGCAGCCGATCCACCGAAGGCAGGTGGCGGGGATTTTTTCGGACTTCGGATTCGCCCGAACCGGGCAGAATCGAGGATGACATGGCTAGTCGTGGCCGGGATAGAACAGCAGATTCGGACCAGTCCGAGAGTAGCCCTTTTCGTCGACCAACATATCCAAGGCCAACGAATTTAAGTCATCTGCAATCGGATCGATATTGGGATCTTTTTCCTGCATAAAAATCTTTAGATAAGTCGTACATTCATCGCAGGTCTCCGCACGAATCGGCACATCCGCGGGCAGACGGCCTTCCACCTCAACGGTGAGATACGCCACGCCCTTTTCCTCTTCGCACGATGTGCACTTCACCCGCTCCATGTTCCATTCTGTCATACAGAGTGCGCAAACAAGGTAGCGGTAATTCATACGATCGGGGTTAATCCTGACCAGGCTGCCGGTCGGCCGCATGCCACAGCAGGGGCAGACCGTCGGCACATCGCTTGCGCCAACATCTTCTGCGGTCAGCGAGGCCGCAAGCCGCGAGAAATAGACCTGCAGGGCCGCACCAATAAGCGGATACAAGGGGCCATCGTCGGGCTCAGGAATGCCTGCAATGATTCGATCGGCAATGGCTTCAATTTTTGCTGGATCAGATGCCAAGGCCGACGCCAGCTCAGCGCTAACCGCTGCGAGCTGGGCATTGGCCTGGCCTTGGGGGTTCACTTCAGCCAAAACATCACGCAGATCGGCATGCCATTGGGGATCGCGCGGTGTGACGTGGGCCGATAAGGGTGGCATGCCGTACTGGCGGCTATTGGCGACTGCTTTCTCAGGCACCGCATGTGCCGGGCGGGCCGCAAAGGCCTTGGCTTGGCCGCGGCAGACTTGGCCGAGAAACCGCATATAGGCACCCGAATCGTCGTGTGCAGCCAACGCATCAAAGCGGGCCGCACGGTCCTGGAAAATGCTTGCGGGCTGGGGCAATACCACCCGCGGGGCTTTGATGAGTCGGTCCATCGTGCCGTCGGTAATGATGGGGGTCGGCATACCTGCGTTTTCCTCTT
>JAGWXV010000171.1 GCA_018969705.1 Betaproteobacteria bacterium
AACATGGCAATTGAATCGGTACTTCACGAGTCCCGCGTATTTCCTCCGCCCAAAGAGTTCGCCGCCAAGGCCCGACTGGGCAGCATGCAGGCCTATCAGGCGATGTGCAAAGAGGCCGAGACGAACTATGCCGAGTTCTGGGCGAAGCAGGCCCGTGAAGAAATCATCTGGAAAAAACCGTTTACGCGCGCCCTCGATGAGAGCAAGGCGCCGTTTTATAAGTGGTTCGATGATGGCACGCTCAATGTCTCCTATAACTGTCTCGATCGGCACCTCGAGGCCGGCAATGGAAATCGTGTCGCGCTGATTTTCGAGGCCGACGACGGAACGGTTACCCGGGTCACGTATCAGCAGCTGCATCTGCAGGTCTGCCGGCTTGCGAATGCAATCAAGTCCATAGGCTACAAAAAGGGCGACCGCGCCCTGATCTATATGCCGATGTCGGTGGAGGGCGTCGTAGCCATGCAGGCCTGCGCGCGGTTGGGCGTGATCCACTCGGTGGTGTTTGGCGGCTTTTCTGCCAAGAGCCTGCAGGAGCGGGTGGTTGATGCGGGCGCCACCCTCATCATCGCCGCAGACGAACAGTGCCGCGGCGGAAAGGCAATTCCGTTAAAGCCGGCTGTCGATGAAGCCATCGGCCTGGGCGGATGCGAGGGCGTTCGGCATGTGATTGTTTATCGTCGCACTGGCGGCAAGATCTCGATGACTGCAGGCCGTGATGTCTATATGGACGACATCTGTAAGGGCCAGCCGGATACTTGTGAGCCTGAGTGGGTTGAGGCCGAGCATCCCTTATTCATTTTGTACACCTCGGGCTCTACCGGTAAGCCCAAGGGCGTGCAGCATTCTTCAGCGGGCTATCTGCTGCATGCCATTCTCACGATGAAGTACACCTTTGATATCCAGCACAGTGATGTCTTCTGGTGTACTGCAGACATTGGCTGGGTAACTGGCCACACTTACATCACCTATGGTCCTTTGGCCTGTGGCGCCACCGAAATTGTTTTTGAGGGCGTGCCCACCTATCCGGATGCTGGACGGTTTTGGAAAATGATTCAGGACCACAAGGTCTCGATTTTCTACACTGCACCGACTGCAATTCGTTCATTGATTAAGGCCAATGAAGCCAATCCGGCGACCGCGCCGAAGAACTACAACTTGAATTCTTTAAGGCTACTGGGTTCGGTGGGAGAGCCGATTAACCCCGAGGCATGGATGTGGTACCACAACAATGTCGGCAGCGGACGCTGCCCAATTGTCGATACCTTCTGGCAGACCGAGACCGGCGGCCACATGATCACGCCGATGCCAGGCGCGACTCCTTTGGTGCCCGGCTCTTGCACACTGCCATTTCCGGGCATTCAGGCCGCGATTGTCGATGAAGCGGGCAGCGATGTGCCGAACGGGCAGGGCGGAATTCTGGTAGTGAAAAAGCCTTGGCCATCGATGATTCGCACGATCTGGGGAGATCCCGATCGTTTTGTAAAAAGCTATTACCCCGAGGAACTCGGTGGCCGGCTCTACCTTGCAGGTGATGGCGCGATTCGCGATAAAGACACCGGCTACTTCACTATCATGGGCCGAATCGATGATGTACTCAATGTCTCTGGCCACCGCATGGGAACCATGGAGATTGAATCGGCGTTGGTGGCCAATCCCATCGTTGCTGAGGCCGCGGTGGTGGGCCGGCCGGATGACACAACCGGAGAGGCTGTGGTGGCCTTCGTGGTCTTGAAGTCAGCGCGGCCTGCCGGCGATGAGGCTAAGAAAATTGCAACTGACCTGAGGAACTGGGTAGGCAAAGAGATTGGGCCAATTGCCAAGCCAAAGGAGATTCGTTTTGGTGACAATCTTCCCAAGACACGTTCGGGCAAGATCATGCGCCGACTGTTGCGCACCATTGCCAAGGGCGAGGAGATCACGCAGGACACCTCAACGCTTGAAAATCCGGCAATTCTTGATCAGTTGAAGCAGTCGGCGTAAGGGCTGACCGAGGGTGTGGACACCCTCGGTCTCTGTTACACTCCCCAGCGCTGAACCTGCCTAGCCATAAGACTTCCGGGCTGCGGCTTGTCTTCCTCTCGCGGAGAGATGGATGAGTGGTTTAAGTCGCACGCCTGGAAAGCGTGTATGGGT
>JAGWXV010000172.1 GCA_018969705.1 Betaproteobacteria bacterium
CATCTGCTGCGCGCGCTCTCCAAACCCCAGCCCCAGCCTGAAGTGGATATTCAGGTCTTTTTGGCTCGGCGCTGGAAATCCGCGCAGGAGTTATTCAGTAACGATCACGATGATCTCTCTGCGGCGCTCCCAGTTGCCGAGGCGGCAGTCGCCCGTACCCGCCTATGGCGACGGGTGCTCGGCCGCGTGCCGATGGTGCGGCGGCTGGTGCGGGCACGGCAGGCAAGAGCATTTGATCAGGGCTGTCTGCATCATCGGGCGGCGCTCTACCACGAGCCCAATTTCATTGCCTTTCCTTTTGATGGGCCGACAGTCATCACGGTTCATGATCTCTCGTTTCTTCGCCATCCCCAGACTCATCCGGCTGAGCGGGTTCGGTTTATGACCGAGCATCTGCCGCAGTCGCTGCACCAGGCCAGCAGCGTGATCGTGGTCTCGGATTTTGTTCGCCAAGAACTCATTGACCAATTCGGCGACTCCATCGCTTCTAAGGTGCGGGTGGTGCTCAATGGCGTTTCCGATGACTTTGCGCCACGCCCCGCATCGGACCCACAGCTTCAGCAGGCGTTGTCGCGACACGGCCTTGGCCATCAGCAGTTTCTGCTTTCGGTGGGTACGCTTGAGCCGAGAAAAAATCTCAGCACTTTGCTGCATGCCTATGTGGCACTGCCCGCAACACTCAAAGCCCAATATCCACTGGTGATTGTTGGGCCAACCGGCTGGCATACCGCTGCATTTGAAAAGCTTTTGCATCGCTATCGGCATGAGCCGATTCGACTGCTGGGTTATGTTGACCAAAAAGAATTGCCGCTGCTGTATGCGGCTGCGGCATGTTTGATTTACCCGTCTTTTTACGAAGGCTTTGGCCTGCCAGTGGCTGAAGCTATGGCCTGCGGCACGCCAGTGATCGCTGCCAATGCATCGGCACTACCGCAGGTTTTAGCGGACTGTGGCCAGTTGATTGCGCCTGATGATGAAAAAGGATTTACAGCGGCGATTGAGAAATTGATTCAAGACAAAAGCTTTGCGCAGACATGCGCATCGCGGGGCTTAAAGCGTGCCGAAACACTCACTTGGGATCGGGCTGCAGGCCAAATCCGCGAGATCTATCGGGCCCTTCTGTAAACGACTTAACTAAAGTTTCCGGCGATAAAGCCCGCGAGATCCAGAGTATTCACGCCTTCGATCACACCGGCGAGTTTCACCTCATCCGCAGCAATGGTATTGACACCGCTACCCGAAGAGTTGGTGATGTACCAGACAAATGTATTGCCCGTGACATCGGCGGTCAGCATCACTGCCTTACGCGCCGAGTTGGGTGCGGCGAGATAGGCTTTGTTATCGGTAGTCGTGACTTCCCCGCCAAACCCAAGCGCGCCGCTGGGCCGGTCAGCATACATGCTGGCAATCTTGGCGGCATCTAGGTTACCCACCGCGAGAATCACATCGCCATTGACCCAGGTCTTGGGCGTTCCGGTGGGGCCCGTGGCTACGTTGGTATCCAGGATGTTGGAGGTCGTCACCAGACTGGTTTTGGTGGTCACTAAGAAATTGCTGACTTTAAGAATGTCGCCACCTGTTCCTGCTTTAAAGCCTTTGATCGTGACTGGCGTGCTGCCCGCGGTCTCCGGCATGATCACCGTATCGGCTCCGGCACCCAGGGTGATCACATCCGCGCCACCGCCCGAGGTAATCGTGTCCCCCAGGGGAGACGCCTTGTAGATATTTGCCTCCGGCCCGCCTATGAAGGTGAAGAGCGAAGAGGAAGAGGAGGAGCTGCTTGAAGACGAAGAAGATGATGACGATGACGAACTCGAAGAAGAACTACTCGAAGCTTTCGTAACACCGCTTAAATCGGCATTTGCCACTGCGCTCATCGCACCGCCCGTAGGCGAGGTCGCCGTTCCGGCAAGAGTGAGGAGATCATTCGGCAAATCAATCACCACTGCGCCACTTGGCGTCGTGGCGATGGTGAGATTACTGCCAGAGACATTTGCGACCAGGTCAATAAAGGTCACGCGGATATTGCTGGTGATCGCGCCTGGTGGCGTTGCCCCAGAATTCATATCGCTGCCAGTAAAGGTCACTGTCAGATTGGTGATGCTATTGGTGGCGGCATGGGCGGTTGCCTTGCC
>JAGWXV010000173.1 GCA_018969705.1 Betaproteobacteria bacterium
CCACATTTCATTGACTGCCGTGGACAGCAGCGCAGGCAGGCCCTGGCCGCCATACTCCGGATCACAGGCCAGCCCAATCCAGCCTGCCTGTGAAAATTGTTCATAGGCTTCTTTGAAGCCCTTCGGTGTCATTACCGCGTTACCATTTAAAACAGCGCCCTGCTGATCACCGATCCAATTTAATGGGCCCAAGACACCGTTTGCAAACTTGGCGGCCTCATCCAAGATTGCGCCAGCAAGTTCTTCACCAGCTTCTTCATAACCCGGAAGGGCCGTGATTTCGGATAAGGGCACAAGCTCATTGATCACAAATTGCATGTCCCGAAGGGGGGCGTTGTAGTCAGCCATAGTGGTATTCCTTAAGGGTTAAACATCAATCGCAGAGACTGAGCCTGCTTGCTTACGCAATTCAAACTTCTGGATTTTTCCAGTTGAGGTCTTCGGCAATTCGCCAAAGACCACGGCCCGCGGCACCTTGAATCCTGCCAGATACTGCTTGCAGTGGGCCACAATGTCCGCAGGGGTGACTGCCGCACCCGGCTTAATTTCCAGAAAAGCGCACGGGGTTTCCCCCCACTTCGGATCAGGCTTGGCAACGACTGCTGCCGCCAGGACTGCCGGATGCCGATACAGAACATCTTCGACCTCGATGCTGGAGATATTTTCTCCGCCCGAGATGATGATGTCTTTGCTGCGGTCTTTAATCTTGACATAGCCATCAGGATTCATCACTGCCAAATCACCCGAATGAAACCATCCGCCCGCAAAAGCGTCTTGGGTGGCTTTTGGGTTTTTTAGATAGCCCTTCATGGTGATATTGCCGCGAAACATAATCTCACCCATGGTCTCGCCATCGGCGGGCACAGCCGAGAGTGTTTCGGGATCCCGCACGCTGATGGCCTGCTGAAGGTGATACCGCACACCCTGGCGCGCATTTAATCGCGCCCGTTCGCCGATGCTCTCTGACTGCCAGGCCTCGTGCTTGACACAGACCGCCGCTGGGCCATAGGTCTCTGTCAGGCCATAGACATGCGTAATGTCAAAGCCCATCTTCTCCATGCCTTCGATCATGGCGGCAGGCGGTGCGGCGCCAGCGACCATTGCATTAACTTTATGGCCAATGCCCGCCTTCAGATTTGCATCCGCATTAATCAGCAGGCCATGGACAATCGGTGCGCCACAGTAGTGGGTGACTTGATGGGTGCGAATCGCATCAAAAATAGCGGCGGCCTCGACTTTTCTTAAACAGACATTAATTCCAGCCCGGGCTGCAACCGTCCAGGGAAAGCACCAGCCATTGCAATGAAACATAGGCAAGGTCCAGAGATAAGTCGGATGCTTGGGCATATCCCACTCAAGAATATTTGAGATGGCATTGACATAAGCGCCACGATGCGAATAGACCACCCCCTTGGGATTGCCTGTAGTGCCCGAGGTGTAATTCAAACAAATTGAATCCCATTCATCGGGCGGCAGCTGCCACTCATACTCGGGGCTGCCTTGGGCAACAAAGTCATCGTATTCAATTGTGCCAATGCGCTCACCCGGGCCCGAATACTGGCTGTCATCGGCATCGATCACCAAAGGCAGCCGATGGCCCTTTTCACTGAGCATTTTCAAGGCCGCTGACATCACCACCGAAAACTCACGATCCACAATCACCGCTTTGGCCTCACCATGCTCGAGCATGAAGGCAATGGCGCTGGCATCAAGCCGGGTGTTTAAAGAACACAAGACTGCGCCCAACATGGGAATGGCAAAATGACACTCCACCATCGGTGGGGTGTTGGGCAGCATCACCGCCACGGTATCGAATCGGGCCACGCCCCGGGCTGCCAAAGCCGAAGCCAGCTGCCGACAGCGGCGATAGGTTTCGGCCCAGCTGCGGCGCAGAGGGCCATGGATAACGGCGGCCTTTTCCGGGTAGACCAAGGCCGCCCGCTCAATGAATGTTAGGGGTGTCTGTGGGACATAGTTGGCCGGATTCTTCTCCAGGCCCTGCTCGAAGATGGAAGCTGCCATGATCTCCTCACCACGATAAAAACTGTTGTTTTTGTTATCGTTCCAGTTTACTCCAAACCCTTATAAGAAAAACGATTCGCATTTATGAAGACACCCTCTGACC
>JAGWXV010000023.1 GCA_018969705.1 Betaproteobacteria bacterium
ATGGAGGCCATCGCAGAGATTCGTGCGATTGAGCGGCTGCGCAAGAAAAAGTAATTGGCTTTTCAAAACGATCTGTTTCTGCGTGCGCTAGCTCGTCAGCCGACGGAGCGCACTCCCGTCTGGCTAATGCGTCAGGCCGGCCGGTATCTCCCTGAATACAACGCCACCCGCAAGCGGGCCGGGGATTTTCTTAGTCTTTGTAAAAATCCAGAGTTGGCTTGCGAGGTTACGCTTCAGCCAATTGATCGATTCGGCTTTGATGCCGCAATCCTTTTTTCGGACATTCTGACCATCCCGGATGCGCTCGGCCTTGGCCTATATTTCGAGCAGGGTGAGGGCCCGAAATTTCAGCGTCGTATCGAAAATGATTCAGATATTTCCGGCCTTGGCCGTATCGACCCAACCGTTGAGCTGCGTTATGTGGCCGATGCCGTTTCCACAATCAAGCGCGCGCTGAATCAGCGGGTTCCGCTGATTGGATTTTCTGGCAGCCCCTGGACCCTTGCTTGCTACATGATCAATGGGGGTGGCAGTAGTGATGATTTTCTTGGCGTGCGCAAGTGGATGTATAGCCGGCCCGATGCCCTGCAGCAGCTCTTGGAAAAATTATCGGTTGCGGTCGCTGACTACCTCATCATGCAGATTGAGGCGGGAGCCGATGCAGTTATGGTGTTTGACAGCTGGGGAGGCTTTTTGCCTGAGGCCCACTTTGAGCGGTTTTCACAAAAACACATCAAGATCATCGTCGATCGGGTGCATGCGGCCAGCATTTCGATTCGGCAGCGTCAGGGCCAGACCGATGGCCAGCCCACGCCGGTAATCGTGTTTGTTAAAGGCGGCGGCCAGTGGCTCGAGTCGATTGCTGCTACAGGCGCACAGGCGGTCGGCCTGGACTGGACTACTCATTTGGGCCAGGCCCGAAGCCGGGTGGGCAGCCGATGTGCCCTGCAAGGAAACCTTGATCCAGCGACTCTTCTGGGGGCGCCGCCGCACATCGAGGCTGAGGTGGCCCGAACCTTAGAAAGCTTCGGTCCTGTCTCTGCAGGCGCCGGCCATATCTTTAATCTAGGCCACGGAATCTCTCAGTTCACCCCCCCAGAAAACGTCTCCTGTTTGGTGGAAGCGGTCGCTAACTATTCAAAAAAGCTCCGTTAATCGGCCTTGAATTAGCCCGCCTGTGCGGCCCAAAATCGGTTTTTATGCACAGATCAAAAAGATCTATGGTTGCGGTTGCATTTTCTAATTTTTATTGAATTAGACAATCTAAGTAATTGATTTTTAAATAAATTTTCCCGATTTATTTATTTCTTCTGGGGATTTTTTCAGATCTTGAATGGCGCGCAACAGCTTGGAGCCTGAATTGCCCACAGAGTTGTCCACATCCCCTGCCAGGATTGTGTCGGTTGCAGTTGACGCTCCGCTGCCCGGGGTCTTGGACTACCGTGATGGTGAGTTTTCACTTTCTCACGGAGACTGGGTAGATGTGCCGCTCGGCAGGCGTCGGGTGCTCGGGCTGGTGGTCGATCCGAGCCGGCTTGACCATCTCGCAGGCCAGGACGGTAGTCGCGAAATTTCTCCTGATCGACTCAAGCCGGTGGCCCATCACTTCGGCAACCTCGCTCCTGCCGATCCGAAGTGGTTAGAGCTGGCGAGTTTTGCGGCCCGATACTACCGAAAGCCGTTTGGGCAGATTGCGGTTGGCCTCGTCCCGAAGTGGCTTCGGGATCTTAAAAATCTGATTCCTAAGAAAGAATCCGGGCCCTCTAATCTGGATCGGCTGCTTTTGAAGTCAGCCAATCCGCCTGCTCAGGCTGCGCCCATTAAAAACATAGCCGCAGACCCGCAGCTGAATGCCGAGCAATTATCGGCGCTTGGGGCAATAGATCGGCCCGGGGTTCATGTGCTGCACGGGGTGACCGGATCCGGAAAGACCCGCGTCTACACGGAGGCGGCCCAGCGTTGCATCACATCTGGCCCGCAAAAGCAGGTGCTGGTGATGGTTCCAGAGATCGGCCTAACACCACAGCTTGTGTCGCGATTTGCCGCTGCCTTGCCGGGAATTGAGATTGCTGTTTTGCACAGCGAGGTCTCAGAGCGCGAGCGCGCGAGGCTGTGGCTTTTGGCGGCAAGCGGCCAGGCCCGGCTGGTCATTGGAACCAGGCTTTCGATCATGACGCCAATGCCCCATCTCGCCCTGTTAATTGTTGATGAAGAACACGACCACTCGTATAAACAGCAAGAGGGCATGCGTTATTCGGCCCGCGACCTCGCTGTTTGGCGGGCACAACAACTCGGGGCCACTGCAGTGCTGGGCAGTGCAACGCCCGCCATGGAGACTTGGGCCCAGCTTGATAAAAAAAAGTATCAGCTACTGAGTCTGCCGCATCGCGCGACTGGCGAGCCGGCTGCTGCTATCGAACTCATCGATACGCTAAAAGATCCTGCCCGAGAGGGCCTATCCCACCAGAGTCGGCAGGCGATTGCCCAGGTTCTAGAGCAGTCCGGCCAGATCTTGGTGTTTTTGAATCGACGCGGTTACGCACCGGTATTGTCTTGCTCAAGTTGTGGCTGGGCCTCGCAGTGTGCGGCCTGCAGTATCGCAACGGTTTTACATCGCATTGACAAAAAACCCGAGTCCGGCGGTGCCGGTGCGACTGGGCTATCGGCATCCAGCAAGTGGCGCCTGCAGTGCCACCACTGTGGTGCTGAGTACGCAGTGCCTAGGTTCTGCCCAGATTGTGGTGACACCGATCTATCGCCCATTGGCCGTGGCGTGCAGCGACTAGAAGACACCCTTGCAGCCGAATTTCCAAGCGCCCGAATCTTGCGCATTGACCGCGATACCGTAAAGCAGGGTAAGGCCCTGGCCGCAGAGATAGAAAAAATTCAGCGTCATGAAGTCGATATCGTGGTGGGTACTCAGATGCTCGCTAAAGGCCATGACTTTGCCCGAATGCGGCTGGTGATCGTTGCCGATGCGGACACACAGCTGGTGAATCCTGATTTTCGGGCGCCCGAGCGGCTTTTTTCGACACTCATTCAAGTGGCAGGCAGGGCAGGGCGCCATGAGCAGTCCGGCGCAGCAGCCCGCGTTCTGATTCAAACCCGCTACCCGCAGCATCGGCTTTACCGCTTTTTGTTGCAGCAGGACGTTGCTGGCTTTGCCCAGGCTGAGCTCGCAGATCGCAGGGCAGCCGGCCTGCCACCGTTTTCTTACATGGCTGCCGTGCGTGCGGCCTATCGCGTTGAAACAAAAACCAGGAAATTGCTGCACAGCCTGCGCGATGAACTGCAGCAATTTGCTGCGCAACATTCTTGGCCAGTCACGGTGTATGGGCCAGTAGCCCGCTATCCGGAAATGCAGGCTGGCAAATGGCGCGGCCAAATCATTTTGGAATCGGGATCACGGCCAGCGCTGCATCAACTGCTGGCGGTTGCGGAGCAATGGATGGCGCAGCATCGGGAGCTGGACTGCCATCTGGATGTCGATCCGGTGGAAGTTTAGACAAAAAAAGGACGCTAGGGCTGCCTTGCTAGTAGCTCTTCCCAGCGCATCAATAGCTTTTCGTTAAGCGAATCAATTTCGGCAAATCGGGCCCGAAGCCGGGCTACCCTGGACCCATCGGTTTTATAGGTCTCGGGGTCCGCGAGCTGCACACTAATTTCAGCCTGCTCCTTTTCAAGCGCTGTGATCTGATCGGGAATGGAAGCGAGCTCTTGTTTTTCCTTTGAGTTGAGTTTGAGTGCCTTGGCGGGCGGGGCATTTGCCGGAGCCTGCCTCGCTGCGGGCACAACCGCCTTTTTTAGTGCGCCAGACTCCTGCGTTAAGCCGGTGGGACGCTGCCGCACCCAATCGTCATAGCCGCCCACATATTGCCGCCACGTCGCATGGCCTTCGTAGGCAATCGTGCTGGTCACCACCTGATCTAGGAAGGCCCGATCATGGCTCACCAAAAATACAGTGCCCAAATAGTTCTGTAGCAGTTCTTCCAATAAATCCAGAGTTTCAACATCCAGATCATTGGTGGGCTCATCTAGCACCAACACATTGGCTGGCCGCGTAAACAAACGTGCCAGCAACAGCCGATTACGCTCACCGCCGGAAAGACTTCCGATTGGCGATCGGGCACGCTCTGGGGCAAACAGAAAATCCCCTAGATAGCTCTTGACATGCTTGCGCTCTCCGCTGATCTCGACCCACTCGGCTCCGGGGCTAATAAAGTCTTCCAGCGTGGCATCTAAATCTAAGGCCTCGCGCATCTGATCAAAATAGGCAATCTCAAGCTTGGTGCCCAGCTTCACCGTGCCGCTATCGGGTGGCAGCACACCCAGAATTGTTTTCAAGAGCGTGGTCTTACCCGCGCCATTGGGGCCAATCAATCCAATCTTTTCCCCGCGAAGAATCGTTGCGGAAAAATTGCGAATCACCGGCCGATCAAACGATTTGCAGACATCAATAAGTTCGGCCACGACCTTGCCGCTGCGCTCACCACTGGCGATACTCAGATTGATATTGCCCATCACCTCGCGGCGCTGCGCACGCTCCAAACGCAATTTTTCCAGGCGGGCAATACGGCCCACGCTGCGGGTACGGCGGGCCTCCACCCCTTTGCGAATCCAGACCTCTTCTTGGGCCAGCAGCTTATCGGCCCGCGCAAAGGCTTTGGCCTGAGCGGCAAGCTCCTCTTCTTTCTGCACCTGATAGCTAGAAAAATTTCCCGGATAGCGCTTCAGCTCACCACGATCAAGTTCTGCAATCGCAGTGCAGACGTTATTCAGAAATTCCCGGTCATGAGTCACAAACACCACGGCACCCTGAAATGCCAATAGCAGCTGTTCGAGCCAGAGGATCGAATCGATATCTAGATGGTTGGTGGGCTCATCCAGAAGTAGCACATCAGGCATGGCGACCAGGGCCTGGGCCAGTGCCACGCGTTTTTTGTTTCCACCAGAGAGACTGGCAATCATCGCCTTGGGATCAAGCCGCAGGCGCTGCAGGACTTCATCTACCCGCTGCTCCCATGTCCAGCCACCGATGGCGTCCAACCGTGCAGAAATCGCGTCAAAGCGTTCTGCGTCATGCCCATGATCAAGCTGCTCAAACGCTTGTCGCAGTGCCGCGGCCTCGGTGAGTCCAATTGCCACCTGATCAAAGATAGTGTTGCTGGAATCCAGCAGGGGCTCTTGTGCCACTGCCGCAATGCGTAGGCCTTGGCGCAGCTGCAGCGTGCCGGAATCTGCCTTCTGTGCTCCCGCAAGAATTTTTAAAAGCGAGGACTTCCCAGTGCCATTGCGGCCGATCAGGCCAATTCGCTCACCCTCGGCTAAGGAGAAGTCGGCATGCGAGAGCAGGTCCACATGGCCAAAGGCAAGACAGCTATCCGATAAGACAATCAGCGACATGCTGGCTAGAGTAGCGCTAGCGCTTCTTCAGCAGCGATGATGCCTTCATCGGTGGGCACCACCCAGACTTCAACTTTACTGGTTGGCCGATGAATCGGCGTGATTTGCTGATTCGAGGCTGCCTGATTAGCGGCGGCGTCTAACTCAATTCCCAAAAACTCGAGCCCGCTGCAGAGTTCATGCCTAAGAACCCTGTCGTTTTCACCAATGCCGCCTGCAAAAGCGATTGCATCGACGCCACCCATGGCGGCAATTAAACCGCCCGCTTCACGAATCACGCGGTGGGTATACACCTGAATCGCAAATGCTGCCCGCGCATCGCTACTTTGCCGCAGTGTTCGCATGTCGGCCGACAGGCCTGAAAGGCCCTTTAATCCAGACTCACGATAAAACAGGTTTTCCAAATCCTGGGCCTTCATTCCCTGCTGCACCAGATAGAGCACTACGCCAGGATCAAGATCGCCACAGCGCGTGCCCATCATGAGGCCACCGATTGCAGAAAATCCCATCGTGGTTGAAAAACTCTTTCCCCCGATACAGGCACACAGACTCGATCCATTTCCAAGATGGGCCATTAGCAGCCGTTTGCCCGCCGTTGGACTTTGTCGCATCAGCCGAGTAGAGATGTAGTGATACGAGAGCCCATGAAATCCATAACGCTTGACGCCTTGAGCGTAGAGCGCCTGGGTGAGCGGAAAAGTTCTTTCGATTGGGGCAATGTCTGCGTGAAAGGCGGTATCAAAGCAGGCGACTTGTGGCACACCGGGGAAGTATTGGGCAAACGCTTGAATGCCGCGCAGATTGTGGGGCTGGTGCAGCGGCGCCAAGGGGTCGAGTGCGTGCAGCGACTTCAGAATTTCGGTGGTCACCACCACCGCCTCTGAGAAGTGGTCGCCCCCATGGACAACACGATGGGCCACGGCAGCAATCGCCATGCCGTGATCATGATTTTCGATTAAGCCCTTCAGGATGCGCAGCGCAGCCTGAAGACCATCTTCATTAGGCTCTTGCATGACTGCCGCAGGCCGCTCTTGGTCTGTCTGGCCAGAGTGCTCGAGAACTATTGTGCCGCTAGGCTCGAGGCCCTGGACACTGCCTGAAAATGCAGCGCGGCCGATTGAAGAATCTGTTGCGTCAGGGCTGATTGGATAAAGCGAGAACTTCAGCGACGACGAGCCGATATTGACCGCCAGGATCGCCCGGTTTTTTTGCTGGTGGCGCGACACGGTTGACCTAACTAAGGCTTATGGGTCCGGTAGTGGTGGGCCACGAGTTTGGCAAGCAGCGCGCTTCCGATTCGGGAGTTTGCGTTATCGGCCCGACTGGTGAGCGCAAGCGGAATGCGGGCGCCGAGCACGACCCCGCTGATACAGGCGCCAGCGAGATATTCAAGCTGTTTGCCGAGCATGTTGGCGGATTCGAGATCTGGCGCGATAAGGATATCCGCCTGGCCGGCGACTGCGGATTCGATGTCTTTAATCTGTGCGGCTTTTAGAGAAATTGCATTATCAAATGCAAGTGGCCCATCCAAAAGACCGCCGGTGATTTGTCTCCGATCCGCCATTTTGCACAGCGCGGCTGCATCCAGCGTGGAAGTGAGTTTTGGGTTGACAGTTTCTACTGCAGACAGAATGGCCACACGCGGCATTGGATTGCCGAGGATGTGGGCCAGATTGATGGCGTTTTGAACAATATCCATCTTCTCCATCAAATCCGGTGCGATATTGATTGCACCATCGGAGATAAGAAGAGGCTTGTGGTAGGCAGGCACCTCGAATCGCCAGACATGCGAGATCCTTCTCTTGGTTCTTAGTCTGGGCTGGGCTACAACCGCCGCCATAAATTCATCAGTGTGCAGGCTGCCTTTCATTAAGGCCTCGAGTGACGCGTCCGCTGCCATCTCTGCCGCGCGTTCGGCGGCAGCATGGCTGTGTGGCGTATCAATGATCTCCAAGCCACCAATGTCGAGGCCAGATTCTTGGGCGGTCGCAAGAATGCGTGCTTTCGGACCAATCAGAATGGGCTCGATGAGGGCCTGGGCCGCGGACTGAATTGCGCCTTGTAATGCTCCCGGTTCGCAGGGGTGCACGACACCGCAGCGAATTGGTGTTAGGTGGGACCCTAACCGAATAAGCAGCCTGAGCTGATGATCGGGATCAAATTTTTTTTCGGGATGATTGATGGCGGTCACGTGAAGCCTGATGAGTGGGGTTGGGCAGCGGTGAGGTATCGATCAGAGTGTGTCGCGATTTTTCTTTTTCAGGACGACGTTGGAAGAACAAGCCTCAGCCTTATCTTCGTCCCAATCATACTGCAGTGCAACAAAAACCCTTCAGCAGGTAGAATCGAAAGCTTTGTTGGCCTGAGTTAGCGAAGTTTCCCTGAATTCAGGGCCCAGTCTTAGCGTCTGTAGCTCAGTGGATAGAGTATTGCCCTCCGAAGGCAAGGGTCGCAGGTTCGATTCCTGCCAGACGCGCCACCTTTAATCTGAATGCTCAAGTCTCAACGCGAACAACTCGCAGCCGCTCTGCTCGAAAGCCTTCATCAGCTCGCGACTAGCCTTGGCCGGCCGCTTGAGTTTGATCAGGCCATGGTTGAAGAGAGCCTTGATAAGCCCCGCCAGGCCGAACACGGTGATATCGCAAGCAATATTGCCCTGCGTCTTGCCAAACCGTTGGCCATGCCGCCGGCGAAGATCGGCCAGACAATCGCAGACAGCCTGCGGGCCGACCGTCAGATGCAGGCGGTCTGCGAAGAAATTTCTGTTGCGGGCCCTGGTTTTATCAATCTGCGACTGCGGCCTGCCGCCCGGGCCTCAGTGCTGACTGAGATCGCCCGTAATCCCCAGTCTTTTGGCTTTACGCCAGTGGGTGCGGATGCGGCCCATGTCTTAATCGAGTTCGTGTCGGCCAATCCGACGGGCCCTTTGCATGTGGGCCACGGCCGGCAGGCTGCACTCGGGGATTCGCTGGCCTGCATGCTGACCGCCAGCGGCTGCCGGGTCTCGCGCGAGTTCTATTACAACGATGCGGGCGCCCAAATTCATAATCTGGCCATTTCGGTTCAGGCACGTGCACGCGGCATCGCCCATGATGATCCGGCCTTTCCTGCAGATGGCTATCGCGGCGCTTACATCGATGAGATTGCGCAGGCCTATTGCCAGAAAAAGACCGTCTCAGCTTTTGATGGCGCGCCTGTCACCTCGTCGGGTGATCTCGAGCAGCTCGATGCGATCCGCCGATTTGCAGTGACCTATCTTCGGCATGAGCAGGACTTGGATCTGCGGGCCTTTGGTGTTGCCTTTGATCGTTACTACCTGGAGTCATCGCTGTATGCCGACGGCCGCGTGGATGCGGCAGTGTCTGCCTTGGTCGCCAGCGGCCATACCTATACCCACGAGGGCGCCCTCTGGCTGCGATCGACATCGTTTGGCGATGACAAAGATCGGGTGATGCGCAAATCCGATGGAAGCTATACCTACTTTGTTCCCGATGTTGCTTATCACGTCACCAAGTGGGAGCGGGGTTTTTCTCGCGCAATCAATATTCAGGGCTCCGATCACCACGGCACTATTGCTCGCGTGCGAGCTGGATTGCAGGCCCTGGGAATGGGCATTGCTCAGGGCTTTCCGGATTATGTGTTGCACAAGATGGTGACCGTGATGCGCGGCGGCCAGGAGGTCAAGATCTCAAAACGCGCCGGCAGTTATGTGACGTTGCGGGATTTAATTACATGGTCCGGTGAAATTGATAACCCACTTGATCAGCCAATCGCAGTCGATGAGCAGCGCGGACGAGATGCGGTACGATTTTTTCTGGTCTCGAGAAAAGCGGATAGCGAATTCGTTTTCGACGTTGATCTTGCGCTTTCGCGCTCCGAAGACAATCCGGTCTACTACATCCAGTATGCGCACGCCCGATGCTGCAGTGTGCTTCAGCAGGCCGAGACTGATGTCGATCGGGTGTTCAGTAGCATTGTTCAGCGGGCCGGCGATCCGGCCCAAGAAATTTTAGGCCGGCTTCATGCACCGAAAGAGCAGGGCCTACTGAATCGATTGTCGGAATTTCCTGACGTGATTCGTTACTGTGCTCAGGAGCTCTCCCCACACTTGATGGCGTTTTATCTGCGTGACCTGGCTGGAGATTTTCACGGCTTTTACAATAGCGAACGGGTGCTGGTTGACGATCCGGCGTTGCGCGAGGCCAGGCTCTTGTTGGTGGCGGCGACTGGGCAAGTACTGCGGCTTGGATTGGGCCTTCTCGGCGTGTCGGCACCCACTAGGATGTAGTGGTAGAGTCTTTTTCCATGCGTCCAAGTGCAGTCCCGAATTCAAGATTACGTCAGCCCAAGCAAAGCGGATTTCGCCTCAGCCCGTTTATGACCGGCCTGGCAACCGGCCTGGTTGCGGCTGCGCTGATTGCGCTTTACATCACCCAGTCACCACTGCCGTTTGTGGATCGTGTGGGCACTCGCGGTGCCGATAAGGCGAAGGCCGCCGCCCAGCGTGCCGAGTCTGAGGAACCGATTGACCCGAATAAGGGTCTGAATGCGAAAGACTCCGGCGAAGTGGAATCGGCCGCTGAGGCGGGCATTGAAACAAAAGCAGTCTCGCCCACGGGCTTGGCTTATTTGATTCAGGTGGGCGCCTTTCGGGCAATCGAAGACGCTGAGCAGATGCGGGCACGGATGGCAATTCTTGGATTTGAGGCCCGTGTGAGCAACACCGAAAGAGACGGCCAGACCCTGCATCGGGTACGGCTTGGTCCTTATGGTTCGCTTGAGGATCTGAATAAAGCGAGGGTGCGGGTGCAGGAAAACGGGATCGACTCTACTGTGATCCGCGTCAATATGCGTTAGGAAAAAAGACGATGAATCGAAGAACATTTACTCAGGCAGCTGCATTTGCCTCCGCCTACGCTGCCGCAGGCCTGCCGCGGGCATTTGCTCAGGCTGCAGCCCCCGACGAAGGCATTGACTATCGGGTCTTGCGCGAGGCGGTGCCGACATCAAGCCCAGGAAAAATCGAAGTCCTTGAATTTTTTTGGTACGCATGTCCGCACTGTTACCACTTGGAGCCGCATCTGGCCCGCTGGAAACCCGCCCTTGGTCCGGACGTGGCCTTTAAACGGATCCATGTCGCATTTCGTGGAGATACCCATCAAAAGATTTTCTACACCCTGGAGGCTCTTGGCCGTGCCGAGGCCCTCACGGCGAAAGTCTTTGAAGAGATTCATCAGCGGAATAATCCTTTAACGGGCCTGCCTGAAGTCCTTGATTGGGCAAAGCGTCAGGGGCTGGATCTGCCGAAGTTTGAGGCCGCATGGAATTCGTTCGGCGTGCAGACCCAACAAAAGCGTGCCAATGCCCTGGTCGCTGGCTATCGCGTCGAGGGGGTGCCGACCTTCGGCATTAATGGCCGATATGTCACGTCGCCCGCAATGGTCGGTGGTAGCCATACGCGTGCGCTGCAAATTGTTGATTTCCTGATTGCCCAGGAGCGCAAGATCAAGCGTTAAGTTTTTTGTGCGTCAAGCACGGCCTGATATGCCGCCTCGCGCGAGATATGGGCGAGCTTCATCAAGCACTTGGCGGCCCGGGCAGGTGTCATCTCGGCACAAAGTATTTTTGCCCATTCATCGATTGGCGCTTCGCCTAGGTTTTTAAGCGGCCGATCACCCAAATCAAAAACCCATACCAACTCGCCTTTCGATGCGCTGGGATCTTGTTGCTGCAGCATTTCGAGCTCTGCTGCCACCTCAGTAATTGTTCCGCGCAACAGGGTCTCAAACTGTTTGGTCATCTCGCGGGCATGTAGCATCTGGGTCTCAGGCCCGAAGACGGCTGCGCAATCGGCAAGACAAGCCGCTGCCCGGTGGGGGGCCTCGAATATCACTGCAATTCCACGTGCTTCGAGGATCTGCGATAGCCAGCTGCGGCGGGCGCCTGCCTTGGTCGGCGCGAACCCCCAGAAGCTCATCGGCCAGCGGACAAAACCAGAAATGCTTAAAGCGCTGATGACTGCGCTTGGGCCGGGCAGTGCAACAACGCGCAGGCCCGATTCCCATGCAGCCCGAACGAGAAAGCTGCCGGGATCAGAGACGGCCGGTGTTCCAGCATCAGAGATCAAGATAATTGATTTCTCGGCACCCAGTGCCCGGAGCGCTGCGTGCAGCGCGGCCTTTTCATTGTGACCATGCAGTGCGCGAATACTTGATTTTGGCCGATGCAGTCCCAGGGCCGTCAGCAGCGCCTGGGCCCGACGGGTGTCTTCGGCATACAGCAGGTCGCACTCCGCGAGGGCCTGGCGGACCCGCTCTGAGATATCCGACAGATGGCCGATTGGCGTAGCCGCTACATACAATCCTGGCGGAAATGAAGATCGCTGCATCCCTGCATTCTCGCCCACAATTGCCGTCTGGCGAGCGGCAACGTCGTGGCCGGGTGGCCGAAGAGCGGGCCCTCGATCTGCTGCAGGAGGGCGGATTAAAACTTTTGGCCCGCAATGTAAGGTTTCGTGTTGGTGAGCTCGATCTCGTCATGCAGGACCACGAGACGATCGTGTTTGTTGAGGTTCGATTTCGGAGCCCCTCGCGCTACGGGGGCGCAGCATCATCGATTACAGCGGCCAAACAGCAGCGATTGATTCGTGCCGCCGCCTGCTGGATGCGGCAGCAGTTTCGTGCCGCCGAGCCAGCTAGCCGTTTTGATGTGGTTACCCTTGATGGCGCGACGGTTGGATGGATTAAGGATGCCTTTGGAGTTTCGGGCCCCCTATAATCGA
The DNA here is from genome assembly GCA_018969705.1 of Betaproteobacteria bacterium. Taxonomy (GTDB): domain Bacteria; phylum Pseudomonadota; class Gammaproteobacteria; order Burkholderiales; family Burkholderiaceae_A; genus Lacustribacter. The sequence continues at coordinate 12,185 of JAGWXV010000023.1, forward strand.
TGCCGATGTTCTGAGGAGATCGTATGGGCCTAAAACTTCCTGCTTCAATCATTGTCCGGACTGCCTTTATAGCCGCAGCCCTGGGATCGAGCACGATGCTCTTAACGGGCTGCTTTCCGGTGGTTGCAACGGGCATGGTGGCGGGCGCCTTATCGATTTCGGATCGTCGCACGACCGGCGCCCAGGCCGAAGACCAGGCCATTGAACTCAAAGCATTTAATCGGTTTCGTGAGCAATTTAAATCCGAGCAGATTTCTTTAACAGTCACGAGCTTTAATCGTATTGCTTTGTTGACAGGTTATGTTCCGAATGAGCAGGCCCGCACTGAGGCTGCAAAGCTTGTGCAGTCTATTGATAATGTCCGATCGGTGATCAATGAGGTGGCTATCGGGCCTGCACCCTCGGTGCGCGCCTTTGGTGTGGACACATTGCTCACCGCTCGCGTGAAGGCCTCATTACTTGAGGCAAAAGATGTTCAGGCAAATGTAATTAAGGTCTATACCGATGCCAGCACTGTCTACCTGATGGGGGTTGTGACAGAACGCGAGGCAAGGCGGGCGACTGATACTGCCTCGCGTGTGACCGGTGTCCGCCGGGTAATTCGTGCGTTCGAAGTCATTTCCGAGGAGGAGCTGGCAAGAATTCAGCTGCAGACCGGCGGTGCTGGAAATACGGCACCCGTTTCTGCTCCGCCGCCTTCGGCACGGCCACTCTCAGCCTCGCCGTCAGCGCCCGCGGCGCCCAGCGCAGCGGCGCCGGCGGCTGAGACTGGTGCGGTAGTGACACCGATTCGTTAGCGAATCGCGCAGTCAAATCCGGCAGCACTCACTGAATCGCAAATCTGGCGGACTGCTGCCTCACGCTGATCGATAGAAAGCGTGGGCCGCCAGATGACCCGGGCGCCGCCCTCGGCCCGGGTCACATCGGCCTGATCGACACCATCAACGCCGAGAATTATTTTTTTCACGGATTGCTCGCAGCCGCCACAGGTCATTCCATCGATCTTAAATTCAGTCATCTACAACTCCCATCCCAGATCAAGAACTAAAAGCCGGTTTTTTCCATCGCAGCAGCCGGACTGCATTGCTAATCACGGCCGCCGAACTCAGTGCCATCGCGCTGCCTGCGATGACAGGAGAGAGCATGCCGAGGGCTGCCATTGGAA
>JAGWXV010000174.1 GCA_018969705.1 Betaproteobacteria bacterium
ACACTCTGTGTGATAGACCACCTGATCCATCGTCACAGGTAGCGTCGATGCATGGCCCTGCAGCACCATGCCCAGAGAATCACCAATTAACAGCACATCAACGCCGCAGCTATCGAGTAACTGAGCGAAACTTGCGTCATAACAGGTGAGCATGACGATTTTTTCGCCCCGCTCTTTTCTGGCCTTCAGATCACGCAAAGACACCGCCTTGCGCACATCGCCGGGCTGCTCCGCCTGGGCACCATAGATTGCCATTCCCGCTCGCTCCGATGACTGTTGGGCCGTCTAATCTAGCTGATTTTCCGCCGCTGATGTCTGCGCAGGGCAAACCGTACGGGATCGACTGCCTGTAAAAGCCGCTTCGCTACAGGCGGCGGCGCACCGCTTAAGGCCGCGGCAATAATCTCAGCGCCCAGCGGCGCGGAGCTTAAGCCCCGAGAGCCCAGGCCGCCCAGGACCCATAGCCGGGATGACCTTGGCATGTGATGCATCTGCGACATATTGGGTGTGAGCCTGGCCTGCGCATCGAGGACCCGGCCGACATGCGGCATCCGATCCAGGGTGGCGCAGCGCAGACTGGTGCGGTCCTGTGGGGTAAGGCGTTCGCAATCGCGCGCCAATGCCGGGGCAATAATGCGCAGACGGTCCAGGTTGCTCAATTCATCGCCGGGCTCTGTGGCTGCAAGATCGCCGTCCGCGAGGCGTTCATAACTTGCGCCTACCACCATCTCGCCGTCAATTGATGGGGTCACATAGCCCGCCGCGCACACCACACAGGGCAAGAATTGGCCCTGCGGCAATCGATAGCTGCTGATTTTTCCGCGAATGGAATTTAGACTCAGCATGGCATCCGGAAGCAGGCGACTGAGTTCACCAGCAGCGCAGACAATCACCGCATCAAACATTTTTTTAAAAGTCGTACCTTCTTGACCTTCGAGCGTAAGTTCTACAGTGTCTGTGGATTGATCGTCTCGGATGTATTTGGCCCGCACTCCAAAATGCACCTCTGCACCGAGTGCCCTGGCCTGCGATAAGCAGGCTTTAACAAACTCTGGCGGCCGAACCCACCCGCCTTGCGGATCCCAAAGAATCAGTTCATTGGCCTGGGCATCCATCTGCAAAACACCACATTGCCCGGCCAAAGGCCGAGACGAAAATTGACCCAGCTCTGAAATCCAACGCAGTGTGGTCGCAACGCCGTGCTCAACCCACTGACTGGCAAGGTTGTGATCCTTGGAGTAGAGCTTATGCAAAATACCAATCGGATTTCCGGATGCGCCTGCGGCATGCTGATGCGCAGACTCAAATACCGTTGGCGAAAATCCTGCGACCGCCATGGCCCGTGCGCAGGACGCACCAGCCAATCCAGCGCCAATAATTCCGACAGTCTTGCGGGTTAACATAGCCGCCTATGACAGCAGAAAGACGCCCTCGGCTCAAACCGATCTTCGCCTGGCCCCTGCTTTTGGCTGTAGCCGGCATGCTGGGCCTATCGGCCTGCGGTCAAAAGCCAACAAAATTTAACGCCATGGATGTCAGCGGTGCGCCCTGGGGCCAGGGCTATAGCCTGCCCGATCTCGAGGGCAAGACCACTACCCCGGCAAGCTTTCCCGGAAAAGTCACAGCAGTTTTTTTTGGTTTTATGTACTGCCCCGATGCCTGTCCGACCCACCTCACCAAGATGGGAGAAGTCAAGAAGCTTCTCGGAAAAAATGCTGACCAACTGCAGCTGGTATTTATTACTGTGGATCCCGAGCGGGATTCGGCCGAGCAGCTAAAAAAATATCTGGCTTCTTTCGATCCCACCATTGTGGGACTGCGCGGCAGCCTTGATCAGACGCAGGCAATCACAAAAGACTTTCGGGTGTTTTATAAAAAAGTGGATACCAAGGATAGCGCACGCGATCCCAAGGCCTACACGATTGACCACACCACTTTTACCTATGTCTTTGATGGGCAGGGAAAGCTTCGGCTGGTGATTCCGCATGATCTTGCGGTAGAGAAAATTGCAAGCGACATCAGTCATCTCATTACTCGATAGCCTGAAGGTCTGGCTAAAGATCGGACTGATCTCATTCGGGGGGCCAGCGGCGCAGATCGCCTTGATGCACCGGGA
>JAGWXV010000175.1 GCA_018969705.1 Betaproteobacteria bacterium
CGACATTGACACTCTCCCGGTTAAAAAAGTCATTCCATAGTAGAAAAACCTGCTGCTTCGCAAAAGAAATTCTGATAAAAATTTTCAGAAAAAAACTTTCTAAAAATCAACAAGTTAAATCAACTTTTCTTAATGCGGAATGATTTTTTTGATAATGAAAGGCAGGGATATTGCTCTGCACAAGTAATTTTTTATATTACGAAATGCAGTTTTCTTATTATGAAATGGTCTAAGTGCCCTCTTTGAGGGTCTGCCAGGCCGGCGTTTTGAGAACGGGCCGCAACGCCACCCAGCCCGCCAGCAGCGAAATCGTGGCACCGACCGCTGCGCCAACGGCCAAGGCCGACCAACGCAGCTCAAGGGCCAAGGCAAAGACCCGCTCGGCCAGCAGTGCGCCAATTGCGAGTGATGCAGCCGCTGCGAGAAAGCCTGCGACTGCACCCACCAGGGCGAGCTCCATCATCTGCGCTGCTGAGAGTTGCCGACGGCTTGCACCGAGTGCGCGAAAGACCGCGGCCTCGCGAAGCCGTGCATCCCGAGTCGATAACAGCGCTGCCCACAGGACCAGCACGCCACTGGCAAGCGCAAATCCAAACAGCATCTGCACTGCGGAGATGACTTGATCGAGAATTCGCTGCAGCTGACGTACCAGCGCACTGACATCAAACACCGTGAGATTTTGAAAACGGGTCAGCAGCTGACGAGTGAGATCCACAGACGGCCTGCCGGATGCGTCTTCTGGCACATGCAGCGAAGTGATCCAGCTCTGGGGCGCATCCTTTAAGGCAGCCGGCGTCAGGATCATAAAGAAATTCACCTCCATCGAATCCCATCGCAATGCACGCAGATTTTTCACTGTCACTTCGACAGGCTCGCCGGCAACCTCAAACACGATGCGATCGTTCAGCGCCAGGCCAAGTGTTTTCGCAATGCCGGATTCAACCGAGACCTCTTTAAGGTCCGCATCCATTGCGGTCCCGGCAACGATTCGGTTATGGGCAGGAATTGTTTTCGAGTAGGTGAGATTAAATTCCCGATCAACCAATCGCTGAGCCCGGTCATCGGTGAAGTCAGAGGGTTGAATTGGTCGGCCATTAATGGCAATCAGACGGCCGCGCACCATCGGCGATACGGTGGGATTGCCTAGGCCTGCTTTGCGTATGGCATCGGCCACTTCAAAGCGCTGCTCGGTCTGGATATTTAATACAAATCGGTTGGGCGCATCCGAAGGCGTTGATAGCCGCCAGGCCTTCACTAGATCGGCCTGCACCGTGGTGAGCAAAAACAGGGCTGTTAATGCCATTGCCACGCCCTGAATTTGAAGCGCCAGCGCGCCGCCGCGGCGCTGAAGGCTGCGACGCGTGCTCTGCCAGGCCCATCGCAACATTCCGGGCTGCGATGGTGTTGAGGCTGATGTCGTGGATTGCCAGGCCGGCAGCCCGCGAAACAAAAGCCACGACAGCAAGGAAAACGCCAGGCCTGCAATTGCAAAGCCTACGGCGGTCACCAGCGACAGTGTGAGATTGCCTGTGCCCAGCCAAAGCAGCAGCCAGACTGCCGCGAGCATCAATACCACCCAGAGCTTTCCGGAAACCGAATAGATCGGCATATCCTGACGCAGCACACGCACGGCAGGCACTTTCTTTAACTCCACCAGGGGCGGCACCGCAAAGCCCAGCACCATTGCAATGGCCACGCCGCAGGCCTGGGCAAATGGCCGCCATGAGATGGTCGATAGTGGTAGCGAGAGATAGGCCGACGCCAGCTGCGCAAGCCAGGCCTGCACCGCCCAGCCCAGGCCCATGCCCACAATGACCGCGGCGGCGGTCACCAGCAGCAGCTCGAGCGCCCACCATTGGGTTAATCGCGCCTGCGTTGCTCCGAGTGATTTCAGCACTGCACAGGTCTGTAGATGGCGTGTCACAAAACGTTGGCTCGCCAGGGCAACCGCTGCGGCTGCAGTCAGGCTCGCGAGCATGCCCGTAAGCGACAAAAAGGCATAGGCACGATCTAAGGCATTGCGCAGCTCAGGCCGAGCATTTTCAAGTGTCTCAAGACGCTGGCCCCGGCCCAGCGTGGGCGCGAGCGCATCGGCGAAGGCCTCGAC
>JAGWXV010000176.1 GCA_018969705.1 Betaproteobacteria bacterium
CGGCTTGCGCTTTCAGCGGGTGACCTGCTCGCAGTGCTCTCGGCCGGCGCCTACGGCATGAGCATGAGTTCGAACTACAACAGCCGCCCGAGGGCTGCCGAGGTATTAATTGATGCGCAGGGCCAGGCCCACCTGATTCGCCGCCGAGAGGAGTTCACCGACCTCATCGCGGCCGAATCGATTCCCGACTATCTTCGAAAATAAATTCTTGATCCCAAAAGGATCAGCACGACCGCGCTTGCAATTGCGGGGTCAATAAAGTTGCTCTTGCCGGCCCGATGCAGAAAAAAATGCACGCACGCTAAGAGTGCAATTACATAAATAACCCGGTGTAGTCGTTTCCATCCGCGGCCGAGGCGTCTCATTGCGGCGGCATTAGAGGTCAAGGCCATCGGCAGCATGAGTCCAAATGACAGCAGTCCCACCGTCACGAATGGCCGCTTGAATGCATCGGCAGCAACGCCGGCCAGATCAAAATCGTGCTCGAAGGCCCAGAATGCAAGCAGATGAATACAGGCGTAACCGAACGCCCACAGTCCCAGCATTTTTCGCAACGGAATCAGTTCAGGCCAGCGCAGCCATTGGCGAACCGGCGTTACACCGAGCGTGACCAGGAGCAGCGTCAGGCTCCATAGGCCCGTCGCTCTCAGAATTGCTTCCTGCGGATTGGCCCCCAGCTGTTGGCCCGCAATCCGAAATACAAGATCGGCCAACGGCATTGCGCAGAGCAGCCAGATCAGCTGCCATGCAGTTCGTGGTGACATCAATAGAAGGTTTTCAGATCCATGCCCGCATACATCGAAGCAACCAGATCGGTGTAGCCATTAAATAACTCGGTTTTTCGGCGTGGCGCAAAAAGCGCATCGGTTCCTAATACACGCTCAGTCGCCTGTGACCAGCGTGGGTGAGCCACATCCGGATTCACATTCGCATAAAAGCCATACTCTTTTGGCGCTGTTAGTGTCCAGAGCGTAGATGGCTGAGATTCAACAAAGCGAATTTTTACAATCGATTTGCTGCTTTTAAAGCCGTACTTCCACGGCACCATAAGTCGAAGTGGTGCACCATTTTGCTCAGGCAAGATCACGCCGTACATGCCAAAGGTCAACAGTGACAGTGGATGCTGGGCCTCATCCATTCGCAGACCCTCGCGATAGGGCCAACGCAGGGCACGGTACGAAAGGCCGGGCATCTGCTTAGGATCCGCTAGGGTTGTGAATTCAATAAATTTTGCTGAGCCCAGCGGCTGGACCCGTTTGATCAACTCTGACAGCGAATAGCCCACCCAAGGAATCACCATTGACCAGCCCTCGACACAGCGCAGGCGCGTGATGCGCTCCTCCATCGGCGCAAGCTTTCTTAATTCGTCAATATCGAATTCGCGAGGCCGCGCAACCAGGCCTTCAACAGTCACCTTCCAAGGCGCAGTCTTCAGACGGCCTGGGGCCCGCTCTGCGGGATCTTCCTTTTCGAGGCCGAATTCATAGAAATTGTTGTAGGTGGACGCCTCTTCAAACGGTACGGGCCGCTCAAGAATCGAGTAGCGACTGGGCTTTGCGGCAAGGGGTGCGTAGGCAGAGGCGGGCTTCGGCGTGGAGGCCTGAACCAGGCCCGGGCCCGCTGTAGCGAGTGCGGCGCCTGCAAGCACAATCGCGCGACGGCGATGGACCACCGACTCAGGCGTGATTTGGCCCGACAGATGGTCACCGCGGATTAAACGCTTTGTATCAGAGCGAACCATAGGAATGCAGTCCAGAGAGGAACATGTTCACACCTAGAAATGCAAACCCAGTGATCAGCAACCCGATCAAGGACCAATAGGCGGCCACCTGACCCCGCAGCCCCTTCATCATGCGTAAATGCAGCCAGGCGGCGTAATTCAGCCAGACAATCAGTGCCCAGGTCTCCTTGGGATCCCACTGCCAATACGTTCCCCAGGCCTCCGCCGCCCAGAGTGCTCCGAGAATGGTGGCGACGGTAAAAAATGCAAAGCCCACTGCAATGGCCCGATACATGACATCGTCCAGCACCTCAAGCGCCGGAAGGGCTGCACCGATGCGTCGTCGCAACGCAATCACAGCGC
>JAGWXV010000177.1 GCA_018969705.1 Betaproteobacteria bacterium
TCCATCCAATCGGCAATAAGGGGCTTGCGCCCGAAGAACCCATAAGTATCGCCAACCCGGGGAATTCTGGCAAGTGAAGAAGGAGCTTTTGGTCCTGGGCATTGAGACCTCCTGCGACGAGACAGGCGTTGCCCTGATTCGTGCGTCCGCTGGCCCGGACCTGCCGCCGGGGCTGGGCGGCCAAGCCGAAATCCTGGCCCAGGCCCTGCACAGTCAGGTGTCCCTGCATGCCGCCTACGGCGGAGTTGTGCCCGAGCTGGCCTCGCGAAATCATATTCAGCGGCTTGCCCCGCTCTCTGAGCAAGTGATCCAGGAGGCAGGCCTCTCCTGGGGGGACCTGGATGCGGTCGCTTACACCGAGGGGCCGGGCCTGGCCGGAGCGCTCCTGGTGGGCGCAAGCCTCGGCCAGGGTCTAGCCCATGCCATCGGCCGGCCGGCCATCGGCATTCACCATCTGGAAGGCCATCTGCTCTCTCCTTTACTCGACCCGGCCGCATCGGGACTTCGATTTCCGTTTCTTGCCCTGCTGGTCAGCGGCGGACATACCCAGATCATGCGCGTCGATGGCCTCGGCCAGTACCAAATGCTTGGCGAGACCATCGATGACGCGGCGGGCGAGGCCTTTGACAAATCGGCCCAGCTGCTGGGGCTGGGCTATCCCGGTGGTCCCGAGATCGCGCGCTGGTCGGCCCGAGGCGACTCAAAACGTTTCGAGCTACCCCGTCCATTGCTGAAGCGGCCCACCTTGGACTTCAGTTTTGCCGGACTAAAGACTGCGGTCTTAACCCATGTGCAGAAACTGAAGGCCGCAGATGGGCTTGATGATCAGGCCCGCGCCGACATGGCGGCGGCCGTTCAGGAAGCAATCGTCGATGTGCTCACTACAAAGTGTCGAAAGGCGCTGCAGGAAACGGGGCTGCGACAAATGGTGGTGGCAGGCGGTGTTGGCGCCAATCAGCTGCTGCGCGCGCAATTTAATGCAATCCAAAAATCGGATCAGGTTGAAGTACTTTTTGCACCGCCCCATTTATGCACCGATAACGGCGTCATGATTGCGTGGGCGGCGGCACTGCATCTACTTTCAGGCAAGCCAGTGGCAGTGGGCCCTGGATTTACCGTGCAGCCACGATGGCCGCTGTCTGCATTTACTCCGAAGGCTTCTTAAAGGCTTTTTCTTTACCGGTCAGCAGCTGGATGATATTGCTCTGATGTCGCGCAATCAGCAGTATCGCAATCACAATGACCGCCCAGAGCATCGCCTCTGCGCCATGGCGCCAAAACGTGAGCAGCGGCGCTGCCACGGCGGCGCAAAGCGCGGCTAAAGATGAAATTCGCGAAAGCTTTGCTACTAAAAGCCAGATCAGCCCCACCATCAGGCCCATTGTCGGATCAAAGCCCAACAGCACGCCAAAGGCGGTGGCCACGCCCTTGCCCCCTTGAAATCGAAAAAACACTGGCAAGAGGTGGCCGAAAAAAACTGCGACACCCGCCGTGATGATAAGAAGCTGCTGCTGCGGGGCTGGCCACTGCTGCGCAAATGCGGCCGCCAGCAAAACAGCAACAAGTCCCTTCGCCGCATCACCAAAAAGTGTGAGCGCTGCAGCGAGCTTATCGCCGCTTCGCAGGACATTGGTCGCTCCGGGATTATTTGAGCCATAGCTGCGCGGATCTGCCAAGCCACGAAGCCGGCTCACCACAATCGCAAAGGAGATCGAACCCAACAAATAAGAGAGCAAGGCGGCAAGCCCAAGGGCGACGTAAATGGTCATGCCGTGATTCTAGGCCCGCGGATGGTGCTTGGCATGGATCGACTTCAATCGATCGTTAGCCACATGGGTATAGACCTGCGTCGTCGAGATGTCGGCATGGCCCAGCAACATCTGAACCACGCGAAGATCGGCGCCGTGATTCAGCAGATGGGTTGCAAATGCATGCCGCAGGCTATGCGGGGAAATCGGGCCCTGAATGCCAGCTGCAGCAGCATAGGTTTTAATAATTTTCCAAAACCGCTGGCGGGTCATCGCGGCCGCACGTTCAGTGACAAAAAGTGCATCGC
>JAGWXV010000178.1 GCA_018969705.1 Betaproteobacteria bacterium
TTGCCGTGCGCTATCGGCTGAGGCAGCGATCGCATCGGCATTGGATTTGGTGGTCAGGATGACATTACCGAGATCATTTGCCGCGGTGCCTGCCATCGCAGTCTGCTTGGTTGTGCGCTCTGGAGAGTTGGACTCCGGGCTCAATTCAGTGGCGCCAGCCTGCTCTGCAAGGCCGGGTTGACGATCGGCGTTGCCCAGGCCTGACTGACCTTCCGAGTCGGAATGCTTTTGCTGGCCCTGTTGGGCAAGCGACGGACCAGCCTGAATAGTGGTGTTGGATGCAATCGATGGAGATGAAGAATTTTTACCGTTGAGCTCGATATCGTCTTCGGTTTGTCCGCCCGCCTTCGCGCTGGCAGCGGCTGCTTTTTTTGCCTCGCTGCTTGCTTGTGCCAATTGCGCTGCCTGCTCGGCGGTCGGTGTTGCCGACTCATGAGTGGCCGATTTTTGTGTGATCTGCGATGCCGCCTGAGCGAGTAGATCTTGCGCAGAGCGCTGCGCCGTAACAGGGCCTTGCTCGCGCAAACGCTGAGTGTCAGCATCGGATTGCTGTTGTTGAGAATCTTGATGAGCACTTTGTGCTGCAGCCGCAAGCGCTGCATCAGCTGCGTCACCCGCTTGCAATACCGCCGCATCGGTGCCGTTTTGGACTGCTGCACTTTGGACTGTAGCTACTCCCGCTACCAACTCGACTGCATCGAGGGCGCCGGCAGAAGCAGCAAGCGCGGCATCTGTAGCGCCGACGGCCGAGGCATCCGCCTGAACGGCGCCGTTTAATGCGGCAAAACTTGCCAAAATCGCATTCTGAAAGGCGGGATCCAGTGGCAAAGTCTGCCCCTGCGCCTGGGCGGCCAGGTTGGGATCAATCGATTGAGCCGCTTGAGGGGCTGGATCGAGCAGATTTTGTTCAAGCGTTATGGTCTGTTCGGCCTCGAAAGAGGCCAAGGCCGCCGCCAACTCAGCAACGAAGGGGTTCTCTGCGGATTCGCCTGCTTCACCGTCTGATAAGGCTGCGGCCTCGGGCGATAGGCCCATCAGCAGGGGGTCTAAGCCCCCGGGTACCGCTCCCTTACCAGGGGAGGCGTTATTTCCACCACCGACAATCTGCATCGAAGCCATGACAGTTCAACCTCTTCAAAAGAAAGTTGAACCAACCTAAGCATCTTTCGTGCCAGAGACCCCCTCGCCCTGGTCCCTATCCGAGAAAGGCGAACGCCGATGCGAGAAAGCGTCCTCAATTTCCTGCCAGTCCGCCTGTTGCTGCTCTTGTTCGGCCTCTTTTTTGCGGCGCGCAAGGGCGCGATCTAAGCCCTGGCTCTTCATTTTTGCCGACAGGGCGGCACGATTAGCTTCTTGCAGCTGCCGATGCATGTAAGCAGTCGCTAACTCTTGCTCCTTTGCGCTAGCAATTAGACGGGCGCTAAAAGCCAACGAATCGTTGAGCATGCTCACCGGGATCCCCTTTTCTCCTGCCCGCATGGCAGAGTCGTCGTACTCCCTGGCGAATTGAAGTACCTGATCACTCAGATCTCGGGTCTTGGCGAACTCGCTGGCGATTCTTTTTGCCCGGGCCATGGCCATATCCTGTCGGACTTTAGCCAGCCGTGCCATCGCCTTGATTGCTCGGCTCATCTAGCGACGCCCCACCTAGCCAGCCTGCTTGGCAGCAGAATTTGCAGAGGGCGCGCCGCCTACCGCGGCGGCAATTTTCATCATCTCGGCCAATGCATTTTCCATCGAGTGGGCTTCCTCAGCATCCTGCTGCAAATAACGCTGAATCTGAGGCCACATGCGCACGGCCATATCGAGTTCAGCATCACCGCCCGGGACATAAGCGCCCATCGATAAAAGCTCGCGGCCCCGCATGTACCGTGAATACAGCATCTTGAATTTACGGGCTGCGGCTTGATGCTCTTTGGTGGTGACCTTGGGCATCACGCGAGAAATCGATTTCTCAATATCAATCGCTGGATAGTGGCCGCTATCGGCCAATTCACGCGATAAGAAAACGTGGCCATCCAA
>JAGWXV010000179.1 GCA_018969705.1 Betaproteobacteria bacterium
GCCTCTGCAATCTCTTCGTAGGTCAGTCCTTCAATCTCCCGCAGCGTCAGCGCCGTGCGCAGATCCGGAGGCAGTGCCTCGATGGCGGCATTCACAGTCTCGGCCACCTGACGGCTATGCAGCACCGCATCCGGAGTATTGTTGTCCTCTACGACATCGGCGGCGTCAAAAGATTCCCCATCCTCTTCCGCGGGTGCATCCGCCAGCGGCCTGGGCCGACGGCCCTGACTGACCAGAAAGTTTTTAGCGGTATTGACCGCGATCCGATAAAGCCAGGTGTAAAACGCGCTCTCTCCCCTGAACTGGGGCAGCGCCCGATAGGCCTTGATAAAGGCCTCCTGGGCCACATCCTCGACCTCGGCGGGATCTCGGATCAGCCGAGAGATCAGCCGCTCGACACGGCGCTGGTACTTCGCAACCAGTAATTCAAAGGCCCGCTTATCGCCCTGCTGAACCCGCAATACGAGTTCGGCATCGGTCTCACGCTGATCGCTCATGGGCAGCCCGCAGTAACGCGCACTTAGATTGCGCGAAAGACGAGCGTGCCGTTTGTGCCGCCAAATCCGAAGTTATTTTTCAGGGCAACCCGAATCGAAAGATCGCGGGCGGTATTGGCGCAGTAATCAAGATCACACTCAGGGTCTTGATTAAAGATATTGATTGTCGGTGGGCTTATCTGATGATGTAAGGCCAACACGGTAAAGACAGACTCAAGGCCGCCAGCACCCCCCAAGAGGTGGCCAGTCATCGACTTGGTGGAGCCGACAACGACACGACGGGCCGCATCGCCTAAGGCTGACTTGATGGCATCGGACTCGTTCTTATCGCCCAGCGGTGTCGAGGTGCCATGGGCGTTCACATAATCGACCTGGTCCACGGGCGTTGCGGCATCTTTCAGGGCGTTGCGCATACAACGCGCCGGGCCATCCATGTTGGGCGCAGTCATATGAAACGCATCACCCGACATTCCAAACCCCGCAAGCTCACAGTAGATCTTCGCGCCACGGGCCCGCGCATGCTCGTACTCTTCGAGCATCAACACACCAGCGCCCTCGCCCAGCACAAATCCGTCGCGGTCTTTATCCCACGGCCGTGATGCTGCAGCGGGATCATCGTTGCGCGTCGACAGCGCGCGTGCTGCGGCAAAGCCACCAATGCCCAGCGGAGAGATTGTGGACTCAGCGCCACCAGCCAGCATGGCATCTGCATCGCCATATTGGATCAATCGCATCGCCAGCCCGATGCTGTGCAGCCCCGTCGTGCAGGCCGTGACGGCGGCCACATTGGGGCCCTTCAAGTTGTGCAGGATGCTGAGGTGGCCCGAGATCATGTTGATGATGGATCCGGGGACAAAAAACGGCGAGATACGGCGTGCACCGCGATTGGTGTACTCCGCATGGGTCTCTTCAATTAATGGCAGGCCGCCAATGCCCGAGCCCACGAAAGCCCCAATGCGTTCTGCATTGGCATCGGTGACCTCGATGCCGGAGTCTTTCAGCGCCTGAACGCCAGCAGCGATTCCGTAATGGATGAAGGTATCCATGTGCCGCGCCTCTTTGGCGGGCAGATAGTCCTCAATGGAAAAGCCCTTGACCTCGCCAGCAAAATGGACGGGAAGGCCGCTGTGGTCAAACTTGGTGACGGTAGCGATGCCGGACTTGCCGGCGACCAGGGCCGACCAGGACGACTCAATCTCGTTTCCCAGAGGAGAAACGCAGCCTAATCCGGTAACGACAACGCGGCGCCGACCCGCGGCACCCGATGGTGAAGGACCGCTCATCGGCAGAAAATCCGATTACTTCTTCAGGTGGGACGTAACGTAGTCGATCGCCTGCTGAACGGTCGTAATCTTTTCAGCTTCCTCGTCGGGGATCTCGCAACCAAATGCGTCTTCCAGGGCCATCACGAGTTCGACGGTATCCAGGGAGTCAGCGCCGAGGTCATCGACAAATTTGGACTCTTTCTTGACGTCCTCAATCTTGACGCCAAGCTGCTCAGAGACGATGCCAATCACGCGCT
>JAGWXV010000180.1 GCA_018969705.1 Betaproteobacteria bacterium
CGCATTGAGGACTTTGTCTTTACGGGCTACAACGGCGTCATGTGTGTGGAGGCCGGCGGCCCGCCCGCAGGCACGGGCTGTGGTGGCTATGTGGTCGGCCAGACGGTGAAACTTTTGAAAGAACATCACCTGTTGGATGACACCGATGTGGTGATTTTCGATGTACTCGGGGATGTGGTCTGCGGCGGCTTCGCCGCGCCACTGCAGCATGCGGAGCGGGCCCTGATTGTGACCGCCAACGATTTTGATTCTATTTTTGCCATGAATCGCATCGTGCAGGCAATCGGTGCGAAATCAAAAAATTATCGCGTCCGACTTGGCGGTGTGATCGCCAATCGCAGCGCGGCAACCGATCAGATCGATAAGTTCAATGATCGGATTGGCTTAAAAACTATGGCCCATTTTCCTGATCTCGATGTGATTCGCAGAAGTCGTCTAAAAAAATCAACGCTTTTTGAGATGGAAGACTCGCCAGAGCTTCAGCGTGTCCAGGAGGAGTACCTCCGGCTGGCAGAAAAACTCTGGAATGGCGTAGATCCAATGAATGCTGATCCGATGAAAGACCGGGATATTTTTGATTTGTTGGGATTTGATTGATCCGCTGCCCACATCGACTGCCATGAACGACGTAAGCCACATCCAATATCTCAAACAGCGCGATCGGGTCGAGCATTATTTCGATCGCACTGCGGCGCAGACCTGGGCCCGGCTGACTTCGACAGCGCCCGTGAGTGGTGTGCGAGCAACAGTTCGCGCAGGACGCGATCGGATGCGGGCAACACTTATGTCGTGGCTGCCAGAAGAACTCACCGGCCTGCGACTTCTTGATGCCGGCTGCGGAACGGGCGCACTCTCCATGGAGGCCGCCTGCCGCGGCGCTGACGTGGTTGCCATTGACCTATCGCCAACGCTGGTCAATCTCGCCCGTGAGCGGGCCTGCATGCATCCTGCCGCCCAACGCATTGATTTTCGTGCAGGCGATATGCTCGATCATCAATTGGGTGAGTTTGATGTGGTGGTGGCCATGGACTCCTTGATCCACTATCAGCCGGCGGATGTGGTCCGCGTGCTGGCCGGTCTTGCTGCCCGCACACGGCACACTATTTTGCTGACCTTTCCGCCGCGCAACCTGGCCCTGGCTGCGATGATGTCCATCGGCAAGCTTTTTCCCCGCGGTGATCGCGCCCCCTTTATTGAGCCGGTGGCCTACGAGCGTCTCTGCGGCCTGATCCAGCATGAGCCTGGGTTATCGGCATTTCGTATTGGCCGCACACAGAAAATTTCTAGTGGCTTTTACGCGTCGCAGGCGCTCGAATTGGTGAGGATTCCATGATGTCTTCGCGGGCTCTGAAATCCTGGCGCAAGTGGACACGCGTGAGTCCGCGGTTTCTGCCCTTTGCAGATATCGCGACTCAAGAACTGCCGCTGCGTCGGCTGTTTCAGTTATCGCTGTTTCAGGTCTCGGTCGGGATGTGCATGGCCTTACTGATCGGCACATTAAATCGCGTGATGATTGTTGAGCTTGGCGTCGGCGCTTGGTTGGTGGCGTTGATGGTCGCGCTGCCACTGCTGTTCGCCCCTTTTCGTGCCCTGGTGGGATTTAAGTCCGATATTCATCGCTCGGTGCTCGGCTGGCGCCGCGTGCCGTACATCTGGCTGGGCACGCTCTGTCAGTTCAGCGGCCTGTCCATCATGCCCTTTGCGTTGATTCTGCTGTCGGGCGATAGCCACTGGCCCGCCTGGGTAGCGCACGCAGCCACTGCGCTGGCGATTTTATTGGTGGGAATCGGACTGCAAACGACACAGACTGCGGGCCTGGCATTGGCAACCGATATCGCGCCACAGGCCGCCCGGCCCCGCGTGGTCGCCATGATGTATGCCATGCTCTTAATGGGCATGGTCGTCAGCGGCATTGCGTTCGGTTTTCTGTTGACTGAATTCAGTCAGATCAAGCTGATTAAGGTGGTTCAGGGGGCAGCCGCAGTCGCTGTGGCGCTCAACGTG
>JAGWXV010000181.1 GCA_018969705.1 Betaproteobacteria bacterium
GATTGCGCGCCTGCTTCTAAAATCTACAGCAAAACAGGGAGTTCTGCCATGGCCGCTATCCGACAAGACGACTTTATCCAGAGCATTGCTGATGCCTTTCAATTCATTAGCTACTACCACCCTCTGGACTACATACAGGCCCTCGGCAGTGCCTACGAACGCGAGCAGAGCCCTGCGGCGAAAGATGCGATCGCGCAAATCTTGACCAACAGCCGAATGAGTGCCGAAGGCAGACGGCCAATCTGTCAGGACACCGGCATTGCCACCGTATTTCTAAAAGTTGGCATGAACACCCGATGGGAAGGCGCCACCATGACCCTGGCCGAGATGGTCAATGAAGGGGTGCGTCGGGCCTACGGCGACAAAGACAATGTGCTGCGGGCCTCCGTGCTGGCTGACCCTGCGGGCAGCCGAAAAAATACTCGAGATAACACCCCTGCGGTGATTCACTACGACATCGTGGCGGGTGATGGGATCGAAGTGATTTGCGCAGCAAAAGGCGGTGGATCAGAAGCCAAAAGCAAGCTAGTTATGCTCAACCCAAGTGATTCAATTGTGGACTGGGTGGTGAAGACTGTGCCCACCATGGGCGCGGGCTGGTGCCCACCAGGAATTTTGGGCATTGGCATTGGCGGCACGCCGGAAAAAGCCGCCCTGCTTGCGAAAGAAGCCCTAATGGATCCTGTTGATATGCCAGAGCTGCTGAAGCGTGGGGCAAGTAATCGCATTGAAGAGCTGCGCATCGAGCTTTACAACAAAGTCAACGCGCTGGGCATCGGCGCACAAGGCCTTGGCGGTCTGACCACGGTAGTCGATGTGAAGATTCTGGACTATCCGACCCACGCTGCGAATCTCCCGGTGGCGATGATTCCCAATTGCGCTGCGACTCGGCATGTCCACTTTCATCTGGATGGCTCGGGCCCTGCACATCTGCAGCCGCCTGCGCTTGAGGATTGGCCCAAGGTCTCGTGGTCCGCTGATGTCGAAAAATCAAAGCGCGTTAACTTAGACACGCTCACACCCGAAGAGGTCGCCTCCTGGAAACCGGGGCAGACGCTGCTGCTGAACGGAAAAATGCTCACTGGCCGCGATGCCGCGCATAAGCGCATCAGCGACATGCTGACCAAGGGTGAAAAGCTTCCGGTGGATTTCACCAACCGCGTGATTTACTACGTTGGCCCCGTCGATCCTGTGCGCGACGAGGTGGTGGGTCCCGCTGGGCCAACCACCGCAACCCGAATGGATAAGTTCACCGAAACGATGCTTGCAAAGACAGGGCTCATTGCAATGATCGGCAAAGCCGAACGCGGCCCCGAGGCCATCGAGGCGATCCGCCGCCATAAGTCTGCCTATCTGATGGCCGTCGGAGGCGCTGCCTACTTAGTAAGCAAAGCCATTCGGTCCGCCAGAGTGGTGGGCTTTGAGGACCTCGGCATGGAAGCCATCTATGAGTTCGAAGTCAAAGATATGCCAGTGACCGTTGCGGTCGACTCTTCTGGCATCTCGGTCCACGAGACCGGCCCAAAAGAGTGGAAAATCAAAATCGAAAAAATGGTGGCGTAATCTTTTAAAGCGCTGCGATTCCAGCCTTTGCGATCTGTGCGTCTTCGCTGGATTTCACGGCCGAGACTCCTACTGCACCAATGCAATGGCCGTCTGCCATGATCGGCACGCCGCCCTCAAGCATGGCCTGCAACTCGGGCACCGAGAGAAACGATGTGCGGCCCTGATTGATCACTTCTTCATAAATTTTTGATTCGCGGCGGCCCATCGCCGCGGTCTTGGCTTTCTGCGGCGCGATATAAGCTGAGATGGCCGGCGCACCATCAAGGCGCTTTAGCCACAGCAGATGGCCGCCCTCATCGCAGATCGCGATTGATACGTTCCAGCCATTCTTTTTCGCCTCGACGACCGCTGCATCGCCAATGCGCTGGACATCATCCTCGGTCAGAACAGGGCGTTGAATCATGATGGCTCCTTGATGTTTGATAATGCG
>JAGWXV010000182.1 GCA_018969705.1 Betaproteobacteria bacterium
AATCGGATTGGGGTTGGTGACCCGCAATGACACTGTAAATTGCACGCCCTCGCGATCGATGGAGGCCAGCCGGACCTCGGCAACTTCGACCTGGGGTGATTTGATGGCACTGCCGCATCCCGCCAGAGTGCAGGCCACGACTGCGGCTGCAATAAAATGGGTGAGTCGACTTGTAATTTGCATAACCCGTTTGCTCCCAGGAGGTCCGCATGTTGATGGTGATTTCACCAGCTAAGACGCTGGATTTTGACACGCCGCCCACCACGACCGTGAGTTCGCAGTGCGATTTTCTGAATCAGTCCGCTGAGCTCATCAAGATTCTGAAGCCCATGGGGCTTAGCCAGGTCGCTGCGCTGATGGACCTCAGTGACAAGCTGGCAGCCTTAAACGTCGCCCGCTTTGGCGCCTGGAAGCGGCCTTTCACATCTGGCAATGCCAAGCAGGCAGTGCTTGCTTTTGATGGCGATGTCTACGATGGGCTTTCCGCAAAGACCATGAACAAAACGCAGCTTGGCCGGGCCCAGAAATGCTTAAGAATTCTGTCAGGGCTCTATGGGCTGCTGCGGCCGCTGGATCTGATGCAGCCCTATCGCCTGGAAATGGGTACGGCCTTGGCCAACCCAAAGGGCAAAGATTTATACAGTTTCTGGGGTGGCCGAATTGGCAAGGCCTTAAATACTGAGCTGCAGGGCCACCGCGAAAAAGTGCTGATCAATCTTGCCTCGGATGAATACTTTAAATCCGTGCAGGCCTTAAGTTTTCCAGTGGTAACGCCCGTATTTCAAGAGAAAAAGTCAGGCGCCTACAAGGTGGTGAGCTTTAACGCGAAGCGCGCCCGCGGGCTAATGGCCCGTTTTGTCATCGATGGGGCCATTGATCGGCCTGAAGGACTTAAAGACTTCGCGCTTGAGGACTATCGTTTTGATGCCAAGGCCTCGACCGAGGATAAGCTGATGTTCCGCAGGGGCTAGTGCTGCGGTAAGAAAATAGGCTCAGGCTCAAGAAAAATTCCAAATTTAGCCACGACAGCCTGCTGGATTTCGTGGGCGAGTGCCAAAATTTCGCGGCCCGTGCCGCCACCGTGGTTGACCAGCACCAGCGCATGGCCATCGTGCACGCCGACATCGCCCCGTCGGGCGCCTTTAAAACCGCAGCGCTCAATCAGCCAGGCTGCCGAAATTTTGCATTGATCATGATGAGACGCATCGACCGGATACTGGGGCAGGTCAGGGTGCAGTAGGCTGAGGTTTCTGGCCTGCAGCTGGCTCACCATGGGGTTTTTAAAAAAGCTGCCGACATTTCCGATGTCATTTGGATCGGGAAGCTTTCGTCTTCGAATAGCAATGACCGCATCGGCAACCTCCTGGGCTGAGGGCGGCTGGGCATGATGCGCAAACACTGATTTCAGATCTGCATAGTTAATTTCAACTTGCGCATCGGCCATCGGACGGAGCTGGAGTTCAATTTCTGTGATGAGATAGCGGGGCTGATCCCAAGGCCCCTGGATTGCCGGGTCTCGGAATATGCTGTGTCGATAAGAAAAGCCACAGTCGCTGGCGCTGAAGTGCTTCAGTTTTTTGTCTTGAAAGTCCCATACTCTGACCGCTGTGATGCGGTCACTGAGCTCAACACCGTAGGCGCCAATGTTTTGTACCGGGGCTGCGCCCGTGGTTCCCGGAATCAGAGCCAGGTTTTCTAAGCCGGCAAATCCCTGGCCAAGGCTCCACATCACCAGCCCGTGCCAGTCTTCACCCGCGCCTGCAGTCAGGCGGCCATCTTCAGTAATCTTGCGGCCCATGATGCGCGCCAGTAAAACAGTGGCAGCTAATGGTGCATGCAGCACGACATTGCTGCCTGCGCCCAGAATGCACCGCGGGGCCTGACCGAGGGCTGCGGTGATTTCGGGAAGTGCCTGGATCGAATCAACCTGAATCACGCGGTCCGCCCGGGCGGGCAGACGCAGGGTGTTGTGTTGCGAGAGATTCATACGCCAG
>JAGWXV010000024.1 GCA_018969705.1 Betaproteobacteria bacterium
CGGTTTGACAATTACGTGATTCCGGCTAAAGTACGCGCCTGCCTTGCCCAGATGGCGGAATTGGTAGACGCACTAGGTTCAGGTCCTAGCGGTGGCAACACTGTGGAGGTTCGAGTCCTCTTCTGGGCACCATATCTCTCCCCCATTGGCAGTCGACTTCCGCAAGTGTTGCACAAATTGCTTCCCCTATGACAACAGCAGCTCGCGTACTCGCTTTTGATGTCTTTGGCACGGTCGTGGACTGGCACGGCTCGATTGTGCGGGAAGTAGACCGAATGAAGCTTGCCGTCGATGGCGATGCATTCGCCAATGCCTGGAGAGCCGGCTATCAACCTGCAATGGCTGAAGTCCGAAAAGGCCAGAAGGCCTGGACCAAAATCGATGTGCTGCATCGGATGATTCTGGATCGTATTCTTGATGAATTCGGGCTGAATCACTCAGATGAACCAACACGGCAAAATCTCAATCGCATCTGGCATCGCCTTGCGCCCTGGCCTGACACCGTGCCGGGACTGCTACGGCTTAAACAACGCTTCACGATCGTCACACTCTCGAATGGCAACCTGGGCCTTCTGTCCAATATGGCAAAGGCTGCGGGCCTGCCCTGGGATTTGATTCTTTCTGCTGAAGTATTTCGTCATTACAAACCGGATCCCGAGACTTATCTTGGGATCGCTGATGTCTTTGATCTTGCGCCCCAAGAGATCATGCTGGTGGCTGCCCATACCGATGACCTTCAGGCCGCACAGCAATGTGGACTGAAAACTGCCTACATTCACCGGCCAACCGAGTTCGGCAAACAGCAGCTTAAGGCCATGCCAGATGTCAGCGGCTTTGATGTCAGCGCAGATAGTTTTACTAGCCTTGCGGCAGCGCTGGGCTGTTGATTTATTGAAAAGGGTGGTCCAGAAGAATTGTGTCTTCGCGATCAGCCCCCGTCGACACCATAGCAATCGGTGCGCCCACCACTTCAGAGAGCCTCTGTAAATAACGCTGGGCGTTGTCCGGAAGGTCTTTCCACTTGCGCACGCCCTGTGTCGTCTCCGACCAGCCCGGCATGGTTTCGTAGATCGGCTGGCACTGGGCCACCGCGTCGGCGCCAAAGGGCAGCACATCAATATGGCCCTGCGGCGTGTTGTAACCCACACAGAGTTTGACCTCTTGCATGCCATCCATCACATCAAGCTTGGTAATGCATAGGCCCGTCACACCATTGATCTGCATGGCTCGGCGTAAGGCCGCGGCATCAAACCAGCCGCAGCGGCGCGGCCGGCCGGTGACTGAACCGAACTCATTGCCACGCTTTGCCAAACCCTGGCCGATTTCATTGACTTGCTCTGTCGGAAAGGGACCACCGCCAACACGTGTGGCGTAGGCCTTGGTAATGCCCAGCACGTAGTGCAACTGCGCGGGCCCCACGCCAGCGCCCGCCCCTGCCGCACCGGCGACACAGTTGCTGCTGGTGACATAGGGATAGGTACCGTGATCAATATCGAGCAAGGATCCCTGAGCGCCTTCAAACAATAAATTCTCGGCCCGCTGCGCGGCCTCATACAGCAACTGCGGCACATCAGCGGCCATCTTCAATAAACGCGGCGCCATCGACATGAGGTCGTTGTAGACCTGATCGACTGCAATCGGCTGGGCCTTCAGGTGATGCTCAAGCACAAAGTTATGCAGACTCAGGGCCTCGGTGAGTTTGGCGCGCAGCACATCAGGCTGGCGGAGATCCAAAAGCCGAATCGCACGGCGTGCGACTTTATCTTCATATGCAGGGCCAATACCGCGGCCAGTGGTGCCGATTTTGGCATCACCGCGGGCCGCCTCGCGGGCCTGATCTAAGGCCACGTGATAAGGCAGGATGAGCGGGCAGGCGAAACTGATTTTCAGACGCGACTCCACATCAATCTGATTGGACTGCAGTTCATCAATTTCACCCAGAAGTGCAGAAGGCGAGAGCACGACGCCGTTACCGATATAGCAGGTCACACCGGGGTGCAAAATGCCGGAGGGAATCAGGCGAAGAATTGTTTTCTTGCCATTGACCACCAGGGTATGGCCTGCATTGTGGCCGCCTTGAAATCGGACCACACCACTGACCTGCTCGGTCAGCCAATCGACAATCTTGCCCTTGCCTTCATCGCCCCACTGGGTGCCGATGACGACCACATTCTTGCCTTGGCCCGCGGTACGACCCGCAGTTTTTCCTGCCGACATGCGTCACTCCTGTTATTGGTTTAAGCGACGATCCAGCGGCCGGATTCAGACACAAGCCGTTGACCCGTCCACGACCCGAATTCTGCATCAGGAAGTCGAACGACCGCCCTGCCCTCGCGACGCAAAGCAGCAATGGCCTGCCGCAGGCCCGCATCATCCTGCCAGGGTGCTGCGATTGCAGCATCCACGGGCTCAGTATCGAAATTGGTGATCTCCAACAACTCACGAAGCTCGAGGCTAAACCCAGTTGCAGCGCGGGCGCGGCCAAAGACTTTGCCCGCACCATCGTAGCGGCCACCGCGTACAACCGCATTGGGCAGGCCCTCGCAATAAATCGAGAACATCACGCCGTTGTGATAACGATAGCCCCGCAGATCTGCAAAATCCACGGTCAACACACACTGCGGATGCTCGGTAAACATGGCGGAGTTGGCCACCGACTGCAGCCGATCTAAGGCCTCGGTAATCGGCGCAAGCTTCGGCAGACTGCGGCGCGCCGCATCAATCACGTTATCAGCGCCTGCCGCCGGGCCGTAACAATCAATCAATGCAGTAAGTGCCTTTGCTGACTCAGCAGATAGGCCTTTCACCCACTGGGCAAGCCCCACACGATCTTTGGACTGCAAGGCGGCTAGCACCTCGTTTTCGCAAGCGGCAAGCGCTGAATCCCGATCGCGCAAGGCGAGAAAGATTCCGCGGTGCGAGAGATCGAGTCTGACTTTCTGAATTCCCGCCGCATCTAATGATGCAAGCGCGAGCTCCTGGACCTCGAGATCGGCCTCTAAGCCATCGTGGCCAAAAAGTTCACAGCCCATTTGCACCGGCTCTCGCGATGACAGCAGGCCTGCGGGCTGTGCATGCAGCACCGATCCGGCATAACAAAGCCGGGTGACACCTTTATTCTGAATTTGGTGGGCATCAAGCCGCGCGGCCTGCGGGGTGATGTCGGCCCGCAGGCCAAGCAGGCGTCCGCTGGCCTGATCCACCACCTTAAAGGTGCGCAGATCAAGATCACGGGCCTGATCAATCATTAGTGACTCAAGATGCTCCAGCATCGGCGGCTGCACCAGCGCATAGCCGTAGCTGCGATAAAGGTCCAAAAGCCTGCGGCGCAGGCGTTCAAGCCTTGCGGCTTCCAAGGGCAGGATGTCCGAAATCTGGTCAGGCAGTTGCCAGGCGGGCATGGGCGTGCTGCCGATTACTTGTTGGTGTTCGCGCTGCCGGATGGGCCCGGACCGCGGGCACCCGATGATCGGAAGTAACGGAAGAAGTCCGACTGTGGATCGGCCACGATGACATCTGACTTACTTTTAAAACTCTCGCGGTAGGCCTGCAGGCTGCGATAAAACGATGCGAACTCTGGATTCTGTCCAAACGATGCGGCATACAGCGCCGTTGAACGGGCATCCCCATCACCCATGATGCTCTGGGCGCGGCGATAGGCCTGCGCAAGCAGTACCTCGCGTTGGCGATCGGCGTTGGCGCGAATCTTTTCGGATTCTGCAGCGCCTGAGGATCGGCGCTCGTTAGCGATTGCTTTGCGTTCGGATTCCATACGCCGAAACACAGAATCGCGAATTTCGTCAGCCAGATCCACCCGCTTGATTCGGACATCCACCACTTCAACGCCGAGCCGCTGCGCATCTGCATTGACACGCTCCCGAATGCCCTTCATGACCTGCTCACGCGAAGCCGAAATCACTTCATTGACCGTACGCTTGGCAATCTCGTTATTTAAGGCATCGCGCAGACTACGAGAGATCCGATCCGCAGCGCCAGCAGGCCGGCCTGCGACTGACACCCAATACTCACGCGGATCAATGACGCGCCATTTCACATAAGTATCCACCAGAACGTTTTGCTTTTCGCTGGTAATAAAACGATCGATCTCCGGAGTATCGATGGTGAGGATCCGCTTCTCCACATAGACTACATTTTGAAAAGGCGGCGGCAGCTTCAGGTAAAGGCCGGGCTTATTCACGACCTCTTTGATTTCTCCGAGCGCAAACACAATGGCGTACTGACGCTGATCCACCACATAGATGCAGGAGCCAGCGAGAAGCACCGCGATGATGAGGGCGCTGATTGCAGTAAAGAGCTTATTCATCAACGGGCATCCCTTAAACGGTCACGCAGGCTAGGCCCAGGGCTGGGCACGGCCGGCTGCTGGGCAGGCGCATCTTGTCCCGCAGGGGATGCCGGCGCATTCGATGAAGACTGCGGCGACTGCATTGGCCCGCCCGGTGCGCCCATCACGCCTGCTGCAGACTGCTGCATCAGGCGATCCAGCGGCAAATACAAAAGGTTACTGTTAGAGCGCGAGTCCACCATGACTTTGCTGACATTTGAGAAGACCTGCTGCATGGCCTCGAGATACATTCTTTCGCGGGTAACGGCTGGCGCTTTGTTGTATTCAACAACAATCTTTTTAAAGCGATCCGCATCACCCGTGGCAGTTGCAATCACCCGCTCACGATAGGCCTCCGCCTCTTGAATGAGGCGCTCTGCTGAGCCGCGGGCCCTGGGAATTACATCGTTGGCATAGGCCTGGCCCTCGTTTTTCAGCCGCTCGGCATCTTGGCCAGCCTTAATCGCATCGCTGAAGGCCGCCTGGACTTCCTCGGGCGGCTGCGCATTTTGAATCGTGACATCCACAATCGAGAGGCCCGAGCCATAACGATCTGCAATCGCTTGAATTGCACTTAGGGCCTCTCGCGCAATACCCTCTTTGTTTTCATAGAGCACAGTATCGCTCATGCTGCGGCCGACAATCTCACGCATCACGGTCTCAGCGGCCTGGGCCACGATGTCATCGGTTGCCACGTTATTGAATAAATAATCTTTTGGATTGCCAATGCGATACTGCACAGCAAACTGCAGATCAACCATGTTTTCATCTTTGGTGAGCATCAGTGAATCCCGGCCGCGGGAAGCCGCACCGCCGCCGCGCACACCGACCGTGATCTGACGAATCTGAGACAAATTCACGATCTCGTGCGACTCAAAGGGATACGGTAGCCGCCAGTTAAAGCCCGCGCTGGTTGTAGTTCTGAATTCACCGAAACGCAACACGATTGAGGACTGGCCCTCTTGGACAATGTAAAAACCGGTTGCCAGCCAAACCAAAACACCGCCGAGCGCAACGAATCCAAAAGCCGGGCCGGTTTTCATGGTCGGGGCCTTAAATCCTCCGCCACTACCGCCGCTTCGGCCACCCCCTCCGCCAAAGCCACCGCCCTGGCGGCCCTTGCCGCCAAACATGCCGCTTAAGCGTCGGTTGAAATCGCGCCAGACCTCATCAAGATCAGGCGGCTCTTCGGATCGCGGCCGGTTATCGGGCCTGCGCGGCTCTCGGGAGCCGTTATCAGGTGGATCCTGACGGGGCGGGTCGCGATCTGGCTCACCGGATGAAGGCTTTTGATCAGAGCCCTGGCTAGAGGCCGGCTGGCTGCCCGAGCCGGACTGGCCCGAGCCGGACTGGCCCCACCGGGGATCCCCCAGGGAGAAAAGACGCCGTAAGACTGACCCGCCAAACCGTCGCATCATGGAAATCTAGAGAAGGGATTGAACAGAAGGTTGTAAGAACCCGGCATTATCGCTGAGAGTGCCCGGCCAGGTTTCCGGACTAGGGAAAGCCGGTACATGGGAGCGGACCGCCTCCCGAAGGCCGGCTAAGCCCTCACCGGATGCCGCACTCACCCAGACCCGGCGAACCCGGCCATCGGGACCTGCCTCAGAGCGGCTGGCCAGGCCCGCACAGTCGATTTTATTCATGACCTCAATACGAGGTACATCGGCAGCGCCAACTTCACTTAACACCCGCTCGACCGCCTGGCGGTGGGCGTCCCGATCCGGATCAGACGCATCGATCACATGCAGCAGCAAATCGGCCTCGGCCGCCTCAGTGAGTGTGGACTTAAAAGCCTCAATCAGGCTGTGGGGCAGATCGCGAATAAATCCCACCGTGTCAGAAAGCACCATAAATTCCCCGGGCGCAAGAAACACCCGGCGGCTGGTGGTATCTAAAGTTGCAAAGAGCTGATCGGCTGCATAAACCCCCGCATGCGTTAGCGCATTAAAGAGTGTGGATTTGCCTGCATTGGTATAGCCCACCAGTGAGACTGAGAATGTGCCCTGCCGAGAGCGCTGCCGAAGCCGATTCTTGCGCTGACGCTCTACAGCGGAAAGCCGCAGCCGCAGCTGTTTCACACGCTGGCCAATCAATCGGCGGTCTGTCTCTAACTGGGTCTCACCCGGGCCGCGCAATCCAATACCACCGCGCTGCCGCTCTAAGTGGGTCCAGCCACGCACCAGTCGGGCGGATAAATAATCCAGCTGCGCAAGCTCCACCTGCAGCTTGCCTTCATGGCTGCGGGCGCGCAGCGCAAAGATATCGAGAATCAGCGCCACGCGATCGATCACGCGGCGTTTTAAAGCCTGCCCAAGATTTCGTTGCTGGCCCGGTGAGAGCGTGTGATCAAAGACCACCAAGTCGGCCTGGCATTCGGCACACAGCCGGCCAATTTCCTCGGCCTTGCCTGAGCCCACAAAAAGCGCCGGATCAGGCCGATCACGGCGGCCTGTGACCTGGCCAACAACACGGGCACCTGCCGAGGCTGCCAGTGCGCAGAGCTCCTGCAGGTCGGGTGGCGGCCCGCCGTTAAGCGCCAGGGCCACCACCACAGTCCGCGGATGTTTCGAAAAATCAACGTCGCTTGACGTTGAGACGGAACCGAGATCGCTCAGCTCGATTCACCCTCGGCGGTAAAGTTCACCGCACGCGCTGGAACGATTGTTGAGATAGCGTGCTTATAGACCATCTGCGTGACCGTGTTGCGCAAAAGCAAAACATATTGATCAAACGATTCCACATGGCCCTGCAGCTTGATGCCGTTGACCAGATAGACCGAGACCGGGACATGCTCCTTGCGAAGGAGATTTAGAAATGGGTCTTGTAACGCCTGCCCTTTGTTTTGTGACATGTTGTGGACTCCATCGGATGAGCATTAACTATACCGATTTCAGCCTACGGAATCACGCATCGGGCTTGTAGGGGTTGGTCGACGTTTTCCACTCAATCCGCAGAGGTGTTCCCTCCAGCCGAAAGACTCTTCTAAAGCGTGACTCCAAGTACCGCTTGTACGCATCAGAGACATGCTCCAGCGCGTTGCCGTGAACAATGATGATCGGCGGATTCTGGCCGCCCTGATGGGCATACCGCAGCTTGGGCCGAAAGCGGCCATGCCGGGGGGGCTGCTGGGCCTCCACGGCCTCGCGCAGCACGCGGGTAATTTTCGGCGTGGAGAGCTTCAGCGTTGCGGCCCCATAGGCCGCATCCACTGAGCGCATCAGCGCATCAATGCCCGCGCCTTTCATGGCCGAGATGAAATGAAACTTTGCCCAATGCAGAAATTGCAGCTTGCGGGCCATCACGCGCTTAACCTCTTCGCGCACGATCACATCCAAGCCATCCCACTTATTAACGGCGACTACCAGGGCCCGGCCTGACTCCATTACAAAGCCTGCAATATGCGCATCCTGATCCGAGACATCGGCCTGCGCATCCACCATCAGCACTGCGACATTGCACGATGCGATAGCCTGCAGGGTTTTGATCACTGAAAACTTCTCCACCGCCTCAAAGACTTTTCCACGGCGTCGCAGACCGGCGGTGTCGATCAGCTGATAACGCCGGCCCTCACGCTCAAAGGGAATCACGATCGCATCACGCGTCGTGCCCGGCATATCAAAAGCAATTACCCGCTCCTCGCCCACCAGCGCATTGATCAATGTGGATTTACCAACATTGGGCCGGCCAACAATTGCCACCCGCAGGCCGCGCTCGGCCACTGAAGCCTCGAGATCTTCATCGGGAACCTCAGGCAGCTCGGCCAAGACCGATTCCATCAGGCCGCCCACACCGTCGCCATGGGCCGATGAGATAGCGATTGGATCACCCAGTCCGAGCTCATAGAACTCTGCATTGCGGCCGTCGCTGGTCAGGCCCTCGAGTTTATTGGCAGCAATCGTGACCGGGCGGCCCGATTTGCGCAGCAGATCAGCAATCTGAAGATCTTGCGGTGCGAGACCCGTACGCCCATCGACCACAAACACGACCGCATCGGACTCCGCAATTGCCTGCCGGGTCTGCTTGGCCATCTGAAATGTGATGCCCTCTTTCACGACGGGCTCAAAGCCACCGGTATCCACCACAAGATAAGGCCGGGGGCCGAGCCGGCCTTCGCCGTAATGCCGATCGCGTGTTAAGCCCGGAAGGTCAGCAACCAGCGCATCGCGTGAACGGGTGAGGCGATTAAAAAGCGTCGACTTTCCGACATTGGGCCGCCCAACCAGCGCGACCACGGGCTTGGCGCTCACCGCTCATCCTTCCGATCGAATCAGAAGCAGCTGGCCACCCTGGGTCTGAATCAGCAGACCTGCGCGCGTGGGCCGAATGGCACCGCTGGGCGCGCCGCCATCTAACGAGAGTCGAGCAATCTGCTTGCCATCCTCTCGTGCAAGCGCATGAAGGAATCCGAAACTATCGGCAACCCAAACAGCCCGGCCCCAGGATACGGGATGCTGAAGGCCGCGCAGCTGAAAAGTATCGATGGTCCATGCCGTCTGGCCATCTTTTCGATTCAGGGAATGAAGCCGCGACTGATCATCGGCGAAAAAGACATAGCGGCCATCGACGGCCAGCGTCGACATTGCAGTGAGCTCTCGACCCCAAATCCTGCGGCCGCTCTCTGCGCCCAGACAGGCGACCGAAGTCTGATAAGCCGCCACACAGACATCAGCTCCTTCCACGGAGGGCATACCCAAGAGATCAACAATCCGCTCCACCTCATTGCTGCCGCGTGGCGTGGCGACCTGGGACTCCCAACGAATCGCGCCTGTGGCGGCATCGAGCCAAAGCAGCCGGCCTCCGGGCATATTCACCAACACATCGGCAGGGCCCAACACTGCGCTCGCAGATTCTTCGGCAGGCCGGGCCTGTACCCGCATGCCGGACTGGCCATGCAAGACCAAGGTCGGAAGATTGCGCTGCAGGACCCAGCGGCGATTGCCGCTCACGATATCAAAGCCCGCCACACGATTATCGGCAAGCCGAACCACCGCAGTTGCGCCCGCAATCACCGGCGCCTCCAATACGACACCGCCCATCGGAATACGACGCTCAATTTTTCCCTCAGCAGAAATGATCACCAACTCGGCACGATCATTCACCACTGCCGTGACGCCCTCTGCGCTGCCGCTTCCGACAGCAATGCCGCTGACCAACGGTGCGCCAATCGGTGTTCGCCAGATCAGCTTTCCATCGGCAAGCGAAATCTTTGACACTGTGCCAGCCGCTGATGCCGCATAAACCGCATCACCGCTTACAACAGGAACAAACTGGCCTGCGGCGCCGGCCGATTTTGCGGCCTTACCGAGATCGACCTTCCATGCAACCGAGGCCTTCAGCGATGGTTTGAAATCCTTCAGTGTCGCTGGCTTGGGCTTGGGCGTTCCTGTACAGCCAGCCAGCAGCAGTGCCCCCGCAATCGCAGCCATCAGTTGTTTAAAACTCATGACTTCGCGCTCCCAAAGGCATCCAGCGTCTGCAGCTTGCGCATGATCAATTCACGCGAAGGCGATGCTGCAGGCAGCCCATCGGCAGCCGCCTTCCATGCGCTGCGGGCCTCTTCTTTGTTTCCAAGCGCCGCATGGGCATCGCCCTTGCGATCCTCAACCAGCGCGGCAAATTCCTTTGGCGGCTTCCCGCCTAATGCATCAAGGGCAGCCTTCGCGTTGTTTTCATCCAGCATCACGCCAGCTAAACGAATTCTTGCCATCCAAGCAAACTCTGGCGCGCTGTGATCCACCACCTGCTGCAAGACGGTACGGGCCTCGGCAAGCTCGCCAGCAACCGCCAAGGCCTTGGCCATCTGCAGGCCGCCGAGTGCGGCCTGTGTTGAAGAGCGGAAATCCGATGCGAGGGCCTTGTAAGCAGCGCGGGCCTTTTCCAGGCTCTGCTCACCCAAGGCGCTCTCCATCGCCGTCAAGGCCTCGCTGGCGTTCACCGCCTGGCGGTTTTGCCACCAATTCCAGCCGTTGGTGCCACTTGCAGCAATCAGCAGCAGCGCCACGAGCGGAACAATCCACTTTTTGTTATCGCTCCAGAATCCTTTGATTGCATCCAGTTGTTCTTGCTGCTCAAGATCTTCACGCATTGCTTAACTGCCCTTCTTTATCTTGCATTTCAATAACCCGCTAATTACTGCTGCAGCATCGCCAATCGGCACGCGATCCTGCTGGACCATGCCGCCTTCCGCACGCAGCGGCTTAACGGTTACCACACCCTGGGCCCGCTCATCTTCGCCCATCAACACGGCACACTCGGCACCACTCTGATCCGCTTTTTTCATCTGCGACTTCAGGCTTGCCTCGCCACAGTGCATCTGCACCCGCAGGCCCTGTCCGCGACACTGCTCCGCAAGCTGCATCGCAGCGCCCACCGAGGCCTCACCCCAATGTACGACATAGACATCTAAAACCGAGGGCAGTTCAGGCGCGGCAACCTCTTGCAATAGCGCAATCAAGCGCTCCACGCCGATCGCAAAACCACAGGCTGGGGCAGACGCGCCCCCCATCTGCTCAATCAGGCTGTCATAACGGCCACCGCCGCAGACCGTGCCCTGTGCTCCAAGCCGATCGGTGATCCACTCAAACACCGTGAGATTGTAGTAGTCCAGGCCCCGGACCAGGCGCGAATTCACGGTGTAGCCAACGCCATGTTGCTCCAGAATTTTGATCACTGCAGCCAGATGCGTGCGCGATGCATCGCCTAAAAAATCAGTCAGAAGCGGCGCGCTCTGAATAACGGGCTGCATGGCAGGATTTTTTGAGTCCAAAATCCGCAGCGGATTGGTCAAAAGCCGCCGCTGGGCATCGGCATCAAGAATCGATGCATGCGTTTGGAAGTGTTCAATTAAGGCCTTGCGATGGGCCTGCCGCTCGGCAAGCGTGCCCAAGGAATTCAACTCAAGCCGAGGGGCACGATCCCCATCTAGGCCCAGAGACTGCCAGAGGCGATGAATCATGATCAGCTGCTCGGCATCGATATCCGGGCCCGGCATTCCAAGCGCTTCGATCCCGAACTGATGAAACTGCCGGTAGCGGCCACGCTGGGGCCGCTCATGTCGAAACATGGGGCCCACATACCAGAGACGCTTCGGGCCATCGTAAAGTAGATTGTGCTCAATCACCGAGCGCACAACAGCAGCGGTATTTTCTGGCCGCAATGTCAGCTGCTCACCGTTTAATGCATCGGTGAAGGTGTACATCTCTTTTTCGACGATATCGGTGACCTCGCCAATACCGCGCACGAAAAGCGCGGTGGGCTCAAGAATCGGCGTGCGTATAGCGCGGTAGCCATACTGCCGAAAAACCTCCGCCACGCTGGACTCGGCCCACTCCCACAGACCTGACTGATCGGGCAGCAGGTCGTTCATGCCTTTGACGCCGGTGAGTTTTTCTTTAGCCATAGGGTCTCGTCATCGCGGAGGCCTTAGGCCTGCTGCGATCCACCGAATCGTTTCTCTACATAATCCGCAACAATCGCCTGGAACTCTTCCGCAATGCGCTCACCCTTAAGCGTTACGTTGCGCTCACCATCAATAAACACTGGTGCCACCGGCTGCTCCCCCGTGCCGGGCAGGCTAATGCCAATATCCGCATGCTTACTTTCACCCGGGCCGTTCACCACGCAGCCCATCACCGCGACGGTGATGTTCTCCACACCGGGATAAGTTTTTTTCCAGTCCACCATTTGATCGCGCAGATAGCCCTGAATCTTGGCAGCCAGCTCTTGGAAAAATGTCGACGTAGTACGGCCGCATCCTGGGCAGGCCACCACCATCGGCGCAAATGCCCGCAGGCCCATCGACTGAAGAATCTCTTGGGCCACGATGACTTCTTGCCGCCGATCGCCATTGGGCTCGGGCGTGAGTGAGACGCGAATTGTGTCGCCGATGCCCTCTTGGAGTAAGACCGCAATCGCAGCTGTCGAGGCCACAATGCCTTTGCTGCCCATGCCGGCCTCGGTCAGGCCGAGATGCAGCGGATAGTCGCAGCGCGCGGATAACGCCCGATAGACCGTGATCAGGTCCTGAACACTGCTGACTTTGGCGGACAAGGTAATGCGATTGCCAGGCTGGCCCCACTTTTCTGCAAGCTGCGCGCTCTCGATGGCCGAAGTCACCAGGGCCTCGCGCATCACCGCCTGGGCATCCCAGGGCTCGGCG
>JAGWXV010000002.1 GCA_018969705.1 Betaproteobacteria bacterium
GATTTTAAGGAGTGGTAGTTCAGTTGGTTAGAATACCGGCCTGTCACGCCGGGGGTCGCGGGTTCGAGCCCCGTCCACTCCGCCATCTTTCCCGGCGCTGGGTATGCCGGGCCCGCGTTGTTTACTCTTGAGTCCCCGCCATGTTTGAATCGGTCCGTCGGCACCAGAGAATCTTTCTTGGTCTGATTCTTGTTCTGATCATTCCCTCATTCGTTGTGGTCGGCGCCTGGGATCTCATCGCGCCCGGCTCGGATGCAGGCACGGTCGCCACGGTGGGCCGACAGAAGATTCAGAAGTTTGAATGGGAGCGCTCCCACCAGCAGCGGATCGATCAGATCCGCGCCCAGTTGGGCGGCCGTATCGACCCGAACCTATTGGACACACAGGCCTCACGGCTCTCCACGCTGGAAGATCTGGTCACCCAGCAAGTCCTGCTTCACGCTGCGGAGTCCCTGCGGGTCCGGATCTCCGATGAGCAGATGCGAAGAACCATTGCCGCGATTCCAGCGGTGCAGAAAGACGGTCGGTTTGATATGGGCCTGTATCAGCAGGCGTTAAAGGCCCAGGGCTTGACTGCCGAAGGCTTTGAGCATCGCGTGCGCGCTGACCTTGCCCTGGAATTGGTGCCCGCTGCGATTGGCCGCTCAACGATGGTGCCGCGGTCGGTAGCCCGGCGCCTGACTCAGTCTGGCTTAGAGACGCGTGTTGTACGTGTGAAAAAGTTTCCGATTTCCGAGGCCCTCGCAGGCATTCAGATTTCAGATGCAGAACTTCAAGCCTTTTATCGGGCCAATGCCAAAAATTTTCAGACTCCAGAAGAAGTAGATATCGCTTTGGTTGGCTTTTCAAAGCCAGCTTCCGCCGATCAGGTCGAGCAATTTTCAAATCTAGTCTACGAGCAGTCCGATAGCCTTGAGCCTGCGGCACGGAAATTTAATCTGCCCATTCAGACAGTTAAGTCGGTTCGTCGTCAGGGCCCTGATGAGCCAAGACCCGCTGAACTCCAGCGGATTGTCGGTAATCCAAAAATGTTGCACGCGCTGTTTTCAGCAGACGTGTTGGTGAATAAACGTAATACCGAAGCGGTCGAGATCGCACCTGGCGTTTCGGCCAGTGCGCGGGTCATCGCCCACCGGCCTGCCGCCCCAATCCCGCTGGATCGTGTCCGTGGGCAGATTGAGCGTCAGTTGAAGGAGCAAAAAGCGGCAGAGCGTGTCACAGGCCTTGCCCAGAGCGCAGCCAAAGAGCTCACACCAGGCAATACCTTACCGGGCCTGGCCGCCGCCAAGACTCTGAGCCGCGCAGATAGCCAAAAGCCTGCCGGCGTTGCTGATCTTCCTGCAGAAGCGATTACAGCAGTCTTTGCTGCCGACGTGAAATCCTTGCCTGCCGCAATCAGTGTGCCGGCATCGGCGAAAACTTCTGCGGCCTGGCTCGTTGTCATTGAGTCCGCTGCAGTTCCGGCAATCGATAGCCCAGCCGTGAAAGAGGCGGTTGCCCGCGAATTACAGCGGCTTGAGATGGCCTCCACGCAGGACGCGCTGGAGCGCTGGATTAGCTTTCACCGCCAGGCGATCGGCGTGAAAACCTTCCCCGAAAAACTCGCGAAGACCGATAGCCGCCAGTAAGAATCGGTGGCGTCAAGCCACTGCAGACTGCAGCGTTTGATGCATCGGATGGCCAGCGTGTTTTTTAGCTTGGGCGTAACCCGAATAATTTTTGCGCATCGACCGATGGTAGGTCGGGTCATAGTGGTGGATAAGCAGTGAGGTCACAAGCTCGGACCAGCTGCGGCGGCGTATGCTGTCTTTCCATTGCGCGAGTCGATCAAGCCCCACCAGGGGGCCAAGCCGCTCTAACTGCGCCATCAGCACATCAGGCTGATCAAAGAAATGGGCATAGTCTTCCAAGAGATACGCGACACGATCTTCTAGATTGGGACACAGCTCGATACATTCCGAGGCCCGCATTTGTGAGATGAGTGCGGCAGGCACCTGCAGGACTCCAATTTTTTTACTCTCGGATTCAACAAGCACCGGTTCGTTTGCGTTGAACTGCCGCAGCTGATCCCAGATCGCGGTCTCAAAGGCCTTCTGTGTGGGCTGCGCACCTGTTGGCTCGGAGCCCAGCAGAGAGCCACGATGGTGGGCCAACGCCTCAAGATCGAGGACCTGGCGGCCATCGCGCTGCGCCTGACGCAGAAATAGGCTCTTTCCTGATCCGGTGACGCCGCAAATGATCTGATAGCGCAGGCGATGCGCCTGAAGTGTTAGATCCTCGACAACATAGCGCCGAAACGCGGTGTAGCCGCCCGTTAAAAGGGCTGGCTTCCAGCCAATGCGCTCCAGGACCGTCGCCATTGCCTGACTTCGATTGCCCCCGCGCCAGCAGTAGATGAGCGGCCGCCACTGCCGTGGCTTATCCAAGAGGGCCGTCTCAAGTGCAATGGCGATATTGCGCGCCACCCGCGCAGCACCGAGCTTTTTGGCTGCGAAAGAAGATTCCGCATAAAGCTTTCCGATCTCGGCCCGCTCCTGATTGGAGAGCACCGGAAGGTTGGTGGCGCCCGGTAGTCGGTCGGCCGCCCATTCGTCGGGACTGCGTACATCAATCACTGCATCGAAACGATCAAAGTCGCGAATCGCTTCGTGGATTGTGATGTGCATGTTGCCCTGAATTTCCGATGTTATTTTCGAAGGTCTGCTAAGACGGCACAGCCGCGAATGACTGCTGGCCGACTGCCGATCGATTCAAACCAGCGGCGTACATTGGGGTAGGCCGCAATATCGACGCCTTGCCGCTCATAGGAGGCGATCCATGGCCAGGCGGCAATATCTGCGATTGAGTATTCATCGCAGCCAAGATACTCGCATTGCGCAAGCCGTCGGTCCATCACACCGTAAAGCCGCTGGGCCTCTTGGGTATAGCGTTGAATTGCGTAATCAATCTTCTGCGGCGCGTAGATCCGGAAGTGGTGGGCCTGGCCAAGCATGGGCCCAAGGCCTCCCATCTGAAACATGAGCCATTGCAAAATATCGTAGCGGTCGGTTTCCGTGGTGCCCAGCAGCGTGTTTGTTTTTCCAGCAAGATAAATCAGGATGGCCCCGGATTCGAATAGCGAATAAGGCTTTCCCTTTGGCCCTTTGCTATCCACAATGGCTGGGATTTTGTTATTCGGGCTGATCTTTAAGAAGTCGGGAGCAAACTGAGCGTTGGCCGAGATATTGATCGGCAGGGCCTTATATTTCAGGCCAGTCTCTTCCAGCATGATCTGGACTTTTTTTCCGTTTGGCGTCGGCCAGGTGTACAGAGTAATCATTGGGGCGGGCTCCAGGGGTGTTGAATGAGCTGTTCTTTGCGAATCACGAACACATTATCAAACTGTTCCTGGGTGCGGATCCATTGGGCCTTCAGGCCTGAAAATTCTTTGCGCAGCAGGGCCTCAGTGCTGCGGCGTTCGTGGCCGATCTCGACGATCAGCAGGCCCCCCGGCGCCAGGAAGCGGGCCGCCTGACTCAGTAGCCGGCGAACAATCGCCATGCCCCGATCTTCGGCAATCAGGGCCATCGTGGGTTCTGCTTTAAATTCTTTTGGCAGGCGTGGCCCTTTTGTCGCCGGCACATAGGGCGGGTTTGCGATGATGAGGTCATAGGGACCATAGCGGTCGGGGCCGAGTGCCGAGAAGACATCAGACTGCACGAGCCGAATGCGATCGGCCATCGCGTAACGATTCACATTGGCGTGCGCAACCGCTAATGCATCAGCTGATAGATCGGCAGCATCGATTTTTGCCTCCGGATAGATGTCGGCGGCAATAATCGCCAGACACCCTGATCCGGTACACATATCCAGAATCTGCGATGGGGCCTTTGGTGTTGGTGAGAGCTGCGCCAGGCGGTGGACCAGTAACTCGGCAATAAACGACCGGGGAATGATGACCCGTGGATCAACAGTAAACCCATAGCCTTTTAGCCAAGCCATTCCGGTGATGTAAGCAGTTGGCACACGGTCTCGAATCCTTCGGTGAAGGGCTGACTCTACCTGTGTGATCTGGGCTGCCGATAGCGGCTGTGCAGAGATATCTTCTGGACTGTCGACGGGATAATTTAAGACTGCCAGGATCAGCCATCGCGCCTCGTCCCATGCATTGAGTGTGCCCTGGCCGAATTCAATCTTGGCCCGATGCATCTGCTGCGCACCGATCTCAATCAGTTCGCCAAGCGTCATGATGGAGGCAGGCCCGATCAGGCCGCCTGCAGCAGACCTCGAATCGCCTGGTGGTAGACCTCAGTAAGCGGCTCGAGATCCTTGACTGCAATGCGCTCATTGATCTGATGAATAGTCGCGTTTGGCGGGCCAAATTCAATTACCTCGCGGCAGTGCTTGGCGATAAAACGTCCATCTGAGGTTCCGCCAGTGGTCGAGAGTTCAGGCGTAATGCCGATCACCTGCCGAATGGCCTGACTGACGGTATCGCAGAGTCGGCCGGCAGCGGTCAGGTAAGGGTCACCGCCCAGGGTCCATTTGAGTTCGAATTTCAGTCCGTATTTAGACAGCACGGACTCCAGTCGACTGCGGAGGTCTTCTGGGGAACTCACGCTTCCAAAACGGAAATTAAACTGGGCCCGCAACACACCCGGAACGACATTGCTGGCGCCGGTGCCTGCGTTAAGGTTAGACACCTGCCAAGTGGTGGGGGGGAAGTATTGATTGCCATCATCCCATCGAATCGCTGCTAACTCTGCGAGCGCGGGCGCGAACTCATGAATCGGATTGATAGCGAGATGGGGATATGCCACATGGCCCTGCCGGCCATGAATCAATAAATCTCCCGAGAGCGTGCCGCGGCGGCCATTTTTGATCATGTCGCCCAGTGAATTCACCGAGGTGGGCTCGCCCACAATGCAGTAATCGAGCAGCTCGCCGCGATGTGCCAGCTCGCGCACCACCTGCACAGTCCCATCGATGGCCGGGCCTTCCTCGTCGGAGGTGATGAGATAAGCAAGCCGGCCGCTAAAGCTGGGTGAGGCGCTGATAAAGCGCTCCGAGGCCACGACAAACGCCGCAAGCGAGGACTTCATATCCGATGCGCCCCGGCCGTAGAGCAAATCGTTATCGATGCTTGCTGAAAACGGGCCATGTTTCCATTGATCAAGCGGTCCCGGCGGAACGACATCGGTGTGGCCGGCCAACACCAGCGTAGGACCAGGCACACCGCCTTCGCGGACCGCCCAGAGGTTCGTGACTTCACCAAAACGTAGAAACTCTGTTGAAAAGCCAAGCGGGGAGAGACGATTCGCAATTAACTCACAGCAGCCGCTGTCGCGCGGCGTGACAGAGTCACGCTGAATGAGCTCCTGGGCGAGCGCGAGGGTGGGTGCATTCATTTCGTGGCCTTGGGAAACAGACTTCGGTAGAGCGAATCAGAAAATCCAACCGACATTTTTTCTCCAACTTCAAGCACCGGCCGTTTGATCAAAAGTGGATGGGCCAGCATCAGCTCTGAGGCCGAGAGTTGATCGTTGATTTGGGCCCGTAGGCCAGGGTCGAGCTGTCGCCAGGTCATGCCACGACGATTTAAAAGCGCATCCCAGGGCAGGTGGGTCAGCCAGCGGTCAAGGGTGGCAGCATCCAGCCCTGTTTTTTTTAAGTCAATAAATTCAATGCCGCAGTCATGCTGTGTCAGCCAGGCGCGGGCCGCCCGAACCTGGTCGCAGTTGGTGATGCCGTAGAGCCGCACCTGCGGCTGGCGTTCGGCATGCGCGGCAGGGTTGATCATTTAGTCGCCACGTAGCAATTCATTGATACCCGTTTTGGCACGGGTCTGTGCGTCAACGCGTTTAACGATGACGGCACAGGCCAGCGAATAGCGGCCATCAGCAGAGGGCAGGCTGCCCGGCACAACGACTGCGCCCGAGGGCACCCGGCCGTAGGTGATCTCGCCGGTTTCTCGATCAAAGATCTTAGTGGACTGGCCAATGAAGACGCCCATCGAGAGGACCGCATGATCTTCAACAATTACGCCCTCGACAACTTCTGAGCGTGCGCCAATAAAACAGTTATCGCCGATGATTGTGGGATTCGCCTGCACGGGCTCTAAGACCCCGCCAATGCCAACGCCGCCTGAAAGATGCACGTTCTTGCCGATCTGTGCGCAGGATCCGACGGTGGCCCAGGTATCCACCATGGTGCCTTCATCCACATAGGCGCCAATGTTCACGTAAGAGGGCATCAGCACCACGTTCTTGCCAATGAAGGCGCCGCGGCGGGCTGCCGCCGGCGGCACGACCCGAAAGCCTCCTGCTTTGAAGTCTGCTTCGGAATAGCTCGTGAACTTCGGGGCGACCTTATCGTAAAAGCGCAACCCACCACAATCCAGCGGCGCGTTATCACGTAGCCTGAAGCTAAGCAGCACTGCCTTTTTGATCCATTGGTGGGTGATCCATTCGCCATTAAGTTTCTCGGCCACTCGCAGCTTGCCGCGGTCGAGTTGTTCAATCACTTCTTCGACTGCAGCCCGAAGTTCGGCGGGTGCATTGGTGGGCGAGAAGGCCGCACGGTTTTCCCATGCGCCATCAATGACGGAAAAGAGCTTTTGATGTTCTTGTTGAGCGGAGGTCATATTGGATTGTTCTTAGCGAGAGATCGTTTCAAGAGGGCTTAGCGCGTCGGCAACTGTGGCTCGAAGGCTTGCAGCGGCACTGGAGCCTGGGGCTTCCAGCCCTTAGCGCGGTGTTCGGCGACCACTGTGGTGAAGATACCGCCACGGACATACCAGCGGGCCGTCAGCCGCATAAAGCGGGGCGCGACGGCCTTCACCATATCGGTGAGAATCTTGTTGGTGACCGCCTCATGAAAGGCTCCCTGATCACGGTAGGACCACATGTAGAGCTTTAGCGCCTTGAGCTCGAGATTCTTTTTCTCTGCGATGTAATCGACGGTGAAGTGCGCAAAGTCGGGCTGGCCGGTGAGCGGACAGAGGCAGGTGAATTCGGGGATCTCAATATGGACCAGGTAGTCCCGGCCCGGCTCGGGATTGGGGAAGGTCTGGAGGGCTTTGCTGGGGCTGCTGGCCATGGGGTTTTAAATCCAGATGAAGAGGTAATTTAGGTGTTTTATCAACGAAATTAGATGAATTTAGGGCTATTTTTAGGCAAAAACCCAGGGTTCTGCTGGGTGATATTATAGCCGCTGCCCTGCCTCCAGCCTTATTTCACCGTGGGTTTATCGTGCGACTGTCCTATCTGAAGCTTTCTGGTTTTAAGTCCTTCGTCGACCCCACCACACTCCACTTTCCCAGTGTTTTGGTCGGCATCGTTGGCCCAAATGGCTGCGGAAAATCCAATGTGATTGATGCAGTGCGTTGGGTGCTCGGGGAGTCGCGTGCCAGTGAGCTTCGTGGCGAGTCCATGCAGGATGTGATTTTCTCGGGCTCGGGCAGCCGCAAAGCCTCGGGCCGGGCCAGCGTCGAGCTTGTCTTTGAAAACACTGAGGGCCGGATTACCGGCCCATGGGGCCAGTATTCGGAAATCGCAGTGAAGCGAATCTTGACCCGAGATGGCCAGTCCACTTACTGGATTAACAATCAGGCCGTCCGTCGGCGAGATGTCTATGACTTATTTTTGGGCACCGGCCTCGGGCCGCGGGCCTACGCCATCATCGGCCAGGGAATGATCTCCAGGGTGATTGAGTCGCGGCCTGAAGAGCTGCGCGTGTTTTTGGAAGAGGCGGCGGGTGTTTCGAAATATCGCGAACGGCGAAAGGAAACCGAAGGCCGCCTGTCGGATGCCCGTGAGAATCTTGCTCGGATCGAAGATATTCGGCTTGAGCTGGATGCCCAGATCACTCGGCTCGAGCAGCAGGCAGAGCTTGCGCAGCGATATCGCGAACTCAGTGATCGCCGTGACGAAAAACAACGTTGGCTATGGTGGACACGGCGTGAAGAGTTTGTGCAGAGCCTGGAGAAGCTCTCAGCGCGAAGGCGAGAGGCAGAATTGCAAATCGATGCTCAGACAGCTGAGCTGCGCGCCATTGAGCGCAATCTTGAGCAAACGCGCTCTGATTATCATGCCGCCAGCGATGCGGTTCACGATGCGCAGCAGCGTCTCTATGAGGTCAACACCGAGATCACCCGCATTGAGGGCGAGCAGCGCCGCTTAAGAGAGCTGCGCGACCGCACCATTCTTGCAAAGGAAGCAGCCGCCCAGATCATCGAGGCCGAAACCGCTGCGCAAAAAGAGGGTGAATCCAAGCGCATCACGGATTCCGAGGCTGCCACAATGGCCGAGCTTGCGCTTGCAGAAAAGCGTGCAGAGGCCGAGCAGCTGCGCGCGACACTTGCGCCCCTAGAACAAGCATTGAACTCACGCAATGAGACACTTGCCGCGGCACAGGCCGATGCCGCCGTGGTGCAGACCGAGCTGCGGGCGTTGTCGGATCGGCAGGCCGATCTCTCCGGCCGTATCCGTCGGCTAGAGGCCCGAGTGCAAGAGCAGGATCGTGAACAGTCAGCACTGGAGCGTGTTGACCCGACTGCAAAAGGATTGATTTCTGGCCAGCGCCAGGAGGCCCTCGCGCAGTCACAGGCCGCAGCATCGCAGCTTGAGTCTGCGGAGCAGTCCGTAGTGGCTGCTGAGCGCAGCCGCGCGGCGGCCCAGGAAGAATTGCAAAAGGCCCGTGATCAGCAGGCCCATCTGCAGGCTCAGCTCGAGGCCTTGCGGGGACTGCAGTCTCAGCTTGAGTCGCAAGACCAGCTGCTGCCGTGGCTTAAAAAGCGCGGCCTGCAAGAGCGTCCGCGTCTTTGGTCAAGCATCCGTGTGCGCGAGGGCTGGCAGACCGCAGTCGAGTCTGCGCTTGGCGATCGGCTATCTGCGGTCGCACTCGATGGCTTGGAGGGTGTCGGGGAGCTCGCCGCCGATGCGCCGCCGGCACGGCTGACACTATTTTCAGGTGAGGCGACATCGGGCCAGACGATTCCTGCCGATAGCCTTGCGCAGCACATCCAAGGCGATGGTCCGATACCAGCCGTCGTGCGTGAGTGGCTTGCCAGCTATCGATGCGCCGACGATTTTTCTTCAGCATTGCGTCAGGCGTCGGGCAGCAAGGACCGTTGGATCACGCGTCAGGGCCATATTGTCGAGCGTGGCCTGATTCGGTTTTATGCACAGGAAAATGAGCAGGCGGGGCTGCTCGCCCGCAGAAGCAAGATTGAACAGCTTGAATCGGCGACTAAAGCCCAGCAGCTGATGCTCGAAGAGGCCACTTCAGTAATGCAGCGTGCCGAGTCCGATCTCAACGCGCGGCGCGGTGAGTTGGCAGGCCTTCGAGAGCGCGCCCAGAGTGCCCAGGCCCGGGCCCACGAGTTAGCGCTTGCCGAAGTCAAGCTTGACGAAAAAATTCAACGGCTCGGCACGCAGGATGCTGCATTACTGGCTGCTATCGCGCAGTCGCGGCAAGAGCTTGCCGATCTCAGCGCACAGCGAACGCACTGTGAACAGTCGACGGAAGAGGCGGAGAGCCGCTTAGTTGCGCAGACTGCTGAACTGGATCGGCAAAAGAGCCTGCAGGAGTCGCAGGCCCACGAGGTGGATCAGGCCCGTCTGCAGCTGTCGCAGGCCGAGCAGTCTGTGCAGGAGGCATTGCTTGCGCAGCGGCTTGCGCAAGAGCAGCGCAGGGTCTTCGAAGAGCGCATGCGCGAATCCATTGATCGGCTTGAGCAGGCCCGTCATCGCCTCGCTGAGGCGGATCGAGAGCTCGGCGAGCTTCAGCAGGCGCTCGATTCCAGTGATTTACAGCCCCTGCTGGAAAGCCGGGTTGCGCGTGAAGCTGAGGTGGCCGAGATTCGTGAGCGTGCCGATCAGCTGGGCCAAAAACTGCGCGCACTGGAGGAGCAGCGGTTGCTGATTGAGCGCAGCCTTGAGCCCTTGCGTGCCGCATTGGCCCAGGCGGATGCCGACAGCTCAGGTGCGCGCGTTGGCATTGAGCAGATTGATCAGCAGCTGGCGGATCAAGGCCTGGCCGTCAGCGAAATTTCCCAGCAGCTTGCCGCTGCATTTCCCGAGGGCCGCTGGCCCAAGCCGTCGAGTCTGCATAGCGAAGTACAGCGGCTTACCAAGGAAATCGAGGCCATGGGTGCTGTCAATCTCGCAGCGCTTTCTGAGCTTGAGCAGTCACGGGAGCGCAAAACCTTCTTGGATTCTCAGGCAGCCGATTTGCTGTCGGCAGTCGAGACCCTGGAGGATGCGATTCGCAAGATCGATCGTGAGACCCGGTCGCTGCTGCAGGAGACATTCGATACCGTAAATCAGAATTTTGGCCAGCTCTTTCCGCGCTTATTCGGCGGCGGCGAGGCCAAGCTCGCGATGACTGGCGAGGAGATTCTTGATTGCGGCGTGCAGGTGATGGCCCAGCCACCCGGTAAGCGCAATACCTCAATTCATCTGCTCTCCGGTGGCGAGAAGGCCCTGACGGCCATTGCACTGGTCTTTGCGCTTTTTCAGCTGAATCCCGCACCGTTTTGCTTGCTGGATGAGGTCGATGCGCCGCTGGACGATCCCAATACCGAGCGGTTCTGTAATCTCGTGCGTCATATGTCGGCTTCAACGCAGTTTGTCTTTATTACGCACAACAAGATCGCGATGGAGATGGCCCAGCATCTGATGGGCGTTACGATGCAGGAGCAAGGCGTATCACGCATCGTGGCGGTTGATCTGGATGCAGCGAATGCGATGGCCCAAGAGGCCGCATGACCGAACTGCAGTGGACGGTTGTGGCGGGCGCTACGATCGTGCTGCTGGGGGTGTTGGTGGCCAATTTCCGGGATTGGTCCCGGGCAAAAAAACGCATCACACATTCCGCAGCGGCCATTGAAGAGCCGCTGCTGATATCGCCGCCGGTAGAGCGGATCATCGAAGGCGTACTGCCTTCCGAAATTTCTGAAGCGATTGCGATTCTGGAGTGGCAGCTGCCTGCCTCAGTGGCAAAGCTCCAGCAGGAACTGCGCGGCTGGCGCCATGTCGGATCAAAGCCGCTTGCGTTTGGCTGGGTGAGCCGGCCGGGCGAGCTGGCCCAGGCCCAGCCCCAGACCCCAGAGGTCTTTGCGCTTCAGGTTGGCCTCTTGTTGGCTACCCGTAGCGGGCCGCTGCACGCGATGGAGTATTCCGAGTGGCAGGAGCAACTCGGCCGAATCGCAGGCACATCGGGCGCGCGATTGACTGTGCCTTCCATGTCGGATGTGTTGAGTCAGGCGCGCCAACTCGATCAGCGTTGCGCAGAGGTCGACGCCCAGCTGACCCTCGCCGTTACTTCTGCCGAGATCCTTTCAGCCGCAAGGATTGCATCGGCGGCGAGCGCGGCAGGTCTGGAATCCCGCGGAGAGTCTCGATTCGCAAAGGGATCTCTGTATCAGCAGCGATTCTCTGTGTTCCCCAGCGAGTCGGGCGCGAGCCTGATTCTGATGCTCGATGTGCCGCGTACCGCAGCGCCCGCCGAAGCCTTTCGCGAAATGATTGCCACCGCAGAAGTATTAGCCTCGGTACTGGACGCTGAAGTCACTGACGAGGCGGGCCATCGGCTCTCGGCGCAGAATATTGAAGGCATTGCCGCCCAGGTCGCTGACAAAGAGCAGCGTCTCTTGGCAATCGGCATCACGCCCGGCACGCCCATGGCGCAGCGGCTATTTTTTTAGGCAGGTACCTCCTTGGCCCCGAGCGCTGCATCGACCTCCAACGATCTTCAGGAAATCCGTAGCCGGATTCTTGCACTGCGCGCTGAAGTGCTGCGGCACCAGCAGGCTTACCACATGCTGGATGCGCCCGTGATCAGTGATGCGCAATACGATGCACTGGTGCGTGAGTTAGAGGGTCTGGAATCATGTTACCCTGAGCTTGCGCCGGGCCCTTCACCCGTGGATCAGGTGGGATTTGCGCCAAAACGAGAGTTCTCCGAGGTGCGACATCGCGTGCCGATGTTGTCGCTTAACAATGCGTTTAGCGATGAGGATATTCAGCAGTTTGCAATCCGGTTGGCACAAAACCTTGGCCTAAAAGCAGAGGCGTTGCGTTTTAGTGCCGAGCTTAAATTTGATGGCATTGCTGTGAGTCTGCGTTACGAGGCGGGCAGGCTGATTGAAGCTGCGACCCGTGGTGATGGATCCGTCGGCGAGGACATTACACCGAACATTCGTGTCATTCAGGATGTACCCAAGGTGTTGGCTGGACAGAACATTCCGCAGGTGCTGGAAGTACGCGGTGAAGTGCTGATGCGGCGTGAGGATTTTGATGCGCTCAATGCACGCCAGGCGGCCCGCGGCGAGAAGGTCTTTGTGAATCCGCGCAATGCCGCCGCAGGCAGTTTGCGCCAGCTCGACCCAAAGATCACCGCAGAGCGGCCCTTAAGCTTTTATGCGTATGGCACAGGC
Organism: Betaproteobacteria bacterium; assembly: GCA_018969705.1. Taxonomy (GTDB): domain Bacteria; phylum Pseudomonadota; class Gammaproteobacteria; order Burkholderiales; family Burkholderiaceae_A; genus Lacustribacter. The sequence goes on from JAGWXV010000002.1 coordinate 12,419, forward strand.
GAGGTCCGATGGGCTGCAGGCAAAGAAAGGCAGCTCGCCACACATTCAGAATGGCTTGACGCGTTGGCCGGCTGGGGCCTGCCGGTGGCCACGGATCGGGCTGCGGCACTGCCGTGTGAAGGCCTACTGAAGTTTTATTCTGAGATTCTTTCGCGCCGATCATCGTTGCCCTTTGAGATCGACGGCGTGGTCTATAAACTCGAGTCGTTGGCGCTGCAGTCGAAGGCAGGCTATGTTTCACGTGCGCCGCGCTTTGCCGTTGCGCACAAGTTTCCCGCCGAAGAGGCGAGCACACGGTTATTGGGCATTGATGTTCAGGTGGGCCGCACCGGCGCATTGACACCTGTTGCCCGACTTGAGCCCGTATTTGTTGGTGGTGTGACCGTTACCAATGCAACGCTTCACAACGCCGATGAGATTATTCGCAAGGGCATCATGATTGGCGATACCGTCTGGGTCCGGCGGGCCGGTGATGTGATTCCGGAGGTATTGGGCCCGATCGCGGCTCTGCGGCCAGCGGATGCACGTCCCTTTGTGATGCCAACATCCTGCCCCGCGTGTGGCACGCCTGCGGTACGTGAGGCCGAGGAGGCAGTTAGCCGTTGTCCTGCCGGTCTGACCTGTGGCGCGCAACGCAAGCAAGCGTTTTTGCATTTCGCCCAGCGCCGGGCGATGGATATCGAGGGCCTCGGAGAAAAGATTGTCGATCAGCTGGTTGAGAAAAATCTAGTGAGCTCGATAGCAGATTTGTATGGGCTCACCATTGATCGGCTCGCGGCCCTGGATCGGGTGGCCGAGAAATCTGCGAGCAATCTGATTGCGCAAATCGATGCGTCGCGGTCCGCAAGCCTTGCGAGGCTTTTATTCGGGCTGGGAATTCGTCATGTCGGTGAGCGGACGGCCCGTGATCTTGCCTTGCATTTCAAGTCGCTGCAGGCGATCCGAGATGCAAGCCCTGAGGATTTGCTTCAGTCTCCCGATGTTGGGCCCGTGGTAGCCGCATCGATTCGTGAATTTTTCGGCAACCCCGAGCAGTCCGCGATTGTGGATCGGCTGCTTGCCGTGATTCGGCTTGAGCGGCTTGACGATCGGCCTGCAGTGGCGCCAGCGATCAGTACTGCCGCTGCCCAGCCGTTTGCTGGGATGACCGTGGTACTCACCGGAACTTTGGACAGCATGGCCCGCGATGAGGCCGCCAATTGGATCACCGCCTTGGGCGGCAAGACCAGCGGCTCGGTCTCGGCGAAAACTGGATTGGTGATTGCGGGAGCGGCGGCGGGAAGTAAACTTGCTCGCGCCCAGGAGTTGGGCGTGCGGGTCATCGATGAGGCCGCGTTTCTTGAATTGATTCAGCCATTTCGGCAACAAGGGGCAACATGAGTAAGTTTTCCGGAAAAGTCCGCAAGGCAGTTTTTCCAGTTGCCGGACTCGGCACACGGTTTTTGCCGGCCACCAAGGCCAGCCCAAAAGAGATGCTGCCGGTCGTGGACAAACCCCTCATTCAATACGCGGTCGAGGAGGCCGCGGCTGCGGGCATCACGGACATGATTTTCATTACGGGACGATCCAAGCGTGCCATTGAAGATCATTTCGATAAGGCCTATGAGCTCGAAGTCGAGCTGGAGGCTAAAAATAAACAACAGCTGCTCGACGTCGTGCGGGGTGTGGCGCCGGGAAGCATCAACTGCATTTATATCCGCCAGCCTGAAGCCCTTGGCCTTGGCCACGCGGTCTTGTGTGCCGAGCCAGTGGTGGGCGATGAGCCCTTTGCCATCTTGTTGGCCGATGACTTAATGGATGCAGGCGAGGGCGGCATGCCGGTGATGCGCCAGATGGTGGAGCAATTCGAGCGGCATCACAGCAGCGTGATTGCTGTTGAAGAGGTGCCGTTAAAGGAGACCTCAAAATACGGCATCGTGAGCACGGAAGGCGCTGGTGGCGCCAGCATCGAGGCCATGACAGGCATTGTGGAAAAACCACGGCCCGAAGCGGCACCGTCTCGGCTTGCGGTTGTTGGCCGCTATCTGCTGACCGCCCGAATCTTTGATTTGATTCGCCAGCAATCCGCAGGCGCAGGCGGAGAGATTCAACTGACCGATGCGATTGCACGTTTGTTGAAGGAAGAGCCCGTGCTGGCCTATCGTTTCAAAGGCCGCCGCTTCGATTGTGGCGCAAAGCTTGGCTACATGCAGGCCTCGGTCACGCTGGCCCAGCGGCATCCGGAGATTGGTGCCGACTTTGCGCGATGGCTAGGCGGCGACCGCCTTTAATAAATCGGCCTCCAGGGCGATTTGTTTTTTCTCTTCGCGAATTGATTCGCCCTGAATTAGAAATACATCCTCGGCCCGCTCTCCGTGGGTCATGATGCGGGCGGTCTGAAGCCGAATCCGATGATTTGCAAGGGTCTTGGCGATTGCATATAGCAGGCCAGTCCGATCGGCCGCCGTCACATTGAGCACGTGATACTGGCCCCGCGAGTCGGGCTGCAGATCAATTCTCGGCGGAATCGGGAAGTAACGGGACTGGCGTGACTGCCGTCCCTGGTTGGCTGCCGGCAGCGGCCCACGTTCGGCCAGTACTCGGGCCAGCCCGGCTTCAATGATGGTGAGCATCTCGCGATGAAAGCCTTCTTGGTTTTGCGGCTCCACCACGAAGGTATCCATCGCATAGCCATCGGAGGTGGTATGAATTTTCGCGTCCAGAATGCTGATGTTTTGGCCGTCAAAGTAGGCGCAAATCCGGGCAAATAGATCAGCCTCATCAGGCTGATAGACCACCACCTGTAAGCCGACTTCATCGGGGGCGCGCCGCGCAATCACGGTCGGCGCCGATGATGGGGCCCGCTGTGACAACAGCCGCGCGTGCCATTCAACCTCGCTGGCCTCATGGCGTAAAAAGTATTGCAACTCCAGGGTCTTCCAGAAGGCCTGTGCGGGCGCGACCTCTTTTCCGTGTAGCCGCAGCAGACGCTCGGCCTCCGCGGTCTTGGCCAGGTAGGCATCACGCGGAGGCTGCATTTCAGTGCGCCGGCGTCCGTCCACAGATTCCATCGCGGCAAGTGTTCGCCGATAGAGTTCTTCGAGAAGCCGGGCCTTCCAGTTGCTCCAGGCCTTGGGGCTGGTGCCGCGAATATCCGCCACCGTGAGCAGGTAAAGCGCGGTGAGCCTGCGGGGCGTGCGGACAATGGCGTGAAACTGTTCAATGGTTTGTGGATCGGCAAGATCTTGCTTTTGTGCCACCTGCGACATGGTCAGGTGGTGCTCCACCAAGAACACCAGAAGTGCTGTGGTCTCCGCATCGATCGCATAGTCCCGGGCGAAACGTCGTACCTCGAGCCGGCCCAATGCGGAATGGTCTCCGCCGCGGCCTTTGGCGATATCGTGAAACAAGGCCGCGATATACAAAATCCATGGCCACTGAAATTCCGCCATCAGCCGGCTGCAGAGCGGGAACTCATGGGCATGCTCGTCCATGGTGAGCCGACGCAGATTACGAATGACCTGCAGAATGTGTTGATCCACCGTGTAGACATGAAAAAGATCATGCTGCATCTGGCCGACGATCTTTCGAAAGACGGGCAGCATGCGGCCTAGGATTCCGAGGTTATTCATGAGCCTGAGCCCATGCACAATGCCGCGCGGCTGCTGAAACAGGCTGAGAAACAGCTGGCGATGGCGGGGATCTTTACGAAACTCGGCATCGATTCGGTCGCGATGATTCCATAGCGCCCGCATCGTGCGGGCTGACATGCCACGTAATTGTGGATACTGCTGCACCCTTAAGAAGGCCCGCAGCATCGCGCTGGGTTCGGCATCAAAGCGCTGCTCATCACGGACTTCCAGCAGGCCGTAGATTTCGTCGAACTCATCATCGATGCGCCGAGGCTGCTGGCCGTCTGGCAGCTGCGCAGAAGGAAAGAGCCGTGGCTCGAAGTTGGCCAGTAGCATCGAGCTGATTTGAAAGATTGCTTTGGCAGCGCGGTAGTAGCGCTGCATCAACATTTCGCTGGCACGACGCCCACCACGTGCCGAGAGTCCAAGACGCTTAGCGACCTCGGTCTGCAGATCAAAGACCAGACGGTCCTCGCGACGGCCGGCTGCGAGATGCAGATGGCCGCGAATCAACTGCAGCAGCCGTTGGGCACGTTGAACTTCAGCGGCCTCGCGGTCGGTGATCAGACCATCTCGGGCCAGATCCTCCCAGCGATGTCCGAGCCCAAAGGCCTGGGTGATCCATCGCAGAATCTGCAGATCGCGTAGACCGCCAGGGCTTTCTTTGCAGTTGGGCTCAAGGCTATACGGCGAATCATTGTGTCGGCCGTGGCGCTGCTGCATCTCCAGAAGTTTTCCCTGCGCGAATTCTTTGACATTGATCTGCTCAAACCAAGCCTGTCTGAGCGCAGCAAACGGTGGTTTTGGTCCGGCGATCCAGCGTGACTCCAGCAGTGCGGTGGCAATCGTGAGATCGTCTTGCGCGTGCTGCATGCATTCAGAGAGCGAGCGAATGCTGTGTCCGGCATCCAGGCCAATATCCCAAAAGCCACTCACCAACGCTTCAGCCTGCGGAGCGATTGCCGCTTCGCGATAGCCCTCCGGCATTAGGATCAGCAGATCAACGTCCGAAAACGGTGCGAGCATGCCGCGGCCATATCCACCCACTGCAATAAGGCTTGCCTGAGGAATTGCAAAATCGCGCCACAGCGCGCGCAAAACACCATCGACATCAAGACTGAAGCGTCGCATTGCTGCGGCAGGGTTGGCCTGTGGTGTCCAGAGGCTGGCATTACGCTCGCGTGCTTGCCGCAGGGACTGCTTTAGCGCATCAAGAATTTCAGCGCGCGATTGAGGGCCCTTAGCTTGGCCGACGTCGCTCACGGTCGGGGCTACCTTCTGAGATGGTCAGGACTTCAAATCCTGTCTCGGTGACCAGCACAGTGTGTTCCCACTGGGCCGAAAGACTGTGGTCCTTAGTCACAATCGTCCATCCGTCGGCCAGCTCACGGATCTCAGGCCGGCCCGCATTAATCATAGGCTCGATGGTGAAGGTCATGCCGGCTTTGAGTTCCAGGCCGGTGCCTGCCTTGCCATAGTGCAGGACCTGCGGCTCTTCGTGAAAGCCCCGGCCGATGCCGTGGCCGCAAAACTCACGGACAACAGAGTAGCCGGCCGATTCGGCGAGTTTTTGTATCGCAGCGCCAATATCGCCCAGCCGCTTGCCTGGCGCGACCTGCGCAATGCCCGCCCACATGGCCTGGTGGGTAAGCTCGCAGAGCCTTTTGGCAGCGATGGAGGCTTCACCGACAAAAAACATACGGCTGGTGTCCCCATGAAAACCATCCTTAATCACGGTGATGTCGATGTTCACGATGTCCGAGGACTTCAGGACCCGGTCGCCAGGAACGCCGTGGCAGACCTGGTGGTTAATCGAGGTGCAGATTGATTTCGGGTAGGGCTTATAGCCTGGGGGGCAGTAGTTCAGGGGGGCGGGAATCGTGCCCTGCACATTGACCATGTAGTCGTGGCAGAGCCGGTCGAGCTCCCCGGTGGTGACCCCCGGCCTGACATGGGGGCCGATGAAGTCCAGGACTTCGGACGCAAGACGGCCCGCGACCCGCATGGCGTCGATTTCGGGGCCAGATTTGAGCTGGATGGGCATAAGGGGTTAGAATCGCAGGTTGCCGGAAGCCATTGATTAACAAGGTGTTTTTCGGCGCCGTGGGCACCTATTGTGCCTGATTTTTAAACCAAAGCACTCGAAGCAGGGGTGTCTGAGCGGTAAACAAGGGGGCGGCCAGTGGCCTTCCCGAACTGCAGCAGACTCTTTCGAGTGCCGAGCCCAACCCTTGCAAGGAGAAATCGTATGTCAGTCAGTATGCGTGAAATGCTTGAGGCCGGTGTGCATTTCGGCCACCAGACTCGCTTTTGGAATCCGCGTATGGCCCCTTATATTTTTGGCCATCGCAACAAGATTCACATCATTAATCTCGAGCACACCGTCAGCCATCTTGGCGACGCCTTGAAGTTCATCAAGCAGCTCGCGCAGCGCCGCGGCACGGTGCTCTTTGTCGGCACCAAGCGCCAGTCGCGCGAAATCATCGCCGAAGAAGCGAGCCGCGCCGGCCAGCCCTATGTCGATCAGCGCTGGCTGGGCGGGATGCTCACCAACTTCAAGACCGTGAAGACCTCGATTAAACGGCTTAAAGATATGGAAACCATGACGGCTGAGGGCGGCTTAGAGCGCATGAGCAAAAAAGAAGCCCTCTCGTTTGGCCGTGAGATGGATAAATTAAACAAAACACTGGGTGGCATTAAGGACATGGCGGGCCTGCCGGACGCCTTGTTTGTCGTCGATGTGGGCTATCACAAGATTGCCGTGCAGGAAGCCAATAAGCTAGGCATTCCCGTGGTGGCAGTGGTTGATACGAACCATTCCCCCGAGGGCGTGGACTACGTCATTCCAGGCAATGACGATGCCAGCCGTGCAGTGCGGCTGTATACCCGTGCTGTGGCGGATGCAATTCTTGATGGTCGGGCCAATGCTGTGGCGGATGTGGTCGCGGCGATCCGTGATGAAAAGGATGAATTTGTTGAGGTGAAAGACGCCTCCTAGGCGGTCTGCATGGCGTGAAGACTGGCCCCCACGAACCGGGCCGATGCATGCGAAGGGGCCGGTCAGTTTGAGCGGCCCTTTTTTTGAAACATGAGTTTGAATCAGGAGAACACAATGGCGGAAATTACCGCGGGAATGGTGAAGGAGCTTCGTGAGAAAACCGACGCTCCGATGATGGAATGCAAAAAGGCTCTGTCAGAAGCCGATGGCGATATGGCAAAGGCTGAAGAAATTCTGCGCGTGAAACTTGGCAGCAAGGCCAGCAAGGCCGCCTCGCGGGTCACGGCAGAGGGCATCGTGTCGATTCACGTCGAGGGCGGTCATGCGGCCATGGTCGAGGTCAATTGCGAGACTGATTTCGTTGCCAAGAACGACGACTTTCTGGCGTTTTCCGGCGATGTGGCCAGGCTGGTATGTGCCGGTGGCGCTGCCGATGTCGCCAGCTTAAGCACGGCATCACTGCCCGGCGGCACTGTGGACTCCGTGCGTACGGCCCTGGTGGGCAAGATTGGCGAGAACATCAGTGTGCGGCGTTTTCTTCGGCTGGCCGCAAAGGGCAAACTCTTCTCCTACATTCATGGTGGGGCGAAGATCGGTGTTCTGGTGGATCTGGTCGGTGGCGATGAACAACTCGGCCGTGATTTGGCCATGCATATTGCCGCCTCTAAGCCCAAGTCCCTCGATGCTTCCGGCGTAGATGCCGCGCTCATTGAGACCGAGCGCCGGATCGCCACCGAGAAGGCTGCTGAATCCGGTAAGCCCGCAGAGATCGTAGCCAAGATGGTCGAAGGCACGGTGCAGAAATTCTTAAAAGAGGTCACCTTGCTGGGTCAGGTGTTTGTGAAGGCCGAAGACGGCAAGCAAACCATTGAGCAGCTCTTAAAGAGCAAAGGCGCCTCCATTGCCTCGTTCACGCTTTACATCGTTGGCGAGGGACTCGAGAAGCGCACCGATGATTTTGCGGCTGAAGTCGCTGCCCAGGTCGCCGCCGCCCGCGCTGCCTGATATGGCATCACCCAAGCGCATCCTGCTGAAGCTCTCGGGCGAGGCCCTGATGGGCGAGGATCCCTATGGCATCAATCGCCAGACGATCGATTCCATCGTTAAGGAGATTGCCCAAGTTATCGCTTTGGGCGTCGAGGTGGCGGTGGTCATCGGCGGCGGAAATATTTTTCGCGGCGTCGCCCTCGGAGCATCGGGCATGGATCGCGCAACGGCCGACTATATGGGCATGATCGCCACGGTGATGAATGCCCTGGCCTTGCAGGATGCAATGCGTCGTGCAGGACTGGTGGCGCGTGTTCAGTCGGCACTCAGAATCGATCAGGTGGTCGAGCCCTATATCCGGCCCAAGGCAATCCGTTATCTTGAAGAGGGAAAGATTGTGGTGTTTGCGGCGGGCACGGGAAACCCATTTTTCACAACCGACACCGCGGCAGCGTTGCGCGGTGCTGAGGTCGGCGCAGAGATTGTGCTGAAGGCCACCAAGGTCGATGGGGTCTATACCAGCGACCCAGCCAAGGACCCCCAGGCCAAGCGCTACGACGCCGTCACCTTCGATGAGGCAATCTCGCGTAATCTCAAGGTCATGGATGCGACCGCATTTGCGCTATGCCGGGATCAGAAGCTACCAATTCGTGTCTTTAGCATCTTTAAGCCTGGCGCACTTGCCCGAATCGTTCGGGGCGAGGCCGAGGGCACCCTGGTCCACGTTTAGCCGGGACGCGAAGCCCGGATTATTGGCAACGGAAAAACATTATGAAAACACCCCAGGAAGTCCGAACCAGCGCCGATCAGAAAATGGGCAAAACGATCGAAAACCTTAAGCTCAATCTCTCCAAGGTCCGGACGGGCCGCGCCCATGTGGGCCTGATGGATCATATTCAGGTGGACTACTACGGCAATCCCTCGCCCCTAAATCAGGTGGCCAATGTCACCCTGATCGATAGCCGCACGATTGGCGTTCAGCCTTGGGAGAAAAAGATGGTCGCAGTGGTTGAAAAAGCGATTCGGGAGTCGGATCTGGGCCTTAATCCAGCGACTTCAGGGGATCTGATCCGGGTGCCGATGCCCGCCCTCACCGAGGAGCGCCGACGTGAGCTGACCAAGGTCATCAAGCACGAGGGCGAGGAGACCAAGATTGCCGTTCGCAACATCCGCCGTGATGCCAATGAGGCCCTTAAAAAACTGGTCAAAGACAAGCTCATCTCGGAAGATGAAGAGCGTCGGGCCCAGGAAGACACACAAAAACTAACTGATAAATATATTGCCGAGATTGATAAACTCCTGGCTCAGAAGGAGTCAGAGATCATGACGGTCTGACACGCCGTAACCTAAGCCGAGACGAGACCCACGATTCCGATGGCCGACGAACAGCCCCAAAGCTCAACCCTAGTGGTGCCAGAGATCCACCCGGTGCCGCAGCACATTGCGGTCATCATGGATGGCAATGGCCGCTGGGCCAACGCCCGCCACCTGCCAAGAATGGTGGGCCATGAGCGGGGTGTGGCGGCGCTGCGCCAGGTGGTTGAAGCCTGCATCCGCCGAGGCGTTCGCTATCTCAGCGTATTTGCTTTTAGCTCGGAAAACTGGCGCCGGCCCGAAGAGGAAGTATCGTTTCTGATGGGCCTATTCATCAAAGCGTTAGAGCGCGAAGTCCGGGAGCTAAAAGACAATGGAGTGCGGCTGCGCGTGATTGGCGATCTGAGTGCTTTCACTGCAAAGCTGCGTGCCGCCATCACGCGGGCTGAAGCGGCCACCGAGATGAATGATCGCTTTCATCTTACGGTTGCTGCTAACTACGGCGGCCGTTGGGACATTCTGCAGGCAACCCGCAAAATGCTGGATCAGCATCCTCAGCTCGCTCAGCCCGACACACCGATCTCTGAAGAGTATCTGGCCCCGCATCTGGCCATGAACTACGCGCCTGAGCCCGATCTTTTTATTCGCACCGGCGGCGAGGAGCGCATCAGCAATTTTCTACTCTGGCAGCTTGCGTACACTGAGTTTTATTTCACTGATTGCTATTGGCCCGAGTTCGATGAGGCCCAGCTCGATCTGGCGATCGAGTCTTATCAAAAGCGCGAACGTCGATTTGGCAGAACCTCTGCCCAGGTCGCCCAAGCATGCTCCGCACCCGCGTCCTAACCGCGGTTCTTGCCTTAATCGTTTTAATCGGCGCTGCGCTCTGGGCGCCCGCGTTTGGCTTTGATGTGCTCTTGCTGGCCATCATGATGGTGGCGCTTTATGAGTGGCTGGGCTTATTGGGCATTTTGCCGCGGCGGGCAGCCGCGATTGCGGCCGCATTGGGGCTTGTGGGTGTGGCAAGCCTGGTTTATTTTCCGTCGATTGTGCTTGCAGCAGAAGGCCAGGGTGCAGCGCTTCTGCCCCTGTATCTGCTGGCAACTCTTGCCTGGGTGGTGGTGGCGCCAATCGCTTTGTCGCGGGGCCGCAGCATTGGCAGTCCATCAGGTCTTGGCCCGGCAGCGGCCTTTGTGCTTTGTTTTGCGACTTGGCTTGCGTTGCTGCAGGCCGATGGCATCGGAAAGGTTTTTCTGCTCTCGGTGCTGCTATTGGTCTGGGTGGCCGATACGGCTGCGTATTTTGCTGGACGGGCCTTTGGCCGAAGAAAACTTGCGCCCGCGATCAGTCCCGGCAAAACCTGGGAGGGTGTTTTTGGTGCTCTCGCAGGCAATCTGCTTTTAGCTGCAATGGCGATCGCGCTGGCCGAACACCAGTCGGGCGGGTTTGGGCCGACCATCTTTAGCCTGATTAATGATCAGGTCGGCGGAGGTTTTTTATTTCTATTTGTAATTCTGATTACGCTGGTCAGCGTCGTGGGCGATCTGTATGAGTCTTTATTGAAACGGCTGCGCGGTGTGAAGGACTCCAGCGGTCTTTTGCCGGGCCATGGCGGCGTGCTGGATCGGATTGATGCGCTGATGGCAGTCTTTCCGGTGACAATGGCTATGGTGAGTCTGCTGGAGTTGTGGCGTCGTGGCTCCGCATAACTAAAGCGCTAGGAAAGCAAAAGGACAACGCGTGCAGGGGGTAGCGGTTTTCGGATCAACAGGATCGATTGGCCAGAGCACTCTGGACCTGATCGGCCTGCATCCTGAGCGTTTTCGGGCTGAAGTGCTGACTGCGCATCGGCAGGTCGAGCCCATGCTTCGGGATTGCGAAAGGTTCAAGCCCCGCTGGGTTGTCATGACTGATCCGGATGCCGCGCAGACGCTTCAGTCGCGCTTGAGTGAGACCTCCTGGGGCGCGAATATCAATGTGCTGGCCGGTCCTCAGGGCCTGGTTGCTGCGGCGGTAGTGCCCGAGGTCGACATGATGGTTGCCGGCATTGTCGGGGCGGCAGGGTTGGCCTCGGTGTTGGCGGCGGCACGCGCTGGCAAGAGAATTCTTCTGGCCAACAAAGAGGCCTTGGTCATGGCCGGGCCGTTGATGGTGCAGGCCGCGCGTCTTGGTGGAGCGACTGTCGTACCGGTCGACAGTGAGCACAACGCGATTTTTCAGTGCCTGGGCGAGAACTATCGCTGTTTTCAGCCGCCGGCCGGGGTGCGCCGACTGCTGCTGACTGCCTCGGGTGGCCCATTTCGATCCTGGGAGAAGGCCCGAATGTTTTCGGCATCCGTAAGCGAAGCGATTGCGCATCCGAACTGGTCGATGGGCCGGAAAATTTCAGTCGATTCGGCCACGATGATGAATAAGGGCCTTGAGCTCATCGAGGCCCATTGGCTGTTCTCTTTACCGGAGTCAGCGATCGAGGTTGTTGTACATCCCCAAAGCGTGGTGCATTCGATGGTGGAGTTCGATGACGGCTCAACCCTTGCACAGCTGGGATCTCCTGATATGCGCACCCCAATTGCTTGCGCGATGAGCTGGCCTTCTCGGATCCATGCACCCGTCAAGCCCCTTGATTGGCGGTCCGCCCAGCGGCTTGAATTTGAGCCGCCCGATACGGAGCGTTTTCCGTCATTGGCGCTCGCGCGCGCATCTCTGCGAACTGGCGGTGCCGCCCCAGCGGTTTTAAATGCTGCTAATGAGATCGCAGTCGAGGCTTTTTTAAGTGAGCGGATTCGGTTTGGTGAGATATTCGGCACCGTTGAAAGCACGCTCGCGCAACTCAGCCATCGGGCCGCAAATACACCTACAAGCGTCGATGAGCTGCTTGAGATCGATCGGCAGGCCCGCGAAATCGCACAGGCACGCGTTGCCAAAATCGCGGGATAATTCACCGAACTGCCATGATGACCATTCTATTTTTTCTACTCGCCATCGCCATCCTTGTTTTTGTGCATGAGATGGGCCATTACCTCGCCGCCCGGCAATGCGGCGTTGCAGTTGAGCGATTCTCAATTGGATTCGGCCGGGCCCTTCTGAAGTGGCATTCCAAGCGCTCCAACACCGAATGGGTGGTTGCCGCGATTCCGCTGGGCGGTTACGTAAAAATGGACGAGCCAAACTTTGAGGCTAAGCCGCTGGCGGCCCGCGCATGGATCGTTTTTGCCGGCCCGCTCGCCAATCTGATTTTTGCTGCGCTGGCCTATGCCGTTTTATTTCATTCGGGCCGCGAGGAGCCGATCGCAGTGTTGGCGCAGCCCAAGGCCCAGTCGGTCGCCGCCTTGGCGGGGCTGCGCGAAGGCGATCGGGTCATTGGAATCGGCAGTAACCAGATTGCGAGCTTTAACGACATGCGCTGGCGGGTAGCTCAGGCCCTTGTCGGCGAGGGCGCGGCCTCAATCAGCGTGAAGGTTGAGCGCGCAGGCGGGGAAGTGATCTCGGTAGTTTTGCCGCTGTCGGCGGCCCAAGGCGGCGAGGCTGCAGAGGCGAATGACCCTTCGGCAACGGTAGCGGCACTTGGCCTTGCGCCATTAAGCAAATCGGTGCGCGTGATCCGCGTGCAGGAGGGTAGCGTTGCGCAGGCGGCCGGACTACGCGATGGGGACCGTATTCTGCGTGTTGGCCAAGAGGAAGTCCGTCAGCCGGATGTCGTAATTACTCGGATCAAAGAGTCCCAAGGAAAACCCATCGAGCTTGCGGTCTCTGATGGCAGCCAGATTGAGCGGGTCGTAATCACCGCCCGCGCCGGCCAGGACGGCATCTTCCGTATTGGCGCTGTTGTTGGTGCTGAGGTCGAAACGACCCATGTCGCCGATGAGCCCCTTCAGGCCCTGGCCAAGGGGGTAACCCGGACCTGGGAGATGAGCCTACTCACAGTCCGGGCCCTGGGCAGAATGCTCTCAGGCGAGCTGTCATGGCGACAAATCAGCGGCCCGGTCACGATCGCCGATGCTGCCGGCCAGTCCGCTGGCAATGGTTTGAAGGCCTTTATCGGCTTTCTTGCGCTCATCAGCATTAGCATCGCGGTGCTGAATCTTTTGCCCATTCCCATGCTTGATGGGGGACACCTTATGTATTATCTGTGGGAGCTGGTCCGGGGGCGGCCCCTGTCGGCTGAGATTCAAGAGACCGGCCGCCGAATCGGTGTTGCACTGATCATGGCTCTAACCGCTGTGGCCTTGTTTAACGACTTCGCCCGGCTCGCAGGATGGTAGAAAGAGAACAAATCTTCATGCGCAATCGTGTTATCCCGAAACCCCTGGCTTGTCGTCTGCTCGTATGGTCCTGGGTTGGTCTGGTTAGCTTAATCGGCATAGCCCCATTCAACCCAGTCCAGGCCCAGTCTTCCCGGCCAGCGGCAACTGCCAGCGGCCCAGCCCTTGGGGTCGCCATTCGCGATATCCGGGTAGAAGGCCTTCAGCGCATTGAGCCGGGCACGGTATTTTCGTACCTGCCAATTCAGATTGGTGATCGGGTCACCGAGCAGGGGACCGCGGAGGCGGTTCGAACACTGTTTGCCACTGGATTTTTTAAGGATGTCCGAATCGAGCTTGAGGGTGACGTTCTGGTGATCAGTGTCGAGGAGCGGCCTGCAATCGGTGTTGTTGAAATTACAGGATCCAAGGAATTCGAAAAAGAGAAACTTCTGAAAGCGCTACGAGATTTGGGGCTTGCTGAGTCACGCATTTTTGACCGGGCATTACTGGATCGGACCGAGCAGGAGCTGAAACGTCAATATCTTGGCCGAGGTAAGTACAACACTCGAATCCTCTCGACGGTAACACCGCTTGAGCGCAACCGTGTTGCTGTGCAGATCGCGGTAGTGGAGGGCGATGACGCGCGCATTCGACAGATTCGCATTGTGGGCGCAAAGGCTTTTAAGGAGTCTGCTCTGCTCGAGGAGTTCAAACTTTCCACTCCGAGCTGGATGTCTTGGTACACCAAGGCAGATCAGTACTCCCGCGAAAAACTCACCGGTGATCTTGAGTCTCTTCGGTCCTTCTATCTGAATCGCGGTTATCTCGAATTTAGTGTCGATTCCACGCAAGTCTCACTGTCCCCGGATCGCAAAGATGTTTTTATCACCGTTATGATTGACGAGGGAGAAAAGTTCACAGTGAAGGACGTTCGTCTCACCGGCGACCTGTTGGGTCGTAATGCCGAGTTTTCGAAGCTAATTAGTATTAAACCGGGCGAAGTCTTCTCGAATCAGCGACTTCAAACACTGAGCAAGGCGGTGACGGATCGGTTGGGTCAACTCGGCTATGCGTTCGCGAGTGTCACGCCACTACCTGAGATTGACCGCGTCAACCGTACCGTTAGTTTTGTGTTGCAGGTTGATGCTGGCCGACGGGTGTACGTCCGCAATATCAATATTAGTGGAAATAATCGAACGAGAGATGAGGTCGTGCGTCGAGAAATGCGACAGGTTGAGGCCTCGTGGTTTGATAGCGATCGGATTCGTTTGTCGCGGAATCGAATTGATAGACTTGGCTACTTTAAGGAAGTTGATATTGAGACTACGCCAGTAATCGGCACTGCAGATCAGGTCGATGTCAACGTAAGAATCGAAGAGCGCCCTTTGGGAATGGTTTCTTTTGGTATCGGTGTATCTAGCACAGAAAAGTTCATTATTCAGGGGTCTCTGACACAGCAAAATTTTATGGGTACCGGTACAAATCTTGGTATTCAAGTGAACAGCAGCCAACTTCAGCGTACATTTTCAATTACTCACGTGGATCCATACTGGACAGATGACGGTGTGAGCCGATCAGTTGATGTTTATACCCGTCGATTTAATCCTAGTGTTTTGCTTTCAGGAAATAATTACTCTGTAGATACGCAGGGCGTGGGATTGAGATTTGGAGTTCCCTACACTGAGTTCGATCGTATCTTTCTCGGCGCCTCTTTCGAACAGAACAGATATGATGTTCAAGGAACTGCACCAGAAGCGCTCGCTCGAGATTTGCGCGAATTCGGTCAGAGCCCAGCCGCTTATCTTGTAAATATGGGCTGGTCGCGCGACTCTCGTAACAGCGCACTTGCGCCAACAGAAGGACAGTTACGTTTCGTAAGCGTGGATTATGCGACTCCGCTCGGCGATGTTGAGTATATTCGCGCAACTCTCGGGAATCAGGTGTTTATCCCAATGGGTAGTCGGATGACCTATGCCGGCAATGTTGAGTTAGGAAGTGGATTTGGTATCAACGGAAAACGATATCCTAATTTTAAAAATTTTTACGTTGGCGGAATAGGATCAGTTAGGGGTTTTCAGGGAGCGGGTATCGGAGTTGGGCAGGATGGAAGGTCCTTGGGCGGTAACCTGCGGTTTGTGCTAAACAACGAACTATTATTTCCTCTCCCGGGCATGCAGCAGGATCGCACTATGCGTCTTTTCGCTTTTTTAGATGCCGGTAGCATCTGGGCCCAGGGTGCGAGCCCGGGGTTCGACGATATCAGAGTGGCCGCTGGTTTTGGTCTCTCGTGGCTGTCACCCGTTGGCCCCTTGAAGCTCAGCGTCGGCAAGGCAGTCAAGAAGCAAGAGTTTGATCGAACACAGTACCTGCAATTTAATATCGGGACGGGTTTTTGAGATGCGGGTGAGAAATCAAAAACTCCGACCGAAAGCAATTGGAATGCTTGCTTATATTTATTTCGTTCAGAAACTGTCGATCGTTGTTCGATTTCAAGCGGGGGGGCGCATGCTTTTCCTCTCCCTCTTTGCGGCCGGTCTCCTGGGTTTTATGCAGCCAAGTCAGCTACTCGCCCAGGAGCTGAAAGTTGGATTTGTCAATACCGAGCGGATTCTGCGTGATTCGGCCCCGGCCAAAGCCTCCCAGCAAAAGCTCGAGCAGGAGTTTTCAAAGCGGGAAAAGCAGATTCAAGATGCCGCCAACAAACTCAAAGAGATGTCCACCAAACTCGAGCGCGATGCCACAGTAATGCCCGAGTCCGAGCGGGTGAAACGCCAGCGAGAAGCCGCTGAACTGGAGCGTGATGTACAGCGTCGGCAGCGTGAGTTCCGCGAAGACCTAAATCAGCGGCGTAACGAAGAGCTTGCCGCCGTGGTCGAGCGTGCTAACCGCGCGATCCGGCAGATCGCTGAAGCCGAGAAATTTGACATCATCTTTCAAGAGGCCGTCTACGCCTCGACGCGAATCGACATTACCGATAAGGTGATTCGGGCGCTCAACGCCCCCGTGCGCTAGGCCCCGACTGGCAGCATATGGACGCCAGTCACCAAGACCCCATCTCCGCAGGCGAGTTGGCCGAGCGCTTCGCGGCCTCGGTCGTCGGAGATCCCAGTGTCCGCATTGCACGCTTTGCAAGCCTTGCTTGCGCCCGCCCTGGCGAGGCGAGCTTTCTTTCGCATTCACGTTATCGAGAACAGTTGGTCAGCACTCAGGCCTCGGTTGTGGTGGTGACTGATGCAGTTGCTCTGCAGTCACTGGGCCTTTCCTGCACCTTTATTCAAGCCGAAGATCCCTATCTGTTTTTTGCCAAGGCCGCCAGCTGGCTGATCCAGCGGGACCGTATTGTGGCGGTGCCCAAGACCACCGTGCATGCGTCTGCCGTGGTGGATCCATCCGCTGTCCTCGGCCAGCGTGTCAGAGTCGGCCCTGGCGTTGTGCTGGCTGCAGGTGTGCGGATTGGTGATGATTCGGATATTGGTGCCGGCTGTATCGTGGGTGATGGATCGCAGATTGGTGCCGGCTCGCAGTTACATGCCCGGGTGACAATCGGTCCAGGCTGTCAGATCGGTAGTCGGGCAGTGATTCACAGTGGTGCCGTGATCGGCAGTGATGGATTCGGTTTTGCGCTTCAGCCCGATCGTTCGTGGCTAAAAATTCCCCAGGTGGGTGGTGTAGTGATCGGTGATGATGTTGAAATTGGCGCCAACACCACTGTTGACCGCGGCACATTGGATGCCACTGTGATTGAGGATGGAGTAAAGCTCGATAACCAGATTCAGGTTGCCCATAACGTTGTGATCGGCCGACACACGGCAGTCGCTGGCTGCGTGGGGATTGCGGGAAGTGCCCGAATTGGCGCCTATTGCCAGATCGGCGGCGCTGCAGGAATTCTGGGCCATCTTGAGATTGCAGAGGCCACCACCATCGGCCCGATGAGCCTGGTGATGTCGAGCATTACAGAATCAGGGAAGTATGTCGGTGTGTATCCTTTACAGCAACAGGCAGACTGGGAGAAGAGCGCGGCGGTGGTCCGCCGGCTTCCTGAGCTGCGTCGCCAACTTCAACAGGGACTGCGGGATCAGCCGCAGCACGGTAAGAAAGAAGGTTAGAGCTATGGATATTCGAGAGATCCTGGATACGCTACCGCATCGTTACCCTTTTTTATTGGTCGATAAGGTCAACGAATTGGTGGCTGGTGAGCGCATCGTTGCCCAGAAAAATGTTTCGATCAATGAAGAATTCTTTAACGGGCATTTTCCTCACTTTCCGGTAATGCCAGGCGTACTGATTGTCGAGGCCTTGGCTCAGGCTGCCGGCATCTTGTCATTTAAGACAATGGGCACGACATCAAGCCAAGACTCCGTTTATTTTTTTGTCGGTATTGATAACTGCAGATTTAAGCGGCCCGTGGTGCCTGGCGATATTCTGACGCTGCATGTCAGCATTGAGCGGCAATCCCGTCTGCTATGGAAGTACCGGGGAACCGCCATGGTTGGTAATGAGCTGGCCGCCGAGGCTGATCTGATGTGCGCCTTGCGTGACTTGCCGTCAAAGGCCTAAGTTATCAGTGACCATGATTCATCCCAGCGCACTGATTGATCCGAAGGCAGAGATTGATGCCAGCGTTGAGGTCGGCCCATTCGCGGTGATCGGGCCCGATGTGCAGATGGGGCCAAACTGCGTGGTGCATGCATTTGCCCAGGTCACGGGCCGCACGCGGCTGGGCAGAGCCAATACGATTCACTCGCACTGTGTGATTGGTGGGCCGCCTCAGGATAAGAAATATCAAGGCGAGCCAACCGCTCTGGAGATCGGCGATAGCAATACTTTTCGTGAGTGCTGCACAGTGAATACTGGCACGGTGCAAGATGCCGGCGTAACGCGAATTGGCAATAACAATTGGATCATGGCTTATGTGCACATTGCCCATGATTGCCAGATCGGCTCTCACACCATCATGGCCAATGCCACGCAGCTGGCTGGCCATGTCACTGTCGGTGACTGGGCGATTTTAGGAGGCCTTACAGGGGTCCATCAATTTGTCAGGATTGGTGTCCATGCAATGACCGGAGCGGGTACGACACTGCTGCAGGATCTGCCGCCTTATGTCATTGCAACAGGTAATCCAGCCGCGGCCCACGGCATCAATGCCGAAGGACTAAAGCGCCGTGGAATGTCTGCCGCTCAAATCGCACTGCTACGGCGGGCGTACAAGCTGGTGTACAAGTCTGGCCTCACGCTCGCGGAGAGCCTCGCCCAATTGCAGGACGCCGATTCGATCGGCGCCGCAGATACACAGGATCAGGCTGTGCTTGGCCCATTGATGGATTTCCTTGCCGCCTCGGGACGTGGCATTGTGCGCTAGGGCAGCCGCACTCGGCTGTGCTTTAAAGGCGCTTTGATGAGACTGGTCACGGTTACCGGCGAGGCTTCGGGCGATCTGATCGCAGCAGAGGCGTTGCGAAGGCTCTGCACAATTATTCCTCAGATGGAGCTTGGTGGCATCGGGGGCGATCGCCTTGCGGCGTTGGGCATGGAGTGCTGGTTTCGCAGTGATGATTTGGCCGTTCGCGGCTATGCAGAGGCGGTCTCAAAGCTTGTTCATATTCTTGCCGTTCGTTATTGGCTTTTGAAGTACACCACGAAATGGGCGCCGCGGGCCTACCTGGGTGTCGATGCGCCGGACTTTAATCTCGATGTTGAGGCGCGTATCCGGCAGCAGGGCATTCGGACTGTTCATTTAATCAGCCCCTCAATTTGGGCCTGGCGGCCTGAGCGGATTTCTAAGATCAAGCAGGCGGTCGATCACATGCTGTGCATCTTTCCCTTTGAGCCTCAGGTCTATGCGGGCACCGGCGTGCAGGCAAGCTATGTAGGCCATCCGATTGCAGACATGATTCCGCTGGAGCCGGATGCACAGGCCGCCCGCAAGGCCCTGTCGATCTCTGGCCATCGTGCGGTGGTTGCGGTATTGCCGGGCTCGCGTATGGGAGAGCTAAAGCACAATGGCCCCGAATTTTTTCGTGCTGCTGCAGCCTTGGCCCGAGATTGCGAGGTCGTAATTCCTGCGGCCTCGGCAGTAATCGCTCAGCAGATCGAGCGGCATCCGGAGTTTCGTCTTGCCCAGCAGCAGGGGGTACGGCTCTTGCCGCAGCAGGGCCTTGATCCCATCTCGCATCAGGCGCTAGCTGCCTGCGATGTCGCGCTTGTTGCAAGCGGCACGGCAACGCTAGAAGCGGCGCTTTTTAAGCGGCCCATGGTGATTGCCTATCGCGTGCCGGCATTGACTTACTGGATGATGCGGCGTCGGGCATTAATTCAAGATATAGGACTGCCGAACATTCTTCTGGGCAGCCGCGCTGTGCCTGAGTTGATCCAGCAGCAAGCGCAGGCGCCTGCGCTTGCTGCAGCAGTAAGGCGATGGCTGGATGATGCCGCTTCGATCTCTCGTGTTCGGGAGCAATTCGCCGGCCTTCATCAAGACCTGCGGCTTGGCGCTGCGCAGCGCATTGCAGACATTCTTGACTCGGAGCTCGCGGGTGCAGGCCGGCGTTGACGAGGCGGGCCGCGGCCCGCTGGCAGGCCCCGTCTGTGCGGCTGCCGTTATTTTGGGTGATGCTGGTATTGATGGTCTTGCCGATTCAAAACTCCTCTCAGCCAGGCGCAGGCAGGCCCTTGCGGCAGAGATTCAGGCCAAGAGTCGGGCCTGGGGAGTAGGCTGGGCCAGTGTTGCCGAGATTGATGAGCTCAACATATTGCGGGCAACTTTTATGGCGATGGCCCGGGCGATGCAGCAGTGTTTGGCCCAGCTTGAAAAATCGCGCTCGATCGGCACAGGCGCACCCGCGATCCCAGACAGCTTACTCTCTATGGTGCTCGTAGACGGCAATCGATCACCGGCGGATTATCCGGGTCCATGGCAGTGGCCGTACACCACGAAGACCATCGTCAAGGGCGATCAGACCGTTGCCTGTATATCAGCGGCCTCAATTCTTGCAAAGACCGCCCGCGATCAAGAGATGTGCCGACTGGATACCCAGTATCCGCACTATGGGTTTGCCCGCCACGCTGGCTATGGCACCAAGGCCCATCTTCAGGCACTGGCGCAGCATGGCCCCTGCGCGGCCCACCGCAAGAGTTTCGCTCCAGTTAAGCAGCTCTCACTCGGATTGACCTGATATGCCGAAGCTTGAATCGCAGGTGAAAGAAATTGGTTCCCGGCAAAATCCGGGCTTTAAGCTGCTCAAAGCAATCATCAGCTCCTCACGAGCGCGGCGCAGTCATCAGGCGGCCTGGCTTGAGGGCGATCGGCTCTGCGCTGCATTTCTGGATTCCGGCCTCACGCAGGCCCCGGTGCTGGTGATGCAGACATCGCTGTCGCTTGAGCAAATTGATCAAGGGCTGCGTCGACGCTGCCAAGAGGTCTGGCGCCTATCGCCCGCCCTATATAAAGAGATCACTCAGATCGAAAGCCCATCCGGCTGGGGACTGCTAATCCCAAGGGCCAGCGCGCCTTCCCTTTCGAACGGCGGCGATATTGTGATTCTGGATCGCATTCAAGATCCAGGAAATGTTGGCAGCATCTTGCGTTCCTCTGCAGCCGCAGGTGTTCAGGCGGTATGGTGCCTCTCGGGAACCGCAGACCCCTGGTCGCCCAAGGTCCTACGGTCTGCGATGGGCGCCCACTTTAGCTTACAGATTCAAGATGAGATGCCTAACGAGGCGGTACTCACGGCCGCCCACAGTGCTGGCTTGCCGCTTTTGGCAACGCGACTTGGTGCGAGATCGGAATCGCTTTTTGCCGCTGCAGTTTCTCTTGCGCAGCCGGTGGCCTGGATCTTTGGCCAGGAGGGCTCCGGGGTTTGCGCCGAGCTTTCGCAGCAGGCCCGTGCGATTCAAATTCCGCAGCATGCGGATGTTGAATCGCTTAACGTAGCCGCTGCCGCCGCGGTTTGTTTGTTTGAATCACGCCGCCAGAAAGCCACCGCCGGACGCACGCTCGGCCGAGTAACCGCTTAGCGGCCGAGATTCAGGCTAGTGAGAATCGTTGTCGCGATTTCTTCAATGGATTTCGTTGTCGTCGAAAGCCAAGTGATGGATTCACGGCGCATCAAGGACTCGGCACTGGCGACCTCCATGCGGCAGTTCTCCAGTGCAGCATACTTCGAGCCAGGCCGCCGCTCATTACGAATCTGCGATAGGCGGTCGGGATCGATGGTCAATCCAAAAAGCTTGGGCTTATACGGCACGATGGTGGAGGGCAGGGCATCGCGCTCAAAGTCCTCGGGAATCAGCGGACAGTTGGCAACTTTTAGTCCATGCTGCATCGCTAAGTAAAGGCTGGTTGGTGTCTTACCGCTACGAGATACACCAATCAGAATGACATCGGCCTCTTCGAGATTTCGGACCGACTGGCCATCATCGTGGGCCAGAGAAAAATTGATGGCTTCAATACGATTTTTGTAGGCCTCGGTATCGTTGGCATGATGAAAACGGCCAATGGTATGGCTTGATTTGACCCCAAGCTCACGTTCAAGCGGCTCCACAAAAGTCTTGAACATGTCCAGATGCAGGGCCCGTACTTGTTGAATCCGTGCCAGGATCTCGGTGTTGACTAGGGTCGAGAATACGATGGGCCGTTTGCCGTCTTCCTGGGCCTGCTGCTCAATGACATGGACGGCCTCAATGGCCTTTTCAACTGAATCGATAAAGGGAATTCTGCGCAGTCGAAAACGCAGGCTGTCAAATTGCGCAAGGATCGAGGAGCCAAATGTCTCGGCAGTAATCCCCGTGCCATCTGATATAAAAAAGACGGTCCTGCCGGCGGGCCTGACGGCTTCACTAGGGGCGGGTGGCGGTTCGGTGGCCATCTTCTCGATTCGGTAAAATCTTGGAAAAACCTCACTCGCCTCATTATCGTCAAGGTGCACTGAATGAACAAACCGGGATCCCTTAGCCCAATATCTGATCCACGTCTTGCCCACCGCTGGGTTGTTCCTTTACAGGAACTGCGCATGACAGACGTTGATACTGTGGGGGGCAAGAATTCATCCCTTGGTGAAATGATTTCGCAGCTTTCCGCAGCCGGGGTTCGGGTGCCGGGCGGCTTTGCGACAACTGCGGCGGCCTTTCGTTCGTTTCTTGATCACGGCGGACTCAGACAGCGTATCAATGATCGGCTCTCAAGCTTAAATGTCGATGATGTGCGTGCCTTGGCCGCATGCGGGGCGGAGATTCGCCGCTGGGTAATTGAAACACCCCTGCCAGCAGACCTGGAGTCTGAAATTCGGGCCCACTACCAGGCCCTTGTGCAAGGCAATCCCAATCTGTCGGTGGCGGTGCGTTCCTCTGCCACCGCCGAAGATCTTCCGGATGCCTCCTTTGCCGGCCAGCAGGAGACATTTTTAAATGTGCTCGGAATCGAGGATGTACTTGACAAGATTCGTCATGTGTTCGCCTCTTTATATAACGATCGGGCGATCAGTTATCGGGTGCATAAGGGCTTTGCCCATGCCGATGTTGCGCTTTCTGCGGGCATTCAGCAGATGGTTCGATCAGATCTCGGTGCAGCAGGTGTGATGTTCACGATGGATACCGAGTCAGGCTTTAATGATGTGGTGTTTATCACCAGTTCTTATGGCCTGGGCGAAACCGTCGTGCAGGGTGCGGTAAATCCGGATGAGTTCTATGTTCATAAGCCAATGCTGAAGGCTGGAAAGTTTCCAGTCATCCGCCGGCAGCTGGGCAGCAAGCTCATTAAGATGGTCTTTGCCAGCGATGCGCAGCGCAAAGAAAATGGCAAAGCGGTGGTCACGATCGATGTGGCAGACGAGCAGCGCCATCGTTATTCGCTCAGCCACGAGCAAACCGTTGAACTTGCGTGTTATGCGCTCATTATCGAGTCCCATTATCAGCGGCCGATGGATATCGAGTGGGGCCTTGATGGCCAGGACGGCCGGCTTTATATCTTGCAGGCCCGGCCTGAGACCGTGAAGTCCCAGCAAAAGGCAGGCGAGGCCCAGCAGCGCTACACGCTGAAAGCCACCGGCCGGGTGTTGGCCCAAGGCCGAGCGATTGGCCAAAAGATCGGGGCGGGTACAGTGCGGGTGATTGAAGACGCAAGCGAAATGGAGCGCGTCCAGCCAGGCGATGTGCTGGTGACCGATATGACAGACCCCAATTGGGAGCCGGTCATGAAACGAGCAGCCGCGATTGTGACAAACCGTGGTGGCAGGACCTGCCATGCGGCCATCATTGCGCGAGAGCTGGGCATTCCGGCGGTTGTGGGCTGCGGCGATGCGACCGATCATGTTCAGGATGGCCAGACAGTGACAGTCTCCTGCGCAGAAGGGGATACTGGCAGCATCTATGAGGGGCTACTAGAGACGGAGGTGTCCACGGTACATATCGGCACACTGCCCAAGCTGCCCGTCAAGATCATGATGAATGTCGGCAATCCGCAGCTAGCCTTTGAGTTTCAGTCAACACCCAACGAAGGGGTGGGACTTGCGCGGCTCGAATTCATTATCAATAACAATATTGGCGTTCATCCAAAAGCGATTCTGGACTATCCCAAGGTGGATGGTGAACTTAGAAATGCCGTTGAGAAGGTTTCTCGCGGCCATGCCTCGCCACGAGATTTTTTTGTCGATAAGCTTGCCGAGGGCGTCGCAACCATTGCAGCTGCGTTTTGGCCCAAGCCCGTTATCGTGCGGCTGTCGGACTTCAAGTCCAATGAATACCGAAAACTAATCGGCGGCTCGCGCTACGAGCCCGAAGAAGAAAACCCCATGCTGGGCTTTCGCGGGGCATCCCGCTATCTGGCGAAGGATTTTGAAGATTGCTTCGAGATGGAATGTATTGCCCTACACCGTGTGCGTGAGCAAATGGGGCTGACCAATGTTGAGCTCATGGTGCCTTTTGTTCGAACTGTAAAAGAGGCTGAGGGCGTCGAGCTGCTTCTTGCGAAATATGGCCTAAAACGCGGCAGCGGCGCTGACGCAAACGGCAGGGGTGGACTGCGGCTAATCATGATGTGCGAGCTGCCCTCCAATGCATTGCTTGCCGATGATTTCCTGCGCCACTTTGATGGCTTCTCTATTGGTTCAAATGACCTCACCCAGCTTACACTGGGCCTAGACCGCGACTCTGGCTTGGTTGCCAACGCATTTGATGAGCGTGATCCCGCGGTACGGGCGATGCTGAAGATGGCAATTGATGCCTGTAATCGGGCCGGAAAATATGTCGGCATCTGTGGACAGGGCCCGTCGGACCATCCAGACCTAGCCAAGTGGCTCATGGATATTGGAATTCAATCGATGTCGTTAAATCCCGATACCGTTGTCGACACCTGGCAGTCGTTAGGGAAATAGGACCGAGGCCTAAGAAGCTATTTGCCGGCAGCGGGCCGGTGCTGTCTTAGCTGCGTTTTACCGAGTCGCGAACCAGCCGCTGCTTTTCGCGCTGCCATTCACGGTCTTTCTCGCTGGCCCGCTTGTCATGCTGCTTTTTGCCTTTCGCAAGCCCGATCTCGATCTTGATTCGGCCCCGCTGGTAGTGCAGATCAATCGGAATTAAGGCGTAGCCAGCCCGCTCGACTTTGCCGATCAGCTTTCGAATCTCCTCGGCCTTCAGTAAAAGCTTGCGGGTCCGCACTGGATCCGGCTGCACATGGCTAGAGGCGGTCGGCAGGGGGGAGATATGGCAGCCCAGCAGGTAGAGCGCCTCCTGGCGGATGATCACATAGGACTCCTTCAGATTTGCCCTGCCGGCACGGATCGCTTTGACCTCCCAGCCCTCCAGCACTAGACCCGCCTCATAGCGCTCCTCTATGAAGTAGTCGTGGAATGCCTTTTTGTTCTGAATGATCGACATAAAATAGGCCTATGCCTGGAGTCACAAAAACCGTTCTGGTGCCCTTCTCGGCACAGCAGATGTACGACCTCGTTGTTAACTGCGAAGACTACCCCGCTTTTCTGCCTTGGTGTGCGGGAGGGCGCATTCTAGAGCAAAACGGCAACGAACTGTCTGCGGAACTGCAGATTGATTTCAAGGGCATCAAGCAGTCATTTAGTACCCGCAATCGAAATGTTCCAGGGAAAAGTATTGAAATGGAACTGCTCAGCGGACCTTTCAAATCACTGCGTGGACACTGGCGATTCGCGGCCTTAGCCGAAGATGCGTGCCGAGTCGAATTCGAGCTGGAATATCACTTTGCCAGTAGCTTGCTTGAGAAGATTATTGGCCCGGTGTTCTCGCACATCACGGCGACTTTTGTCGATGCCTTTGTGCAGCGGGCAGAGGCCAAATACGCCAGATGAATAAAGCGGGTACCACGATTTGTATTGAGATCTGTGTGGCTTGGCCTGAGCATGCGCTTCGGCAGCACCTAAGGGTTGCGGCCGGAACGACACCGCTACAGCTGAAGGTCCATCCCGATCTGAGTGAGGCCCTCCGGCTGGCCTGGGCACAGGCCGGTGCAGTTGGCGTGTTTGGCGTGGCCAAGCCGATGCGCCAGCCGCTGCAAGACGGGGACCGACTCGAACTTTGGCGTGCGTTGCGCGCCGATCCCAAGGAAGCCCGCCGGGCGTTGGCCCGGTTAAAAAATGCGGATGCAGGCGCCCCGAGAAGGCGCCGAGATCGGGGCGCAGCCTGATCGGTATAATCCGACTTTGGACTTTGGAGCGGCCATGCGCCTGTTAGAAAAAGCCCTGACCTTTGATGATGTCCTGTTGGTTCCGGATTTCTCGCAGGTCCTGCCCCGCGATACATCGCTGACAACAAAACTCACCCGCCGTGTCGAACTGAATCTGCCTGTGGTCTCGGCCGCCATGGATACCGTGACCGAGGCGAGACTTGCAATTGCCATTGCCGAAGAAGGTGGCGTCGGCATCATTCATAAAAATCTTACGCCCGAAGCCCAGGCCCTTGAGGTCTTCAAGGTCAAGCGCTTCGAGGCCGGGGTGGTCAAGGATCCCATCACCGTCTCGCCGGATATGTCGGTCCGCGAGCTGATGGCCTTAAGCGCAGAGCGCAAAATATCAGGCCTGCCCGTGGTCAAGGCCGGCAAGGTCGTGGGCATTGTGACCAATCGCGACCGTCGCTTTGAGACCAATCTGGATCAGCCGATCGCCAAAATCATGACACCTAAAGATCGTCTGGTCACCGTTCGAGAAGGTGCCAGCATCGAGGACGCCAAAAAACTCATGCACAAGCACCGTATCGAGCGTGTCTTGGTGGTCAACCGTAGTTTTGAGTTGCGTGGCCTGATTACGGTGAAAGATATTTTTAAAGGCATTGAACACCCGCTTGCCTGTCGCGACTCACAAGGCAAGCTGCGGGTCGGTGCAGCAGTAGGCGTCGGGCCAGGTACTGAGGACCGTGTTGAGCGGCTTGTTGATGCAGGTGTTGATGTTTTGGTTGTGGATACCGCGCATGGCCACTCAAAGGGCGTACTGGATCGGATCAAGTGGATTAAGAAGCGTTATCCAGCAATCGAAGTCATTGGCGGCAATATCGCCACAGCAGATGCTGCCAAGGCCCTGGTGAAGCACGGCGCCGATGGCGTGAAAGTCGGAATTGGCCCTGGCTCGATTTGTACCACGCGGGTGGTTGCTGGGGTGGGCGTGCCGCAAATTACCGCGATTGCAAATGTGGCGCGGGCATTAAAAGGCAGTGGCGTTGCGTTGATTGCTGACGGCGGCATTCGGTATTCAGGAGATGTCGCTAAGGCCCTTGCCGCCGGCGCAGATGCCGTGATGATGGGTGGTATGTTCGCAGGAACCGATGAAGCGCCCGGTGAAATCATTTTGTTTCAAGGCCGCTCCTATAAAAGCTACCGCGGCATGGGATCGGTAGGTGCGATGCAGGCCGGCTCCGCCGATCGGTACTTCCAAGAAGGCGATAACCCTAATCCAGATAAGTTCGTACCCGAGGGCATCGAGGGCAGAGTGCCTTACAAAGGCAGCGTGAAAAATATTTTGTTTCAGTTAGCCGGCGGTGTGCGCTCGAGCATGGGTTACTGCGGATGCGCCTCAATTAAGGAGTTTCATGAGCGGGCGCAGTTTGTAGAGATCACCAGCGCAGGGATTCGCGAATCCCATGTCCATGATGTACAAATCACCAAAGAGGCGCCGAACTACCATATCGACTGACCGCAGCGCTGCGGTCTGCAAGCGATAGACGGCCTTTATTTATCATGCATTCCCGAATTCTGATTCTCGATTTTGGCTCTCAGGTGACGCAGTTAATTGCTCGGCGTATTCGTGAGGCTGGGGTTTTCTGCGAAATTCATCCCAGCGACGTCAGCGATACATTTATCGAGGACTACGGCCGCGTAGATGGTGTGGATAGCCTGCGCGGCATTGTGCTGTCGGGAAGCCATCTTTCCGTCACGGAGGCTGGAACACTCAAGGCGCCTGCAGCAGTATTTAAGCGTGGGGTGCCAGTGCTGGGCATTTGTTACGGCATGCAGACCATGGCTGCACAGTTAGGCGGCCAAGTAGAGGCCAGCAGCCTCCGTGAGTTTGGCTACGCACAGGTCCGAGCACGTGGCCATACTGCACTTTTACGCGATATCGAAGATCACCGAACCGCCGAGGGCTATGGCCTTCTCGATGTCTGGATGAGCCATGGCGATAAGGTGAGTGCGCTTCCCGATGGCTTTAAGCTGATGGCATCTACAGAATCATGTCCGATTGCCGGCATGGCCGATGAGACGCGGCGCTTTTATGGCGTGCAGTTTCACCCCGAAGTTACCCATACCAAAAAAGGTGCAGAGATTCTGCGCCGCTTTGTTTTGGAAATTTGCGCCGCCTCTGCTGACTGGAATATGCCCGATTATGTCCAGGAGGCCGTCAATACGATTCGTAGCCAGGTGGGAAGCGAGCAGGTCATTCTCGGGCTTTCCGGGGGCGTGGATTCCTCAGTTGCGGCGGCCTTAATTCACAAGGCAATTGGTGAGCAGCTCACTTGTGTTTTTGTGGATCATGGCCTGCTTCGGCTCAACGAGACCCAGCAGGTGATGCAGACCTTCGCAAAGCACATGGGCGTAAAGGTGATTCATGTCAATGCGCGTGAACGCTTTTTAACGGCCCTATCGGGGGTGGCCGACCCAGAAGAAAAACGAAAAATCATTGGCCGAGAATTTGTTCATATCTTTCAGGAAGAATCCACCAAGCTCTCCAATGCCCGCTGGCTTGCCCAGGGCACGATCTACCCCGATGTGATTGAGTCGGCTGGCGCAAAGACAAAAAAGGCAACAACAATCAAATCGCACCACAACGTCGGCGGACTGCCCGACACCCTGCATCTCAAATTGCTGGAGCCACTGCGGGAGCTCTTCAAAGACGAGGTCCGCCGTCTTGGCCTTGCGCTCGGGTTGCCCCCAGAAATGGTGGATCGGCATCCCTTTCCGGGCCCTGGACTTGGCGTGCGGATTCTGGGGGAAATTCATCCTAATTATGTTGATTTGCTGCAGCGTGCCGATGATTTATTTATCCGGGCTTTGCGTGACTCAACGGCAAGCCCAGCCGATGCTCAGGCGGGCTTGTGCGGCGCTGCCGATGTTGGAAAATCTTGGTATGCCTTAACCAGTCAGGCCTTTGCGGTTTTTCTGCCGGTGAAGTCTGTGGGCGTGATGGGTGATGGCCGCACCTACGAATGGGTGGTCGCGCTCAGGGCGGTTGTCACCAGTGATTTCATGACTGCCCATTGGGCCCATTTGCCGCATGCGCTTTTGGCGGGTGTATCGAATCGCATCATTAATGAGGTGCGCGGCATTAATCGTGTCGTGTATGACATATCGGGTAAACCACCGTCCACAATCGAGTGGGAGTAGTGATATTTACGGCTATTTCTCGCAGTGGTGATGCGAGTAAAATGGAGCAGTTCATTATCGGTGACCACGGAGGACCGGCATGTTTCCAGAATATCGAGATCTTATTACCAAGCTGAAAACGACCGATCACCACTTCACGCGATTATTCGATCGTCATAATGCCCTAGATTCAAAAATCAAGAATATGGAAAGCCATATCACGCCTGGCACTCACGAAGAGATTGAAGTGATGAAAAAAGAAAAGCTGATGCTGAAAGATCAGCTCTACGCGATCCTTAAAAAAGAAAGCACGGCCTAGACTCAGGCCACTGCGAAGCGCCCAGCAAATACCTCCGCCGTATCTGGCACTTCAACCGGGGGCGGCCTACACCATGACCGATAACGCCGACCAACGCTTTATGGGCCTAGCCCTTGAGCAGGCCAGGCTTGCCGATGCGGCAGGCGAGGTGCCCGTTGGTGCGGTGGTGGTCAAAAATGGGGTGGTGATTGGCAGCGGATTTAATCAGCCGATTCGGCTCAATGATCCCTCAGCCCACGCCGAGATGATGGCCCTGCGGGCTGCCGCTCAGCATCTGGGAAATTATCGGCTGACTGGGTGTACGCTATATGTCACGCTAGAGCCCTGTGTAATGTGCTCGGGGGCCATATTTCATTCCCGAATCTCGGAAGTCGTTTATGGGGCCGCGGATCCGAAAACGGGTGTGGCGCAAAGCGTGATGAATTTATTCGATGAACATCGCCTTAATCACCATGCCTCTGCCCGG
Organism: Betaproteobacteria bacterium; assembly: GCA_018969705.1. Classification (GTDB taxonomy): domain Bacteria; phylum Pseudomonadota; class Gammaproteobacteria; order Burkholderiales; family Burkholderiaceae_A; genus Lacustribacter. The sequence continues at coordinate 42,172 of JAGWXV010000002.1, forward strand.
GGCGGTGTGATGGCCGATGCCTGTGGATCGCTGCTGCAGGCGTTTTTCGCTCGGCGGCGGGCGCACTCGAAGTCGTCGCCAGCCTAAGGCGAGATTGCGTATTGCTTTTATGTCTTCTGACTATCACATTCGTATTTCAACCCAGGCACAGACGCTCACGCTCATACGGCTTGCCCCCGAATCTCTGGAAGGCGGCCTGCGTTGGGCCCCGGACGCTGCGGGCATTGTCATGATGCAGGCCCTGATCTCGAGCTCGAAAAATGGCACAGGCCAGCAGCAGGGCAGCTATCAGACCCCCCAGGGCCGACACCAGATTCGCGCAAAGATTGGTGGGGGCGCGGCCTGGAATACTGTCTTTGTCGGCCGACGCAAAACCGGCGAGATCTGGTGCCCAGAACTCGCTGGCCAGTTTCCGCAGCGCGACTGGATCCTGACGCGAATCCTTTGGCTGTCGGGCCTTGAACCCGGAAAGAATCGTTTTGGCGAGGTCGACACCATGCGCCGCTACATCTATTTACACGGCAGTCCCGATACCGCGGTGATGGGAGAGCCGGGATCCATCGGCTGCATTCGAATGAAAAACAGCGACATTGTGTCGCTGTTTGACTGGGTGCCGGTCGGAACGACCGTTGATATCAGCTAGTGCCGATCGATCCGCTTACTGGATCTTAGCCTTGGCCTTGAGCTGCTGCTGGAAGTCCTGAAGCTTTTTGCGCTTCATTGACTCGGAGAGTTGCTCCTTGACCTGATCGAACTCAGGCGGCTTGGCAGTGCGTGTGTCATCAAGACGAATCACATGCCAGCCAAACTGGGTCTGAACCGGGGTCTCGGTGAACTTGCCTTTTTCGAGTGCGGTCATTGCCTTTGAAAACGGCTCCACAAAGGATTGTTCGTTGGCCCAATCCAGATCGCCGCCCTTGGTGGCAGATCCGGGGTCTTTTGACTGCTTGGCCAGCTCTTCAAATTTGGCGCCCTTTTTCAGCCGATCGATGATGGATTTCGCCTCATCTTCTTTCTCGACCAGGATGTGGCGGGCCCGGTACTCTTTGCCGCCATCACCTTTTACCAGCCGATCGTATTCGGCTTTGACTTCGGCATCGCTCACACCGCCTTTTGTAAGCTGATCCTGTACCAGCGCATTGATCAGTACCTGCTGGCGTACGTTATCGAGCTGAAATCGCACATCAGGCTTTGCTGATAAACCGCGACGCTCGGCCTCTTGGACCAGGATCTCGCGATCGACCAGCTCCTGGCGGACCAGTGCCTGCAGCTGGGGGGTATCTTGTTGGCCCTGTTTGACCAGTTCGGCAACAAAGGCGTCTGCCCGGGCCCGCGGAATGGGCTTGCCATTCACGACCGCGATATTTTGCGCCGATGCGATGCCCGAGACACAGAGCATGGCAAATCCGATGGCGGTTTTTTGCAACGATTTCATGAAGACTCCGAAGGGTCGCGCGCGTCAATAGAAAGGGCGTGGATGCGCGCGGGGATCCAGTCGCTTAGGGGATCATACACAAGCCGGTGGCGGGCCAGCCTGCCCTTGCCGGCAAAGGCGCTCGATACAAGTGTGACGTGGAAATGGCCCCCGCCGGCCACTGCGCCAGCGTGGCCATGGTGCTTGGCGCTGTCGTCGCGGACCATGATGGAGTCGATCGGCAGGGCAGCACGCAGCCGGGCCTCGATTTCCTGGGCGCTTGGGGCGAGGTGGCTCATCGGGGCTCCTGGTCTTTTAAGACATCTGGCAGCTCGGCAGTCGCGAAGCGGTTCATCCAAAGCGCTTGGCCAATAATGAATACCACCATGAGTCCGATAGTGCCAAAGAGTTTGAAATTCACCCAGGTATCGGTTGTGAAGGCATGGGCGACCCAGAGATTTAACCCACCGAGTGCCGCGAAAAATAGGCCCCAGGCGGCGTTCAGTTTGGCCCAGGCATGAATCGGCATGCTGATTTTCGATCCCATGAGCTTTTGCATGAGCAGGATGCGCTTAAAGAGTTGCGGACCAAGTAAGGCAGCGGCAAATAGGCCATACAGCAGGGTGGGCTTGAGTTTGATGAACCGCTCATCCTGAAGCCAGATGGTGGCCCCGCCAAACACCACAATCAGAATCAGGCTGACCCATTGCATGGCCTCGATTGCATGGCCTCGTAGTTTCAAAAGCCCCATCACCACCAAGGTCGCAATGATTGCAACGGCCGTTGCCCAATACAAATCGGAAAGCTTATAGACCACAAAAAACAAAATGATCGGAAGCCAGTCGGCAAGGAGTCTCATCGTGGTTCGAATTTTACCGAAGCAGAGTTGACACAGTAACGCAGGCCAGTCGGCGCAGGTCCGTCATCAAAGACATGGCCCAGGTGGGCATCACATTGGCTGCAGACGATCTCGGTTCGAATCATGAAGTGACTCGTATCTTTGACCTCTCGGATACAGCCCTCTGACAAGGCCTGCCAGTAGCTTGGCCAGCCACAGCCCGCATCAAATTTTGATTCTGAGTCGAAAAGCGGCTGACCACAGCACACACAGCGGTAGGTGCCCTGCGCAAAGTGGTCCCAGTAGCGGCCGGTGAAAGGCGGCTCGGTGGCTTTGCGTCGCGTGACCTCGTACTCCATTGGCGTGAGTGTTTTTCGATACTCGTCATCGGATTTCATGGATAACTCCTGGCATTACATGGGGTCTGAAATTAGCTTGAACAGCTCACCGACAGGTATTGAGCCCAGTCGGGAGGCGGCGCTGCATAGCGCTCTGATTCGGGATGCTCCTCAAACGGGTTTTTCAGCAGGCGGGCAACCGACTGCAAAGGCCCAGTATCACCATGATCACGGACGGCACTGATGACTTCTTCGGCAATCCAGTTGCGAAGCACGTATTTTGGATTCACGGCCCGCATCTGCTCTTGGCGTACTTCTGCGGAAATACCTTGAAGGCTTAAGCTTGCGCTAACCGCCTGCTGATAGCGATCGAGCCAGGGCCTGCAGGCTGCACGATCCGGTGCAAGATCACTAAAGCCCTGCTCATCCTGATTCGATAGCGCACGAAATGCGAGTGTGTGATCCATTCCCTGGGACTGCAGCAGAGAATAAAAATCATCCAAGAGCGGCCCCCACTGATCCTCTGGTAGTTGCTGCAGGCCCAATTTCATTTTCAGTAGGCCTTCCATCTCCTTGGCGTAATTGGATTTAAAGTGCTCAAGCACCGCATTTAGTGGGTCTACCGCATTCACCAAGGGATACAGGGCATTTGCGAGCCGGCTAAGATTCCACAGCGAGACCTGCGGCTGAGACTGAAAACTGTAGCGGCCGTGATGGTCGGAGTGGTTGCAAATATGGCCAGTGTTAAATCCATCCATAAAGCCAAAGGGGCCGTAATCTAAGGTCAGGCCAAGAACGGAGCAGTTATCGGTGTTCATGACGCCGTGCATAAAGCCCACGCCCATCCATTGGGCAGTCATCTTGGCGCTGCGTTGGGCAACCTCGGTCAATACAGCAAGCGCCAGTTCAGAGGCGGGCATTGGGGTGCGATTCCCCGAATCCCCGCAGCCTAAAAGTGCAGCACTATGGCGGGCAAGTTGTTCAAGCTGGTCTGTACGCTGTCGGGAGGAGAAGTATTCAAAGTGGCCAAACCGCAGAAAACTTGGCGCCACTCTGCAGACCACTGCGGCGGTCTCGACTGTCTCGCGCAGCACTGGCGAGGCAGCCGCCACCAGCGACAGCGCTCGGGTAGTTGGAATGCCCAAGGCATGCATGGCCTCTGAACACAGATACTCACGAATAGAGGAGCGCAGCACCGCGCGGCCATCAGCAAATCGCGCATACGGGGTCTGGCCTGCGCCTTTCAGCTGCAACTCCCAGCCACGAAGTGCGCCAAGGTTTAACGCGCGGCCATCGCCGAGTCGGGGAACAAAGACCCCAAATTGGTGTCCTGCATAGACACTTGCATAGGGCTGAAGATGCCTGCCCACCGCATTGCCTGAAAGCACGGCAAGCCATTCCGGGCTTTGCATAATTGCTTGTGCATCCAGACCCAGCAGTGCTGCTGCATGATCAGAAACCGCAAGGAAACGGCACTCCTGAAGTGGCGATGGGTCGCAGGGCCGGATAAAGGGCTCCTCGGGGTCGGCGGCAAGGCCTGCAAATCCAGACGACCAGTCGGCTGGCAGGCCGAGCTCAATCCTTGGCGCGGTGCCGGGCTCGGGGTGCGGTGTTAATGGGGCGAGCGCGGGCAGGCTTGGCCGCAGGCTGTCGGGCGCATTCATGTCCGTGAAGTGTAAGTCTTGCTATCGTTGGCGTCATGCAATCCCCCAGCGCCTCCGGTTTTACGCCATTTGTCGATCATCTCGGCGTCGAGCCGGTGCGGGCGGAGTCAGGCCACGTCGAAATTAAGCTGGCGCTGAAGGCTGAGCATCTCAATGGACTCGGTGTGGCCCATGGTGGCGTGGTGATGACGCTTTTGGATGTTGTCATGGCGGTTGCGGCCCGATCTTCAGACCCCGATCAGATGGGCATGGTGACTGTCGGCATGAACACGAGTTTTATGCGCCCTGCCAAGGGGGAATTGCATGCGTTTGGCTGGTGCGATCACTTCTCAACGACCATGGCCTTTTGCCACGGCGAATTGCGGGATCAGCATGGCCGCCTGCTGGCCAGTGCGACAGGCACGTTTAAACGTATGCGAAGTTTTAATCGTAAGCGCGGTAGCGCAGCCGATTAAGCTCCCGACTTGCGATCAGCGTTTATCGCATGAACTCGAAGTGTTCATGCAGGGTGGTCAGCGCTGATGCGGCAGTGGACCAGGTGATCTCTCGGACTGCTGCCTTGTGTGGATCTAGCTGAATCAATGTAGACGATCGCGTGTGGTAGTCCTCGCCCGCAATCAGTGCCGCAGACAGGCGCTTTTCCCAGTCAAAAGAAACGCCGGTTTCCGGCAGCTCATCATCACTTGCGAGTGTCTGCGAATGCATGACTGCATCAATGGCCGCTGCATCCTCGGTTGCCAGTGCCGACTGAAGTCGCCGAGCCTTTGGCCAGGGCGTATTGAGCTCGGCATTGGACAGCACATGGCTGCCCGCCTGCAGCGGCAGAAGTGTGCGGCTTCGTCCGCCAAGCCAGAGCACTTGGATTGAATCCGCGTGAATCTGGCCAAGTATTAAGTTGTAAGGCGATGCTCCGGGGACCGCAGTCAGCATCTGCTCTGCATAAGCCTCGGGATTGCAATCCGATAAAAGAAACGCTTTCACCATCAGCCCACGAGAGCCAAAGGGCACGCTGGCCACTCGAAGGGCCGGATCTCGAACATTGGTGACAGCCGCAAAGCGGCCGCTACGCGTGATACCTAGCCAGGTGCCGCCTGCCTGAAGGTCTTTTCCTGCGAGTAAGCCTTCTTGCCACCAATGTAGCGGCGCAGTCGGGCGGGCCGCGAATTCATCACGATTCGCAGAAATTAATAGTCTTGGGCCATCGCCAAGATGAATGCCAATGAGGCACACGGATAAGTCGATGTCTTAAACTTTAGGCGGCTACCGCAAGGCTATAGGGCAGTCTGCCTGCCTGCAGGCCTGGGCCATCAAGACTGCCGAGCGTGAGTGCGCCGCCCTCCCAGGCCTCGATGGTGAGTTCAATTAATAAAGCGGCCTGGGACTGTGCGTTGCCTTGGGCGTTAAACGTTGGGGCTGCAGCAACAACGCGGCCGCAAGGCTCTGCCGGATTCCCTTTGGACCATACATCCTGGCCGGGCAAATCGGACACTGGAACTGAGAGCTGCTGAATTTCGGCCGCTGCAATATCAGCACGATAAGTGCGACGCTTCAGTTTTCCGAGGTACTGGCTTCGGGCAACCACTTCCTGGCCGGGGTAGCAGCCCTTTGTGAAGCTAACGCCATCGATTAATTCGAAGTTCACCATCTGCGGCACAAAAGTATCTTGCGTTTTCTCCCAGACCCATGTCTTGCCGGATTCAATCTCTGAAAAAATCCAGGCCGACTCAGGCAATTCCTGTGCAGTTGAACATCCGGCGATTAATCGATTGATCGAATCTACTGGGCCGACAAGCCAGCCGCGCTGGCCAAGCACTGGACATGTTGTATCCATCAAAAGCCAGCAGGCATTCGTGCTGTCCTCTTGGGCAGTCCCATCGGGTGTTGCTGCGATCGAGTAGGCCCTGCCTTCAAATTCAGACGGTGCAGCATTTGCGAGCTTTCCTGCGGTCTCGCCCCACAGACCGATGACGCTATACGATGCCTCTGCCGAAGAAAACGACACCTTTGAGCGCAGCACAAACATTTTTAGTCGTTTGATAATTCGCTCAAGGCTTTCTGCCGGGATCAGGTGGGCCCAAGATGCTTCGCCCGAGCGCCATTGCAGCATTGTGGTGAGCAGTCGGCCCTTTGGGGAGCAAAAGCCAGTGCGCTGATGTCGGCCGGCATTCACCGACTCAATATCGTTGGTGAGCTGGCCTTGTAAAAAAGCACGGGCATCTGGGCCGGCGACTGTGAAGCCCGTAAAACTCGTCAGACGGGCCCAGCGTTTGGTGTTGAGCAGCGAGGGAAGGGGATGAGTGTCCATCGTCTTAATATAGCGGTATGCCAAGGCCTAAGTCGAAATCTTCCGATAAGACCCGATCGGGCAGCGGGCTGTTAAGGCTGCTGCGGGCGCTCGCGGTCAGCGGTGCGCTGGCGATTCTTGCGGCGGCATCAGGAGTCGGTTGGTTTTTCTATCAAGCAGAGCAGCCAGTCTATGCAGCAGATAAGCCGCTGGATCTGGTGATCAATTACGGCACCCCCGCGCGGGGGATTGTGGCGCTGCTGCAGGCGAATCGCATAGAGATTAACGAGACTCTATTTCTCGGCTACGCGGCCTTTCGCGGGGTCGAGCGCCAGTTGATGGCTGGCGTCTATCAGATTGAGCCAGGCATTAGCCAGCGAAAACTGGTGGAGCGGCTTTCTCGTCAGGATGCGGGCAGCACCGAATTCCGGATCTTGGAGGGCTGGACTGTCGAGCAAACGCTGGAGGCCTTACGCCGGCAGCCTGAGATTCGGCTGGATTTGCAGGCCCAAGCAGATCGGCCTGAGGCGATTGCCGGAAGTCTGATGCTTGAGGCGCGCCATCCGGAGGGCTGGCTTTATCCTGATTTGTACGTGGTGCCCAAGGGCTCATCTGCGCTGGAGCTGCTGCGGCGATCGGTAGCCATACAGCGGCAAGTGATTGCGCGAGAGTGGGAAAAACGGGCGCAGGATCTGCCGTATCGCTCGCCGTATGAGGCCCTCATTGTTGCTTCGATCGTTGAAAAGGAGACCCAGTATTTGGGCGATCGCGAGAAGGTGGCCGCAGTCTTTACCAATCGCATGCGGCTGGGCATGCCACTTCAGGCCGATCCAACCGTGATTTATGGGCTTGGAAAAGAGTTTGCCGGTGACATCACCCGTAAGCATCTAAAAAAAGACACGCCGTATAACACTTATACCCGCAAGACCCTGCCCCCGACACCGATCTCGAACCCAGGGCCGCGGGCGATTCGGGCGGCCATGAATCCCGCCAACATTAGGGCGCTGTATTTTGTGGCCCGAGGTGACGGAAGCTCTGAGTTTTCGGAAACGCTAAAGGAGCACAACCAGGCCGTCGATCAATTCATCCGTCGTGTAGCGGTGGCGAAGGGTTCGAAGTGAGTCAGACCCCCAAACAGCGCGGCAAGTTCATTGTCCTGGAGGGAATCGACGGGGCGGGAAAGAGCACCCACATTGATTTCATTGCATCCACCATTCGGTCAGCCCATAGGGTTGAGGTGCTCATCACCCGAGAGCCGGGCGGCACTCCCCTGGCCGAGAAGATTCGCGAGCTTTTGCTGCATGAGCCCATGGATGTCCAGACCGAGGTCCTGCTGGTAGCAGCTGGCCGCCGGGACCACATTCAGCGCTCAATTGGTCCAGCCCTTGAGCGGGGCGACTGGGTGCTCTGTGACCGATTTATTGATTCGACCCGGGCTTATCAGGGCGGAGGTGGGGGAGTGGACCTGGGCTGGATTGATGCCGTTAACGAGGCCGCCTGCAATGGCGTCTTACCCGATCGGGTAATCCTGTTTGATTTACCCGCCCATGTTGCTGCACAACGGCGGGGCGGCAGGGGCGGACAGGAGGATCGTTTTGAGGCCCAGGACGTTGCTTATTTCGAGCGTGTAAGGAGCGTCTACCTTACCCAGATGCGGCCGGGCGGCCAGGAAAAAACAGTTATTCTTAACGCAGAACTTGATGTTTCACGAATTCAAAAGGAACTGCATAAAATAATTATAAATCTATGATTAACAATGAGATTTTAATTTTTAAATCCTGGTGGAACCTGGCCTCTCCGACACTCGCCCGTCGGCCGTCCGCCCTCATGCTGGTGGGCCCAAGCGGGATCGGAAAGACAAGCTTTAGCCGGGAAATTGCAGCGGCAATGCTTTGCGAAACCCCCCTTCAGGAAGATCACTCAGCCTGTGGTGCCTGCCAGTCTTGCCTCTGGATGGCCGCTGCGCAGCATCCTGATTTACGTTGGGTCCGGCCCGATGCCCTGGCAGCTGAAGAGGGGGATTTTCAAGAGTCCGCAGACGAGTCGGCCCCTGTCGAGACGGTGGAGCCTGGGGCGGGGGAGAAGAAGAAATCCCAAGAGATTCGGATTGAACAAATTCGGGGCCTTGCCGGCTTTACCAACGTTGGAGCCCACCGGGCGGGGCTGAGGCTAGTTCTAATTAATCCTGCCAACCGACTGAACTACGCTGCAGCAAATGCACTTCTAAAAACCCTTGAAGAGCCCACCGAAAACCTCATGTTCATCTTGGTGGCGGATGGCCTGAGAGGAATACCGCCAACCATCCTGTCCCGTTGCAGGCGGCTGAATCTACCGATTTCTGACTCAGAATTGTCGCGCCTGCAGCTCGCGAAAAGCACGGTGGCTGACTGGCTGCTTCCCGCCTTGACCGCAGAGCCGATCGACCCGCTGCGCTGGGCAGAGCGTGCCGGAAAATCTCCGCCCGCCGATGTGCTGGATCTTCTTCAGCGCTGGATGAATGATGTCGCGCGGGTAAGATTTGGCGCACCCCCGAGACACTTCTCCAGTCATCAGACGGCCCTACAGACCCATGCAGAGCGACTGCGATCCCCGCAGCGCTTTAGTCTTGCCATGGCCGAATTGCAGCGACAGCGCGCAGTCGCAGACCACCCCCTAAATCCAAAGCTCTTTTTTGAAACGATCTTTGATCGATTTCAGCGGGCTTATGTTTAAGGTGAGGCGATGACCTTTGTCGATTCCCACTGCCACCTTAACTATCCCGGTCTAAACGAGGATACGGCGGGTGTTCTCTCACGAATGCAGGCTGCGGGCGTGAGGCAAGCCCTGAATATCTGCACCACCCTAGAAGAGGCGGATCAAGTCTTGGCACTGGCCAATGCCCATCCGTTTCTACTTGCATCGGTTGGGGTCCACCCCGATAACCTTGGGGTTGAGGAGCCGACCGTAGAGGACCTTGTAAGCAGGGCAGGGAACCAAAAGGTGGTGGCAATCGGTGAGACCGGCCTTGATTACTATCGGCGGGAAGGGGATGGCAAGACCGATGATTTTGGTTGGCAACAGTCGCGATTTCGGACCCACATCCGTGCAGCACGAGCACTCAGCAAACCCATTATCGTCCACACTCGTGAGGCCTCGAACGACACCTTAGCGATCATGAAAGAAGAGGGCGCATCCGCAGTTGGCGGTGTGATGCATTGCTTCACTGAAACGGTGGATGTTGCAAAGGCCGCCATTGAGATGGGATTTTTAATTTCTTTATCGGGGATCGTTACCTTCAAGAATGCAAAGCAGGTCCAGCAGGTTGCGGTGGAAATTCCTCTCGAGCACCTGATGATCGAGACCGATGCCCCGTTTCTTGCGCCCACGCCCCATCGTGGCAAAGTTAATGAGCCTGCGTATGTGGTTTACGTTGCCCAGAAGATTGCTGAGTTAAAAGGAATTCCTGTCGAAGAAGTAGCCCGCGTGACCTCACAGAATTTTTCTCGTTTTAGTTCGGGCGCCCTCGTCTCCCGCGGCTAAGCCCAGCAGAAATGCAACATCTCTTTTGCACCATCCTTCCCCACGGTGCTCGGTTGATCGCAGCAGCAGTCCTTGGGTTGCTGCTGTCGATGCCCGCCTGGCCTCGGGATGTGTTGCAGAACTTTGTTCTTGCCGCCAAGGCCAACGACGTAAGTTTTCTTAATCGGCTCCCCGAGATGGGACTTGACCCACAGAGCCGCGACAGCCTGCGCAATAACCTTGTGATGCTGGCGTTAAGGGAGGGGGGAGAGGACTTAGCGCTCGCCCTCATGGCTCAGCCGGCCTGGCAGGACAAAGCGGTTGTGGAGCACCAGAATCAGCTGGCTGAGACCCCGCTGATGATTGCGGCCATCAAGGGCCTTGAGCGGGCCGCCAGGCGGCTTATTGAGCTGGGCGCTGAGGTAAACCGGCCGGGCTGGACAGCGCTGCATTACGCGGCGACTTCGGGCAGCGTTCCGGTAATTAAGCTCTTGGGTGAGCACAGCGCCTATGTGGATGCGGTTAGCCCTAACAACACGACCCCGCTGATGATGGCCGCCCGGTTCAATCGAAGGCCGGCTGCGGCCGAGCTGATTGTGCTGGGTGCAGACCCAACGATCACCAATCAGTCTGGTCTAAACGCCCGCGACTACGCCAAGGAGCAAAACAACAACGACCTCGCGTTTTGGCTTGAACTAGAAGAAATCTCATTCACAAACAGATACTTAAGGAGCTTACCTAAAGTAACGCCGGACTCAACTTTAAATGATGTTGTGAATCAGGTTGGCGGTGAGTTCGTCACGGTTCAGCCCAGCCAGCCCGAAACTCAACCCGATGGGATTGCTACTGACCGGCTCCCGCAGGTCGGGCCTGCACAAGGAGTCGAGGTACTTCCCGGGATTCGCTAGTTTTTTATTTGTCGCATAATGTGTATTATGTAAATAGTAAGAAGTATCCAACGTCAATCCAATCCATAGCCCCCCCAAAAAAACTGGCCATCCCCTCCCCTTGGGCCTCTGGCACAAAACGTGCTGCGTATTTATCGACGACATGGTCTTAGGAACGTTCAGAAAACCGCCGAAAGCTTGGTGACACGCCTCTTTTCAGTGTCTACCATAGCCAGTAGGGGTTTTTCGGCGGCTCTAAATGACCGCGATTGAGAACCGCTAAGGAGATAAACCGGCGATTTTTGCCGCCCGGAATTGAATTGAGTCAGATAAAAAGCGATGGCCGAAACCGAAACCCCCCCTGCGATTGATCCGGCTGCCAATAAGCCCGATAACGGCTTAGCGGAGCCGGTAAGCCCCATCGAGGGCATGGATGCTGCCTATCGGGCCAAGGTCGAGCAGCAAAAG
>JAGWXV010000183.1 GCA_018969705.1 Betaproteobacteria bacterium
ATCGTGCCCATGCGCATCCAACAGGACGCCATCCCCGGCCGCGAAATCCCCATGTGGTTCACTCCGATCAAAACACTCGAAACCTATGTCGTCTGCGGCCAGCTCTGCGGCGAAGGCCACGGCAACATGATCGGCACCATGGAAGTGGTGGACTCGAAGGCCTTCGAAACTTGGGCTACCGCCCAGTCCGACGAGGCCCTCAAGGTTCACAAGAAATAATTCCCAAGCCCGATCAGGGCTTGCGGGCAACCATCAAAAACGGCGCCGGCAATTTCGTGCCGATCATCCCGTACCTCGCCACCCGCCAGGCAGATTCTGCCCGCCCGTTCATCCATCGCTCCACACTCGCGGCCTCATCGCCGCCCTGCGGATGACCCGGATAACAAACGACCGACAACACGGCGCCTGATTTCAAAAGCACGCTCGCCGCATCCAGCGCACGCAAGGTCTCATCCGCCTCGGTCGCCAAGGCATGATCCTCGCCCGGCAGATACCCAAGGTTGAACATCACCGCCCCCACACTGCCAGCCTCGGCAAACTCGGCCATCCGCGCGTGACTCGTGAGATGAAATTCCACCCGCTCATCGAGCCCGGCTTCACGCAATCTCTCGCGAGTCGACCGCATCGCCGCCTCCTGCACATCAAAGACCAAGACGCGTCCCGTTTCACCGACACAGCCGGCCAAAAATTGTGTGTCATGCCCGTTGCCCGCCGTCGCATCAACCACCACATCCCCCTCGCGCAACGAGCCCCCCACAATCTGCTGCGCCAAACGCGTCGGCCTCGGCGGTAACTCGATCACCCAGCCAAGATGCAAACTACCCCGCTCGCGTACAACCCGAAAACCATGCCACATCGCGGTCGATTTTACTATTTCCCAGACAAATAGTGAGAAAAACCCATGGAATCTGGGCAGCAGAGAGCTTCTTAGGGAACTCATGGCGCACGAGCCATCATCACGCCGTCATGAAATGCCGCTGCATGGTGATTCCACCCACGACAACTGGCAGCTTTACCCGACACCGCCCGCGCATAGTCAACTAGCCAACCTGCGCTTTTCCCCGCATGGCACAAAACCTCCGCCGCATGTTGAATGTTGGCAGGTAAATCCACAAAACCGCGCCATGAACACCACCACACCGATACGACAAGCCCCTCTCAAGATCACGACCCCCAGAAAAATCCTGTCTCGCACGGCGGCCTTGATCGCCATTGTCTCACCCCTCCTCGCAAACCCGCCGGCACGCGCCGAAACACCAGCGACACCAACAAAAATCTCAACCGTTGATGCCCAAGTCGCGCTCAACGCCTATCAAGGCCTGGTCGAAGAACACCTCTCCGGCGTGCTGCGCAGCATCAAAGTCGTCGCGGCAAGCCCCGAGGCAAAATCCGCGAACTGGGAACGAACCAGACCGATGCTCGACCGCCTCGACAAGGACCTCGAAACCGACGCTTCCGTGTGGTTCGCGATGCCCGACGGCAGCTACTACTCGACCAGCGCCGAAGGTCTCACCGAACAAAACCTCGGCGATCGCTCCTATTTCCCAAGGCTGATGGCGGGCAAAGATGTCGAGGGCGATCTGGTGGTGAGCAAATCCACCGGCCACCGCTCGGTCATCGTAGCCACGCCCGTCAAAACAGACGGCAAAGTCGTGGCTGCCATCAGAGTCTCACTGCGCCTGCGCCTCCTCTCGCAATTCATCGAGAAAAACACACAGCTGCCGACCGATATGTATTTTTACTCGATGAACCCCGATGCGCTGATCTCAACCCATCGCAACATCGATCGCATGTTCAAACATCCGACCGACATCGGCGATGAAAGCCTCGGCCCGATTTTCACCAGCGCGCTTGCCAAAGAAAAAGGCCAGCTGGACTACAAGCTGAATGGAAAAAACATCAGCGCCATTTTCCAAAAATCCAAAGCACTCGGCTGGCATTTCTTCATCGCCC
>JAGWXV010000184.1 GCA_018969705.1 Betaproteobacteria bacterium
ATCAGGCCCAGCCGCCTTCCGCCCAGGAGGTTGCCGATGCGGTGATTGCCATTCGCAGACGAAAGCTTCCCGATCCAAATGACATCGGAAATGTCGGCAGCTTTTTTAAAAACCCCATGGTGAGCCAGTTGCAGGCCAAAAACCTTAGCTTGCTCCATCCGGATCTGCCTCAGTATCCGGTCGATGCGTCTCATCACGATCAATGCAAAATTTCGGCAGCCTGGCTGATTGAGCGCTGCGGTTTTAAAGGCGCCCGGCGGGGCGATGTCGGTGTGCACGACGGCCATGCACTGGTGCTGGTCAACCACGGTGGCGGCACGGGCCGCGAAATTTTGGCGCTCGCCCACGAAATCCAACAGGCCGTCGTGGCCAAATTCGGAATCTTTCTTGAGCCTGAGCCTATTTTCCTACCGCAGCATTAGCCCCTGCGAAACATCAGCCTGCTCTCGGTCGAGGCCTTCGCATCAAAACGGTAGTCCTCAAGCGCGAAATGTTTCATCCCCTCGGGCCGATCGATGGCCTCATCAATGACAAATCGGGCCATTAGCCCGCGGGCGCGCTTCGCGTTAAAGCTCACCACCTTGTAGGCGCCTGACTTTTTCTCTTGAAATACCGGCGTTACGACTGGAAAACTTAAGGCCTGCACGGATTTGAAGTATTCATCGGAGGCAAGATTAATCAACACCTTTTCACGGTGGCCCTGCAGCTCAGTATTTAGTGCCTTGCCAAGTCGATCACCCCAGAAACTGTACAAGTCCTTGCCCTTTGGGTTGGCCAAGGCAGTGCCCATTTCCAGGCGATAGGGCTGCATCAGATCCAGCGGCCGCAGCAGCCCATAGAGCCCTGACAGAATCCTTAAGCACTTCTGGGCCCGGCCGAGTTGCGTTTTGTTCATGGTCTTGGCGGAAAGCCCATCGTAGACATCGCCATCAAAAGCGAGCACCGCCTGCTTGGCATTGGCGGATGTGAAGGGCCGCTTCCAAGCGCCGAATCGGGCGACGTTTAAGGCCGCGAGTTTGTCACTGAGGTCCATCAGCGCAGCAACCTGGCCAAGCCCCATGGGCTTCAGAATCTTGATGAGCTCAGCTGACTGATTCAGAAAATCGCACTGCGAGCTCACGGATGTGGTGGGCGGCGTGTCAAAATCCAACGTCTTGGCTGGTGAGATCACCATCAACATGCAGGCCTCCTGGGAGCTAACGGGTTATGCAAAAGACAAGTAGATTGATCCATTTTATTGCAGCCGCAGTCATGGCTTGCGTTCTGGCGGGGTGCGCCAGCACGATCAAATCGCCCCAGGTCGAAGTTGCCGAGGTCCGGCTGGCCTCCATCGATCGCGAGGGCGTGCAATTTACGGTGTCATTGCGGGTCACCAACCCCAATTCGATTGAGATCGCGGTGACCGATCTGAAGGCCGACTTAAGCATCGCAGGGCAGCTGATTGGCAAGGCCGAGACCTTATCGGCAAAAACAGCACTCAGTGCCCAGACCACAGTCACGGTGCCGATGCGGGTATCGGTTGCATTCAGGGCCCTGCCCGAGACGCTGCGCCAGAGCCTCATTGCTGCAGGCGCTGGCAGCCTGCCCTACAAAATCGCAGGCAGCGCCACAGTTGCCAACGGATTGATTCAGATTCCTTTTGAAAAAGCCGGAGAGATCGCACGTCGGCGATAAGGTTCAGGCCTGCGTCTCCCACCAGGCCCCGCCAAACTGACCGGAAAGCCAATCCACAAAACCTTTTACCTTTGCTGGCACCATACGGGGCGAGGGAAATACCGCATGAATCTCCTGCGCTGGCAGCGTGTAAGTTTTTAAAAGCGGAACGACCGCGCCCGAGTTCACCGATTGAAACGCGACATACCATGGCAGTGCGGCCACGCCCATGTGATTGCGTGCTGCAACTAAAAGTGTCGAGAGATTGTTTGATCGCAGCGGCCCGGAGACCTGCACG
>JAGWXV010000185.1 GCA_018969705.1 Betaproteobacteria bacterium
TTAGCGTCGTTAAACCACTTGACTGTACCCGTAGACATCAGATCTTCCTTTTATAAACCGCGCATCCTGCAGCCCCCAGCCCTATGCCGGGACACTCCATCAGCGACATCAGAGCGTCTCGCTTTTCCCTGGGCGCAGGACATCCGCGCTCCAGAAAGCTTCCCGAATATAGGGAAAAGCCTCTGCTTTGTCTACCCTCGCCAAACCGGGGGTCAGCCCGTAGAATCGACCGCATATGAACGAGGCCAGCCCCTCTCCTTCCCCAGAGCTCTCGGTCCTGGCGCTGTCAGGTGGTGGAAAGGCCGTCCGGCCCGCCCGGGCGGGCGATGAGCGGGACGAGCCCTTGCGGCTCCCAGACCGCAGCTCCACCGCCCTTTTAGAGCGGCAGGAGGTCCGCACCAAGCCGCCGCCCCTGTATCAGGTGTTGTTGCTAAACGACGACTTCACCCCGATGGAATTTGTGGTTGTTGTGCTGCAAAAATTCTTCATGATGGACCTAGAGAAAGCTACCCAAGTGATGTTGCGTGTGCATCGCGAGGGCCGCGGCGTCTGCGGCGTGTATACCCGCGATATCGCTGCGACCAAGGTAGAGTTAGTCAGCAGTTTCGCCCGGATGCACCAGCATCCTTTGCAGTGTGTGATGGAGGAAGCATGATCTCTCAGGAACTCGAAGTCAGTCTACACATGGCCTTCGTTGAGGCTCGACAGCAACGGCACGAGTTCATCACCGTGGAGCATCTGCTGCTTGCACTGCTCGATAACCCCTCGGCTGCCGAGATTCTGAAGGCCTGCGCAGCCAACATGGATGACCTGCGCAAGTCGCTCACCCAATTTATCGCGGATAACACGCCGATCATCCAGGGGCCCGATGATGTTGATACCCAGCCCACGCTTGGCTTTCAGCGGGTCATTCAGCGGGCCATCATGCATGTGCAGTCGACTTCAAATGGAAAAAAAGAAGTCACCGGTGCCAATGTTTTAGTGGCGATCTTTGGCGAAAAGGATTCGCATGCGGTTTATTTTCTGCATCAGCAGGGCATCACGCGCCTCGATGTTGTGAACTTTATCGCCCATGGCATCACCAAGGCCCCGCAGGCCTCGCCCGCCCAGGAAGAGGCCGCCGCTGCCGAGCAGGCGGAGTCCTCCGGCGGTCAGTCCGCACAGCCGCAGCAGCCCACCGCGCTGGATCAGTACACCAGCAACATCAATGAGCTTGCGAAAAAAGGAAAAATCGATCCGCTAATTGGCCGCGAACAAGAGGTGGAGCGGGTCATTCAAGTGTTATGCCGGCGGCGGAAAAATAATCCGCTTCTTGTGGGCGAAGCCGGTGTGGGCAAGACTGCGATCGCGGAGGGCCTGGCCCGACGAATTATTGAAAAAGATATCCCTGACGTTTTAGAACACGCCACGGTCTATGCCCTGGATATGGGCGCGCTGCTGGCAGGAACCAAATACCGAGGGGATTTCGAGCAGCGGCTTAAGGCGGTGCTAAAGCAGCTGAAAAGTGATCCGCATGCCGTGCTGTTTATCGATGAGATCCATACCTTAATTGGTGCCGGGTCGGCCTCCGGTGGCACGCTCGATGCCTCGAATCTACTCAAGCCGGCCTTGTCCTCTGGGGCCCTACGCTGCATTGGTGCGACCACCTACAACGAATACCGTGGCATTTTTGAAAAAGACCATGCGCTGTCGCGTCGATTCCAGAAGATTGATGTGACCGAGCCCAGTGTGGAACAGACCGTTCAGATCCTTCGCGGCCTGAAATCGCGCTTTGAAGAGCACCACGGCGTGAAATATTCCGCTGCTGCGCTGTCAACGGCCGCTGAACTGTCTGCGAAATACATCAATGATCGTCACCTGCCGGATAAGGCCATTGATGTCATCGACGAGGCCGGCGCTGCCCAGCGCATCCTGCCCAAGAGCAAACAAAAACGCACGATTG
>JAGWXV010000186.1 GCA_018969705.1 Betaproteobacteria bacterium
CGGGCTGCCGCCTGATGCTCCTTGGTGGTGACCTTGGGCATCACGCGAGAAATCGATTTCTCAATATCAATCGCTGGATAGTGGCCGCTATCGGCCAATTCACGCGATAAGAAAACGTGGCCATCCAAAATACCGCGGGCCGTGTCGGCCACGGGATCATGAACATCATCACCTTCTAATAAGATGGTGTAAAACGCTGTAATGGAGGCGTCTTCACGGGCACCGTTGCCGACACGCTCCACCAGCTCGGGCATCTTTGCAAATACGCTTGGCGTGTAGCCCCGTGAGACAGGCGCCTCGCCTAGGCTTAAGCCAATCTCTCGCTGGGCCATCGCAAACCGTGTCAAGGAATCCACAATCAGCACCACGTGCTTGCCCTGATCGCGAAACCAGGTCGCGACATCGGTGGCGTAATACGCGCCCCGCACTCGTGCTAGCGGGGAGGCATCGGCAGGCGCTGCGACCACCACCGATCGGTGCATAGCCTCGTCACCCAAAATATCCACACAGAACTCACGCACCTCGCGGCCACGCTCACCCACCAAGCCGATCACCATGACATCGGCAATGCAGTTACGCGCAAGCATGCCTAGCATCACGCTTTTGCCAACGCCTGATCCTGCAAAAATTCCGACACGTTGTCCGCGGCCTACTGTGAGGGCGCCGTTGATCGCGCGTATCCCCGAATCCAAAGGCTCACGAATCGGTGCGCGATGCAAGGGGTTGACGCGCCGCGTGGGCACGCCCGGCACGCCATGGGCATCAATTCCTTTGCCGTCAATTGGCCGCCCGAAGCCATCCACAATTCGGCCCAGTAGGCTCTCACCGAGCGGCAAAGCAGAGGCCGTTTTCTGAACCTTAAAGCCAGCCCCTTCAAAGTAAGGCGTGCCCAGTGGATAGACCGCAGCGCCGGGAGAGATGCCCTCAACCGGGTCCACCGGCATCAGATAGGTCGTGCCGCCATTAAACCCAATGCACTCGGCCTCAACTGCCTGCTCGCCCAAATTAATTGTTGCCCGATCGCCAATCGTCATGGGAAGTCCGTGAACCTCGTACAGCAGCCCCGACACACGGCTAAGCCGGCCCTCACGAACGGACAGCGGCATCTCGTTTAAGCGTGACTTAAATCCGGCGACGCGCTCAAGCGATTGGCTATTCTGCGGATGCATCCAAGCCCAGGGCTGTCCGCACTAAGGCACGGCGGGCCTGCTCCCCAACGTTTAAGCGCATTCCCTGGGCCTCGACATAGGCATGCCCTTCGGGAACATTTTCATCAATGACCACCGTGCACTTAAACGGCAGGCCGGGATCTTCAACCGCTTTTTTCCATGACTCAGCCTCTTCAGCCCGAATACGGAAGAATAATTTTTCGCCCGGCTTGGGCAGTCGCATCAATGCCTCTTGGACTGCAGTCACGAAAGGGGTGCGCTCCATGCCATCTTTGCCGGAGAGGCGCTCGCCAATTTGGTAGGCGAGCTCCACCATAGGCTCACCCATTGCCTGGGGCAGTTCATTGATGGCCTCAAGCAGTGCATTAAGCGCTACCGTCAATCGTTCAATCTCTGCCTTGGATTGGTCATAGCCTGCGGCATAGCCTTCTTCGTGGCCCTTTTGCATGCCCTCCAAGTGACCAGCGGTAAATCCCTCTTGCTTTCCCTCGGCATAGCCCGTGGCGTGCCCAGCCTCCATACCCAGACGGGCTGCCTCGGCACGAATGGCCTCCACCTCGTCAACGGTGGGCAGCGGTGCACGCGGGATTTCGGTCGGTGGTCGCGGATCGAATGACGGCGGCTTCCAGACCCGCAGCGATGCGGTCAGCTCTTTTTCGAGCTCAGCCTCTTCTGCCGCCCTGCGCGCTCGGGTTTCTTCGGCAGCCTTATAGACCGAGTCGAGTGAGTACGTCATGACTTAGGATCAGACGAACTGATCAGCA
>JAGWXV010000187.1 GCA_018969705.1 Betaproteobacteria bacterium
CAGCTGTCGTTATCCGAGCGGCCCAGCGGCCCCGTGCTGTCGGCCGAGGCTTATAAAAAAATTGACCGTGAGATTGCGAAATATCCGGCGGACCAGCGACAGTCCGCGGTGATGTCGGCCTTGACCATCGCCCAGCGCGAGGTGGGATGGGTATCGCCCGAGGTCGAGGCCGAAGTGGCTGCTTATCTCGGCATGCCGCCGATCGCAGTGCATGAAGTCGCCACGTTTTACAACATGTATGACCTCACACCGACGGGCCGATTCAAGCTGACGGTCTGCACCAACCTTCCCTGCGCGCTGCGCAATGCCAATCATGCGGCAGAGACACTCAAAGCAAAGCTGGGAATCGGATTTAATGAGACCACCGCAGATGGGCTCTTTACTTTAAAAGAGGGCGAATGCATGGGCGCTTGCGGTGATGCGCCCGTGATGCTGGTCAACAATCACCGTATGTGCAGCTGGATGTCCGAGGATCGGATCGATGCCTTGCTAAATGAGCTGCGGTCCGAAGCACAAAGCAGCACATCACGACCCGAGGGAGGCCGATAGTGGGAGCACCCGAGATTCCGTTGATTGACACCTGCTTTCACGGCCGTCATATCTCGCCACAGATTTTGGCGGGCCTGACCCCCGACGGCTGGCGCTTAAAGGACTACGTTGCGCGCGGCGGCTATGAGGCCTTAAAGAAAGTCGTGCGGACCATGAAGCCTGAAGAGGTCATTGCAGAGATTAAGGCCTCGGGCCTGCGGGGCCGCGGCGGCGCTGGATTTCCTACCGGTTTGAAGTGGAGCTTTATGCCCGCCAAGCTGCCGATTCAGAAGTATCTGGTCTGCAATTCTGACGAGGGCGAGCCGGGCACATTTAAAGACCGCGACATCCTGCGCTACAACCCGCATATCGTGATCGAGGGGATGGCGATTGCGGCCTATGCCATGGGCGTGACCCGCGGTTATAACTATATTCACGGTGAGATCTGGGAAGTCTACGAGCGCTTTGAGCAGGCTCTGGATGAAGCGCGTGCTGCGGGATTGATTGGCGAAAACATTCTTGGCAGCGGATTCTCCTTTGAGCTGCAGGCCCATCATGGCTATGGCGCCTACATCTGCGGCGAGGAAACCGCATTGCTCGAATCACTGGAAGGCAAAAAGGGCCAGCCACGCTTTAAGCCACCCTTTCCTGCAAGTTTTGGCCTTTACGGTAAGCCCACCACGATCAACAACACCGAGACATTTGCGGCCGTGCCCTGGATTATTCGAAATGGCGGCCAGGCCTATCTTGAAGTGGGCAAGCCCAATAACGGCGGCACCAAGGTCTTTTCCATCTCCGGCGATGTCGAGCGGCCCGGCAATTACGAAATTCCCCTGGGCACGCCGTTTGCGAAGCTCTTGGAGTTAGCCGGCGGCATGCGAGACGGCAAGCGTTTAAAGGCGGTGATTCCCGGCGGCTCCTCGATGCCAGTGCTGCCTGCAGAGATCATGATGGCGACCGACATGGATTACGACGCGATCGCGAAGGCCGGCTCGATGTTGGGCTCAGGCGCCGTCATCGTGATGGATGAGACGCGCTGTATGGTTCGTTGCTTGCTGCGTTTGTCGTATTTTTATTACGAAGAGTCATGCGGTCAGTGCACCCCTTGCCGCGAGGGCACCGGCTGGCTGTGGCGCATGGTCAATCGGATCGAAAAGGGCCAGGGCAGCCCGGAGGACTTGGCCAAGCTCGATGAGGTTGCCGGAAACATTATGGGCCGCACCATCTGTGCCCTGGGCGATGCCGCCGCGATGCCGGTGCGGGCCTTTTTGAAACATTTCCGGGCGGAATTTGAACATCACATCGTGCACAAGCGATGCCTGGTAGGAGACGCGGTCTGATGATTGAACTCGAAGTCGACGGCCAGAAAGTTGAAGTGCCTGAGGGCAGCATGGTG
>JAGWXV010000025.1 GCA_018969705.1 Betaproteobacteria bacterium
AGCGGCAGCGCAAAGACCCGATCAATACCGCCATGAAATCGCACCAGGCCTGCAAACTCTTCGTCCACCACCCAATCAATTTGACTATCGGGCAGCCGCGCTTTGATATCCGCGATGCATGACAGCGTAAACAGAACATCGCCCATGGACGTGAGTTTGATAATCAGCAGTCGCATGGGGTGTATGATAGGTCCATCAAAGTTCACGATAAATTGGGTATGGCAAATTGGCCCCAAACACCGATGCTCCCTGTCGCTTGGGGAGAGGTCTTCGATAAGCTCACCATCCTTCGCATCAAGGCCACCCAGCTCTCAGATCCCGGCAAGCTGGCCAATGTCAATCGCGAGCGGCTCGCCATTGAGGCCGTGGTCGGTGATCTTGAAAAGTTTCCGCCACAGCTTGCGGCACTGATTGGCGAGCTCGAAGCCATCAACACTCGGCTCTGGGGCATTGAAGACGGCAAGCGCGAGTGCGAGCGGACTCAGTCTTTTGGCCCGCCCTTTATCCAGCTGGCTCGCGATGTCTATATCTGGAACGACCGTCGTGCGGTCGTAAAGCGTGAAATCAATGCCCTCTTGGGCAGTGCGATCGTCGAGGAAAAACAATACCGGCAATATCAGGTAAAGCCTTAACTGCTCCGCGGTGGCGATGCTGTTGATGCCGCCTGCTCATAAATCGCAATCATCTGGTCTGTCATTGCGCCGATATCGATGCGCTGGCAAATGGCCTCAGGCAGCAGAACTCTGCGAGGCACCTTTTGCCCAAAGCCACGCATCGCTTCTGCCAGCTGCGCAACATCACGCGGGGCAATGACGGTGGCTGCCGGATAACCGGCCACCGCCTCTTCGATCGCGCCTGCGGTGGTCGTGATGATGGCAAGCCCATAGGCCATCGCCTGCAGAATCGCCTGGGGAATGCCTTCATTGGCGTAACTCGGAAACACGAACACATCTAAGGCATCAAAATAATCCCGCACATCGGCCCGATGGCCCGCAAAGAGCACACGAGTCTTTAGCCCCAGTGATGCCACAAGTGCCCGCAGGCTCTCGGCCTGGGGTCCATCGCCCACAATCAAAAGCTGCGCTTTGGGCAACTCCGTGGCCACCAAGGCAAAGGCCTGAATTAAATCATGCTGGCCTTTCCAGGATCGCAGGGTGGCGATGTTTCCAAAAAGCAGGGTATCGGTATCGATCGCAACCTGGTGTTTGATTTTGGCGCGGGCCTGCTGTCGATCAGTGCTTTTAAAAAAACCAAGATCGATGCCTGTCGGAATCGAGAACACTTTTTCTCGGGCCACTAGGCCATCATGGGTAAGGTGCGCCCGAATGGATTCCCCCGTGGTCACAATCGCAGCGCAGGCCGATCGATACAGCCAGCGCGTGCCCATGCCACGGCCAACGGGCGCGCTGACATGCCGTGTCCGAATCACGGCAGGCTTGTGCTGCGCAAACAGACGGGCAACTGCCACCACCCAGTGATCAGTGCTGGAGTGGGTGCTCATCACATCGGGCTGAAGGGTGTTGATAGCCGCCACCATGGCGCGAACCTCTGCAAAGCGTTTTTTCTTTAGCCGAAGTCGGTGCACTGGCACATCGTAGTCAGCCGCCCGCTGCGCAATCAGGCTATCCCCATCGGCTGCCACCAGCACCTGATGGCCACGTTTGATGAGTTCGCGCGACTCGGTCAGCACGCGGATTTCTTGGCCGCCCCAGCCGTGCGAAGACTCAGTGTGGAGGATCAACATCGCGGGACTAAGACCTCTTTCGGCTGCGCGCAGCCTGATAAAAATTCAGCCACTGCTCAATGATCAGGCCCTGGTCATAACGCAGCGCAAAGGCCCTTGCCTGGTAGGCTATTTTTCGCAGTCGATCTTCATCTTCGCATTTGCGAAGGGCCTGCATCAGGCTAGCGACTGACCGCTCGCAAATCAGCCCAGCATCCGCATCGGTGACCTCCCAGGCCATGCCCACATCCTGGGTGACGATCACGGGAACGCCGCAGGATAGGGCCTCTAAGACTGCATTGGATGAAGGATCGTAGAGCGACGGCAGCGAGAACACGTCTGCAGCCCATAAAAGCGGGCGCACATCTTCCAGCGGCCCGGTCAGCGCAATTCGATCAGCTGCGCCCAGCCGCGCAATCAGGGACTGAGCTTTTGCAGACTCTTTGTCCTTGCCGCAAATCAGCAGCACACACTCTTTGAGCCGAGCACAGGCCTCAATTAAAAGAAATATTCCCTTGCGCGAAAAACCAGAGCCCACCACGGCGACCACCAAGGACTCAGGCGCAATCACAAGGCCTGTGGCCTGGGCAAGCTCGTCTCGGGCAGATGCTTTTTGTGATGGCATTGCCGGAGCAAAGCGCTGGGTATCCACACCATTAGGAATGAGCGTGATGCGATCCTCGGGCACTGCCAGCAGGTCCTGTAGTTCCTGCTGCACAAGGCTGCTATTGGCCACAAAGTGCAGATTTGGATCGCGGGCCATGGCGGATTCTGTCTGCATGACCGCCCGATGAAAGGAATCCATTCCCAGCCAAAAAGCCCGCAGGCCACTGGATTCTTTTTGCATCCGACTGACCCAGGCCGCATGCACGCCATCACCCAGCCGATAGATGTCTGCTCCCAAAATCCGCTCATGCGACTGAATCAAATCAAATCCACTTCCCTGGGCAGACTGCTGCGCAAGCTGGGCAGTGACTTGCGAATTAAACGACCGAAATCGCGCCGCCCGGCTCATTCCCGATACCGGCACGGTGATCACCTTGGCCTCAGCAGAATTTTTCTCCCACTGCTCAGTCAGAATCGTGGTGTCGATATTCCGCTGCGCAAGCCTTGGAATTAAGCGCTCGATGAATCGCTCTGCACCGCCATAGGGGTTGTAGCGGCGGCGAATAATCGCCAGTCTCATCGGCTGCGATCGCCGGGCCAGGCCGCCGCCAGATATTTCCAAAAGGTCTCTTGGGATTTCGCAAGCGCTGCGACTAAGCCCTGTCGGCCATCCAGAAACCCAAGCTGCAGACCATAGAGCCGCACAAACGTCCAGCCGGATCGCAGTAGCGCCATCACCACCCCGCCTGATACTCCGGCGCCGGATTTTTTAGCAGCGCCCGCGAGTGCGTAGGTTTTCTGTTTGGCCAGCACATCTTCAATGCTGCGATAGCTGTAATGCAGCATTGGCTGCTTGAGTTCCGCAATCCGGCCGCTGACCAGCATTTTTTCGTGGACTGGTGTTGGATCGAATCGGGCATTGGCACGCCTTGCAAGCCGCAGCACCCGATCAGGGTACCAGCCACCATGCCGCATCCATCTGCCCAAAAACTGTGAGCGGCGCGCAATATAGTAGCCATCGGCCGCGTTCGAGCGAATCGCCTGCTGAATCTCTGCCGCCAGCTCCGGCGTGATGCGCTCATCGGCGTCAATCGAAAGGACCCACTCGCCAGTGGCTGCATCAAGTGCCCGCTGCTTTTGAATGCCAAAGCCCTGCCAGTCCGCGTCATTGATGACTCTGCAGCCAAAGCGCTGGGCTATCGCTGCCGTGTCATCGCTGCTCTGGCTATCCAATACGATCCACTCCTGGCAAAAGCGCAGCGACTCCAGGCAGTCTGTGAGATTCATAGCCTCGTTTTTGGTGATCAAGACGGCGCTGATTCGGGCTTCGTGCATGAGACAGGGTGTTTTGAACTTGGTTGGCAGGCCACAAGCAGCATCATCAGCGCAAGGGCAGTGAGCTTTCGGGTGTACGCATGGCTCATTATGTCTTGCGTCATCGAGCAAAGAAACAGAAACACGGTGATTGCAAGGCCCGCCTGCCCGATGCCAAGGAGCACCCGCGATTTTTGTTGATAAAAAAACCAGGCCAGCACGCCAAAAGCCCAGACCCATGCCGCGGCCCCCATCAATCCAAGCTCAAGCGCAAGATTCAACACCGTCATGTGGGCATGGTTCAGAGTGCCAATCGGCGGCGGGAATTGGCTAAAAAATCTACCGGCCTGATCGGCACCCACCCCCATCCACGGGCTTTCTGCGATTTGTGCAAGCGAAAGCCGAATCAGCTCCCAGCGAATGCCATGGGAGCTGGGCTCACCCGTTACCGATTCCATACGGAGCCGATACCAGGCCACCAAAATGCCAAGCGCAATAAATCCCAATACCGGGCCTGCTGCCGCCCATACCTTGCTGCTTCTGCCAAGCCACAGGCCGAGTCCGGCACTGATCGCAAAAAACAAAATCGGTCCGCGCGACCCGGAAAGTAAAAGCGCAATGGCACCTGCAGCCAAGCCCAGATAAAAAACCTTGCCCCGCTGCTCAGAGAGAAACAAAGCCAAAAGAAGCGCCACGCCACAGCCAATACCAAAATTAATCGGCTGAAAGACCATTCCCGCCCGCCGCTCACCCACGATCAGCAGTTCATAAAGCGCAAGCAAAAGGCCAGCAAAAAGCGCAAGCAGCGCCCCGCGGCTGATCACACCTTTAAGACGCGATAAACCCAGCGCCAGCACCGCGCCGCCAGCCAAAATCTCCAACACCTCAATTCGACCAACTCCAAGGCCAAGCCAAAGCACAGAGGCCAAGGACAGCAAAAAAAGCGGCCCAAAGGCAATGGCCCAAATGCGCAGCGCTTCACCTCCCCGATTACTGAATGGGCCGTCGCCCCAGGCGCTTACCCATCGGCCAAGGCAGACCAGAATCAGAATGATCCAGGCCGCGCCAAAAAGATTGGGATGAATCAGGCTCGTGGCGATCGCAATCTCGATCACTCACCAGGCCTTTTTGCTAAAGAAGATTTTCAAAACAGTTGCCAGAATAATCCGCACATCAAACCACAATGACCAATGCTCAATGTAGTACAGGTCATGCTTTACCCGCCGGCTCATCTCTTCAAGCTCCTGGACTTCGCCGCGCAGGTCATTGATCTGGGCCCAGCCGGTGATCCCAGGCTTCACACGATGCCGGCGAAGATATCCCTCGATGTGCTTTTCGTAAAAATTATCATGCTCAATCGCATGGGGCCGTGGCCCGACCAAGCTCATTCGGCCCTGCAGCACGTTGTAGAGCTGCGGCAGCTCATCCAAAGAAGTCCTTCTGAGCCAGCGGCCAATCGCAGTGAATCGATGATCATTGACTCGGGCCTGGGTCAGCTGTCCCGGCGGCTCGGTGTGCAGCTGCATGGTGCGAAACTTATAAATCGTAAACGGCTTACCGTCCCAGCCCCGCCGACGCTGCTTAAAGAGTATCGGCCCAGCGGAAGACAGCCGAATGATGAGCGCAATCATCCCAATCAAGGGCAGCGCTGAAATAAAGATCACCAGGCCCAAGACCTTGTCTTCGATCTCTTTGATCAAACGATTAAAGCCCTGCATGCGGTCAACATTGAGATCGATAATGGGAAAGCCTAGGAGTTCGCTGACCGAATGATTCAGCAGTGTCAGGCCATATAAATCCGGAAACAGCCGCACCGACACCACGTGGCGGTTGGAGATTTCAAGCACATCGGAGACTTTCTCGGTCGCAGACAGCGGCAGGGCGATCCAGAGCTCATCGATGGCGTGGGTGGAAAGGATCTCTTCCAGATCCGCGCCTGCCCCGAGCACTTCGGCGCCATCTAAGCGCAGGCCTTTCATTTCTTGTTTGTCATCCAAAAATGCCGCCACTTCAAAGCCGCTTTCTGGGCTTCGGCGAATCTGATTGGCAATCGATCGGCCCAGTGAGCCCGCGCCATAGATCAGCACCCGCTTGCTGTTTAATCCGCGCCTGCGAAAGTGACGAATGCCGAAGTGAAGCATCGCCCGCTGCGCCACGATCACCACTAAGCTTATCGCCAGCCAGGTGAAAAAAGTCAGCTGGGTCATGATGCTGCCAAGGTCAAGGGCCTGCCAGATCACCCAAAGAATCGCACTCACAATCAGCCATGCCAGCACCAGCCGGCTGAATTGATCGGAATAAGGCCGGCCGCGCCAGCTCTTATACAAATCATGCTGCTGGAAAAGCAGCATGCTCACAAAGATCTGAATCAGCACCAGCAGTGCCCAGTCTTGGCGGTCTTGGCCTGAGATTCCGGCAAGCGCGCCCACCATCACTGAGGCCACTAGGCAGGCCACCGCATCCAGGGCCCGATGGGCCAATTCAATCAGCCCAGCATGCTCTCGAGTCAGAAAACGGGTGGCAGGCGTGGGCATGGCATAACCGGGGATGGTGAATCAAAAAGATCTTACCCCTAAATGAATTCCAAACGGCTTGAGTTGCTCTGCGATTGCCGCTTCAAAGGCCTGGGGCGAAAAACGCGCTGCATTGCGTCTGCAGTCTTCTGGCCGAAAGTGGTGGCGCTCAAACTCAAGAATGCGCTGGGCCACGGCCTCGGCCTCCAACTCATCAAAAAGTAGGCCTGTGGGGCCTGCATGCTCCTGCCCAAGCACTGTCTCCGCTGCGCCGCCTTGGCCATAGGCCAGCACCGGAATGCCATAGCCCTGGGCCTCGACAGCCGAGATTCCAAAGTCTTCCTTTGAGGCCTGCAGAAACCCCTTGGCGCCAGCGATCAATTTAATGGCAGCCTCATCGGATACCCAGCCCGTGAACCGCACATTGGGCGGAGCAATCTGCTGAAGCCGGCCAAGCTCGGGGCCTGTGCCCACCACAATCAATTGATGCTGGGGCAGATGACGAAATGCCTCCACCCAGAGGTCGACTCGTTTGTATTTCACGAGCCGCGAAACGCTGATGTAAGCACCATGCGATTGGATCGGACCGCCGATTTCAGCAAGTCGCACCGGCGGATAGATGACTCTGGACTGACGCTGCCAGCAGCGATCGATACGCTGCTCGATAAAACGGCTATTGGCGATGATCGTTTTTTCTCGCTGCGCTGCCCGCTGATCCCACTGCCGCAATTGGGTGAGGCCCTGCTCGGCAATCCATCTCACTGGGCCAGATAATCGGGCCCGGCCAAGATATTCCTCCTGCATATCCCAGGCCCAGCGCATGGGGCTATGAATATACGCAAGATGCGGAATCGCCTTGGGCGTGCGAATGCCATGGGCAAAAGCCCATGAGCTTGAGATCACCAGGTCATAGCCTTGAAACTGAAATGATTCGATGGCCTTGGGCATCAGTGGTGCAAGCCATCGGTAGATGGAATCAATTTTCGGAAGCTGAGCCAAGTAGCTGGCCTGCACACGGTGCTGACCCAATAGCTGCCGTAAGCCTGCATGCCGCCCAAAGAGTGTGAAGACCTCTGCGTGAGGCAGTAATCGGCATAACTCCACCAAGACCCGTTCGGCCCCGCCGAATGCGGTAAGCCAATCATGGACAATAGCGATTCTGGGGCCGCGCTCATGTCGGCTGGTGTTGGGAATCATGAAATGAGTCAGGCGTCTGAACGCGCAGTATACGAATCCGCGATTGTTTGGAACGGCATCCCATTGCTGACCCCGCTCACCGGAGTGGGCCACTACACCGCCCATCTGCTGCGTGCGCTCACGCAGCCGCAGACGGGCCCCGATATCCAGGTTTTTTTGGCCCGCCGCTGGAAATCTGCTCGGGCGTTATTCAATGACGATGATTTTTCTACATCGCTGCCCGCTGCGGAGGCCGCAGTGGCCCGCGCCCGGCTCTGGCGGCGGGTGCTGGGCCGTGTGCCGATGGTCCGCCGGCTGGTGCGGGCACGGCAGGCAATTGCGTTTCGGGAGGGCTGCCTGCAGCAGCGAGCTGCGCTTTATCACGAGCCCAATTTCATTGCTTATCCGTTTGATGGACCGACTGTGGTGACGGTTCACGATCTTTCCTTTATCCGCTATCCCCAGACCCATCCCGCAGAGCGGGTTCGTTTCATGACCGAGCATCTGCCGCGGTCATTGCAGCAGGCCAGCACCGTGATCGTGGTCTCTGATTTTGTTCGCGAGGAGCTGATCCATCACTTCGGTGACTCAATTGCATCCAAGATCAGTGTTGTGCTCAATGGCGTTTCCAGCGACTTCGTGCCATGCCCAGCAGCGGATCCGGCCTTGCAGCAGGCCCTCTTAAAGCGCGGCCTTCACTATAAAAAGTTTCTGCTCTCAGTGGGCACCCTTGAGCCCAGAAAAAATCTCAGCACCCTGCTGCATGCTTACGCCGCACTTCCCGCGACACTGAAAGCCCAGCATCCCCTGGTGATTGTTGGACCATCGGGCTGGCATACCGCTGCGTTTGAAAAACTTTTACATCGCTATCGGCATGAGTCAATTCATTTGCTGGGTTATGTGGATCAAAAAGAGTTGCCGCTCCTTTATGCAGCTGCAACGGGCCTAATCTACCCCTCTTTTTACGAAGGCTTTGGCCTTCCTGTGGCTGAGGCAATGGCCTGCGGCACGCCAGTGATTGCGGCTGATGCATCGGCACTGCCTCAGGTGCTGGTGGACTGCGGCCAGCTGATTGCGCCGGATGATGAAAAGGGATTTACATCGGCAATGGTGAAACTGATCTCCGATCAACCCTTTGCGCAGTTATGCGCAGAGCGGGGAGTAAGGCGGGCCGAAGAACTCTCTTGGGATCGGGCGGCAGGCCAGATCCACGGGATTTATCGTGCGTTGCTCAGTAAGCCTTAGCCAAAGTTTCCAGCGATAAAGCCTGCAAGATCCAGGGTGTTCACGCCTTCGATCACACCGGCAAGCTTTACTTCATCGGCAGCAATCACATTCACGCCGCTACCCGAAGAGTTGGTGATGTACCAGACATAGGTATTACCGGTCACGTCCGCGGTGAGCATGACAGCCTTGCGTGCCGAGTTGGGCGCGGCAAGATAGGCCTTATTATCGGTAAGCGTGACCTCACCGCCAAAGCCCACGGCACCACTGGGCTGATCGGCGAACATGCTGGCAATCTTGGTGGCATCCAGGTTGCCCACCGCGAGAATCACATCGCCATTGACCCAGGCCTTGGGCGTTCCGGTGGGGCCCGTAGCCAGATTGGTATCTAGGATGTTGGAGGTCGTCACCAGGCTGGTTTTAGTGGTCACCAAGAAGTTGCTGACTTTCAGAATGTCGCCGCCTGTTCCTGCTTTAAAGCCCTTGATCGTGACTGGTGTGCTGCCCGCGGTCTCCGGCATGATCACCGTATCGGCTCCGGCACCCAGGGTGATCACATCAGCGCCACCACCCGAGGTAATCATGTCCCCCAGAGGAGACGCCTTGTAGATATTTGCCTCTGGCCCGCCAATGAAGGTGAAGAGCGAAGAGGACGAGGAGCTGCTTGAAGATGAAGACGAAGATGACGATGACGAACTCGAAGAAGAACTACTCACAGCTTTCGTAACACCGCTTAAATCGGCATTTGCCACGGCACTCATCGCACCGCCCGTAGGCGAGGTCGCCGATCCAGCAAGAGTGAGTAGATCACTCGGCAAATCAATCACCACTGCGCCACTCGGCGTCGTGGCGATGGTGAGGTTACTGCCCGAGACATTTGCGACTAAGTCAATAAAGGTCACACGGATATTGCTGGTGATTGCACCTGGTGGCGTGGCGCCGGAATTCATATCGCTGCCGGTGAAAGTCACGGTCAGGTTGGTGATGCTATTGGTGGCGGCATGGGCGGTTGCTTTACCCGTGAGTGCCAGGCGGGCCTCTGTGTCATTGATTTTGGTCAGGCTGGCGGTCAGTCCTGCGGGCACATTCGATACTGTGCCGAGTGTGACGCCTGTGACACCTTTAAACGTATCACCCGAAATTCGAATCGTGAGCGTTGCTGTGACGCTGCCGTCGTTGGTATTGCTCTCGGCTAACTCATAGCTTGACCAGGTGATTCCTGGGGTGGATGCCCGAAGTGCAGTGACCAGCATGTCTTCTAGCTTTGTCCCGCCGCTGGAGATTTCTGCAGAGGTCGGCACGCGTTTGCCCAGCAGGGCATAGGCCGTCACTACCTTGACCTGATCGACCATCTTGTCTTTGAGCTCTTTGGATTGCGCAAATGCGTTGAGCACCTCGCCGCGATCCATGCTGCGGTTGAGCATAGTGAGCCAAAAGGCCTCACCGCCGGGATCGGGTAGTCGGCTCAGTACGTTTTGATACAGGATGCGGACATACTGGGCGTTGGTGGTGTCGCTGCCGTAAAGGCTCTTGAATTCGGGTGAGGCATGAAAAATCTTTGCAATGTCGTTGAGCGATACGCCCCGGCCATAAATGCCATTCCAATACATCAGGCCGCCATAGTCGGGCATGCGGTTAAAGCTCGACTGATACAGCCGGGTCAGGCTCTCAAAGCCCCCCTGATAGTCGGTTCGGGTCAGCAGGTCATGGGCCACCTGAGACTTGGTGTAAAAGCCAGAGTCCAAGCGGGTGCCGTAAAACGACAACTCTGCCGTGGTCGGGGCGCGGTACAGCACGTCCCGATAAAGGTCAGTCACAAAATTATCGTTTTCTACCGACATGGCCAGCTTTCCTATGGACAACCCACAATTAATTTACCTCTGCCGCAGGGAAAACGGATTTTTGGCGCAAAAAGTGAAGGTGCTTTGTCCCGATCTTTCGGCAAAAATTGCCGAATACCCTGGGTTTGAGACAATTTGACCATGGCCGCTCCCCCACCCTTGCGAATCCTTTCCTCTCTGGGGGATCGGGCCGCCAGCATCGGTTTTTTCGTCAAACAGGATTTGATTGATCGCTACCGGTCGGACATCCTCGGGGTGGTCTGGCTCTTTTTGCAGCCACTGATCTACATCGCTTTATTCAGCGCGGTCTTCTCTACCCTGATGCAGGCCAGGCTTCCCGGTGTGGCGGGCGGCTTTGGCTACACGGTTTACTTGATTGCTGGCCTTTTGGCCTGGAATGCGTTTTCGCAGTCGTTTTCCAGGCTGTCGAGTTGGTATCGCGATCGGGCCCACCTCTATCGCAAAGTACCGCTGGGTCTGATCTCTCCGCCGGTGTCGGTGCCAGTCTCAGAATTTGTGATTTACCTCATCTCTATGGCGTTGTTCGCAATTTTTCTTTTGGCCATCGGCCATCCGATCACTTGGCAGTGGCTCTGGCTGATTCCGGTGCTCATCATGCTGCTGGGGTTTTCTTATGGCCTGGGAATCATCTTTGGCATGCTAGAGGTATTCATCCCGGATCTGCGCCGTTTTGTACCCATCTTGTTACAGATTGGGTTTTGGGTAACACCGATTGTCTACACCATCGATATCCTCCCGGCCTCCGTGCAGGCCATCCAGTCGGGCAACCCCATGCTGCCTGCCTTGGCCTCTGTTCAGCGCATCGTGGTCTATGGCCAGCCGCCACAGCCGCAAGCACTCGGTATTTTGTTGGCCATTGTGCTGGCCTTTGGCGTAGCAATGATGCTTTTGCATCACCGAACCAAAAAGGCTCTGCGCGATGCACTCTAGCGGACCCGTTCTTGAAGTGAAGGCCGTGAGCAAAGCCTTTCACATTTATCCAAAACCCGTTGACCGCTTAAAAGAAGCCCTCTGGGGCGGCATGCGCCATCAGACCCATCAGGCATTAAAAGACATCTCTTTTCAACTGGCAGCAGGCCAGGCACTGGGTGTGATCGGCCAAAATGGCGCAGGAAAATCCACGCTTTTAAAACTCATCACGGGTGTGCTGGATCCCGATTCCGGCAGCGTTACCGCAAGCGGCCGTATTGCAGGCTTATTGGAACTTGGCACTGGCTTTGATCCTGAAGCCACAGGCCGAGAGAATATTGCGATCAATGGCCATCTCTTGGGCTTAACTAACGATGAGATTGAAAATATCTCTCCCGAGGTCATTGACTTCGCAGAGCTTGGCCCCTTTATTGATACCCCGCTTCGCACCTACTCTTCTGGCATGCAGATGCGGCTTGGCTTTTCTATCGCTTTTCATAGCCGGCCCCGGGCCTTTGTGGTGGACGAAGCCTTATCGGTGGGCGATGCCCGTTTTCAGCAGCGCTGCATGCAAAAGATTCGGGACTACAAACAGGCAGGCGGCGCGCTGCTGTTTGTCTCCCATGATTTAAATGCCATTCGTTTACTGTGCGATCAGGCAATGGTCTTGCATCAGGGCGGGGTGCTGTTTCATGGCGCTCCGCAAGAGGCAGTTCGGATTTATTACAAAACCTTGGCGGGCGCAGAAGCGCAGCAGGCAGGTGTCTCTTTGGCCAATGATCCCGCTTATGGCCGAGGCGAGGT
>JAGWXV010000188.1 GCA_018969705.1 Betaproteobacteria bacterium
TTTTTTTCACGGGCCAGGGCATCTGCCAGCATCATCAGTTCACGACTCATCTTCCACTCTCCTAAAACTTGACTTGGGGCACCAGACGCGCCCGATCCACATCCTGTAATTCAAACTTCAACTCCAGCACCTCGCCGGGCTTGCTCTCCCAGTGCAGCGACAGCGCCTGATCCGGGCCGACCACCAGCAGGCCCTCGAAATTGCGCCGGCCCTCCAGCGGCAGCTTGAGCCGCAGCTTGATGGCCTGGCCCGCAAACCGCAGGTAATGCTCCAGCTTGGTCAGCGGGCGATCCATGCCGGGTGAAGACACCTCAAGCCGCTGAAAATCAAAGCCCTCGACGGGCAGCTGATGCACCAGCTGCTTAGAGACCAGTTCACAGTCATCGACCGTGACCATGCGGCTATGGTCCAAGGTGTCGATAAACACTCGCACCATGCCGCCAGGAGTCCGCTCCAGGTCCACCAATTCAAAGCCCACATCGCGGGCCGCCGATTCCACGACCTGCCAGAGATCCGCCATGCCCACAACGCCTTTCCAACAGCAAAAAAAAATGGGCTTTGTGAAGCCCATTTCTTATTAAGGACGCTGCTCACACTACCGAAAAGCGCGTCGTACGTGCTTGATTTTACTGGACTCTCACCCCTGGTGCAAGGCGCTACGGGCCCTTGCGGCCTTTGAATCCGGGCTTGCGGCCGGGTCGGCCCCCACGGGGCTTGTTGTGATTGCCGCCATCTGGCCGCTGGGGCGCCGACAAAGAGGCGCCCGACGGCTTGGCATTGCCCCAAGAGGTCTGCAATGGATTCGGTTTTTTGGGGCCCTGAGGCCGCTTTTTCATGCCACCGCCAAGGTGCGAGAGATGGGCATCAGGCCCCGAGGGCTGCCATTCGTCATCCGGGTGTGGCTGCGATAAATCCTCATCATCAATCAGCGGCCGGTCGTCGGCTTGCACGCGTGCAACGCTACTCGGTGAGTGCCATTCCTGTGCGCCCGGCCGACGTGGGCCTTTGTTGTGGGGCCGGTTACCGCGCGGGTTCGCTCCACGACGCGGGCCCTGGCCACGCGCCTGATCCTGGCTACCACTGCGCAGGCCTACGGACTGACACAGCGATTGGACCTCGGTCTCGGCAAGATCGACCGCCTGCCCACGACGCAGACCAGATGGCAAGGCTACCTGGCCATAACGAATGCGAATTAGCCGGCTCACTGTCAGGCCAACCGATTCAAACATTCTGCGGACTTCGCGATTACGGCCCTCGTTGATGACCACGCGGACCCAGCGATTGGCGCCCTCGCCGCCTGCTTCTTCAATGGATTCAAATTTCGCGGGACCGTCTTCAAGTGTCACGCCTGCGAGCAGCTGTTCGCGGCCCTCAGCACTTAACTCACCCAAAATACGAACAGCATATTCGCGCTCGACTTGTGAGCGCGGATGCATGAGCCGATTGGCCAGCTCACCTGAAGTTGTAAAAAGCAGCAGGCCTTCGGTGTTCATATCCAGCCGGCCAACGGCGATCCAGCGACCAAATCGGACGGGTGGCAGCTTTTTAAAGACAGTAATCCGTTGCTGCGGATCATCGCGGGTGACGATCTCGCCAGACGGCTTGTGATACGCCAGCACCCGGACTGGCGGTGGTGCCACGCGAATACGAATGGGCTTGCCGTTGACCTTGACTTGATCAGAATGCAGGATGCGTTGGCCAATGTGCGCGGGTGTGCCATTGACCGATACGCGGCCCGCGAGAATCAACTCCTCCATCTCGCGGCGCGAGCCTACGCCGGCATCCGCCAAGACCTTGTGAAGCTTTGGTGGGTCGTAATCAAGCCCCGCCCGTGAAGGGCCATCGGTGCGCGGACTGGTGCCCTGCTGCGCAAAAAACGGAATCGGTTCGGCCTCTGGTTCGGCCTCTGCAACGAT
>JAGWXV010000189.1 GCA_018969705.1 Betaproteobacteria bacterium
GGCATCGGCTCGGCAGCCCGGTTCAGGTGCCACCAGCGCCGATGATCACGCCAGAAATCCCAGTGCATCAGCTGGCCAGCACTCCAGCGAAACTCAATCGCGCCCTGCAGGTCTGTCCGCAGCACTGCGGGGGCATTGACCTGGGCGCGCGCAATACGATCCAACGTCTCTTGATGTGGATGGCCAAACCGATTGCGATAGCCTGCCTGAATCACTACAAACTGCGGCGCAGTTGCTCGCAGAAGGTCTTCGCTTAAAGAGGTTTTACTGCCGTGATGGGGTGCCACCAAGACCTGTGATGCGAGTCGAGCGCCGGCTAAGGCCAAAGCTTCTGGATTTTCCGGATCCTGTAGGCCAACAAATCGGCCCACCAACTCACGATCTGTTTTTAGCGGAATATCGCCGGCCAGCAAAAGGCTGCCGCCATCTGCGCTCTCAACGCGCAACACACAGGAATAACGATTGCGCTGCGTTGGCGTAATCGACGGGCGCAGCGCGCTGGGATGCAGAAACTGAAAATCAATCCCGTTGATGCTCCATTTTTGTCCCGCTCGGCATTGCGCCTGATGCAGCGGCATTGCAGCGGCTGCCTCAGGCGAGATCTTGTGTAGTGACTCGTACAGCGACTGAAACTCGGGTGCGGTAATCGAGGCGGTCGGCATTGCAAGCAGAAGGCTTGCCAGCCCACCACTGTGATCCTGATCGGCATGCGAGATTACGAGATGATCGATTTGCCGCACGCCATAGCGACGCAGCGTGGGCAGAATGACACGCTCGGCCGCATCGCTTTGCCCCATGACTGGGCCGGTATCAAAAAGCACGGTGTGATCGCGCGTTCGAATCAACACCGCACTGCCTTGGCCGACATCCATCAAAGTGACCTGCATTTCTCCCTCGGCAGGAGTCGTTACAGCAGGCAGACACAGCGCGAAAAGACCGAGCCAGCCGATGTGCCGCCACCGATAGGCTCGGCCATGCAGACACTTCCCGAAAACCATCACCATGCCAATGGTGGCAACCGCTGCTGCAGGCCAGCCAGGGCCTGGCCAATCCAATACTGCAAAGGGCTGTGTCGCGCTCCATGCTAAAAATCCAAAAAGCTGCTCTTGAATACCAGCAGCAATGCCCAATAGCCAAGCACTTCCCATGCAAGCGGCCTGAACCACTCCGGCCATTGCCAGCGGAGTTACCAAAAAACTCACCACCGGAATTGCCAGCGCATTGGCAATCGGCCCCACCAAAGAGATCTGCTGAAAAAAGAAAACCGTCAGCGGCAGTAGGCCCAAGGTGATGGCCCACTGGGTGTATGCCGCGCGCTTAAGCGCATCCCAGCAGCGTCTGAGTACGCCGGCGTGTCGGCCTATTGTTTGGCCTTCGCTCAGGGTGAACAAAAACCCGACCGCAATAAACGACAACCAAAATCCCACCGAAAGCACGGCCATCGGATGGGCCGCCAGCACTACCACCATGGCCAGAGCCAACACCGAGTAGCTACTGGCCTGCACACCAAGAATGCGGGCAAGGCCCAGAACCGTCACCATCAAGGCCGTGCGTTGGGCCGGGATCGCAAAGCCAGCGAGCAGTGCATAGCCGACGGCGCCAACAATTGCAAAGGCAGCGGCCACCGATTGCACAGGGATCCACAAGCCTGCTGCGAGCCGTGTGAGACACAGCGCACGCCAGAGGGCTGCACCGATTGCGGCAGCCATCGCCGCAATCATCGTGACATGTAATCCCGAAATGCTCATCAAATGCGAAACGCCAGTCTTTCGAAAGACCGCCCACTCGGACACTCCAATCGCACGCTGATCGCCAACCACTAAAGCGCTCAGCACACCAACTGCACTGGATTGACTATTCGCGCCAATTAACCTCCG